>CALQEM020000141.1:0-9151 GCA_943329595.2 Bifidobacterium breve
CCCGCGAGTCCGAGGCAGACCGTGGTCTTGCCGGTGCCGCCCTTGAGCGAGATCACCGCAACGCGCGTCATGCGCTCAGTGTCGCATCGGCACTACGTGCGACGTGGCAGGCTCGCGAAGCGACGCAGGCACTCCTCACGCTCGACCCCGTGGTCGACGATTCGGGCGGGGTACCCCTCCTCGCCACTGGTGAGCTCGCCGAGTTGCCCCTGCGCGCTCCACGGCTCGTGGGCCGACCTGCCGGGCAGATGGCGCAGCTCGGGGATGTAGGCGCGCACATAATCGCCCGCCGGGTCGAAGCGCAAGCCCTGTGACACCGGATTAAACACGCGGAAGTACGGCGCCGCATCGGTGCCGCAGCCCGCCGCCCACTGCCACCCGTGCTGGTTGCTGGCCACGTCACCGTCGCGAAGCCAGCGCATGAACCACTCGGCTCCCCGCCACCACGGCAGGTGGAGGTCCTTCACGAGGAACGAGGCCACCACCATGCGCACCCGGTTGTGCATCCAGCCCTCGGCCAGCAGTTGGCGCATGCCCGCGTCGACGAACGGGTAGCCCGTGCGCCCGTGGCACCAGGCGTTAAACCGTGCGTCAGCGACCTCGCCCTCGTCGTGCTGCATGGCGGCGAAGCGCGGGTCGAGACTCTCGCTGACGCTACGCGGGTGGTGCAGCAGCACGTCAGCGTAGAACTCGCGCCACGCAATCTCCTTGCGGAACACGGTGACGCCCTCTGAATCGGGCTGGTCGGCAAGGTCGCGCAGCAGCGTGCGGGGATGGATCTCGCCCCACTTCAGGGCGGCCGAGAGCCCGGACGTACCTGCGACGGCGGGCAGGTCGCGCCTCTCGTCGTAGCTGGCGAGCGCAGCGTCGCGGAAGGCATGCCAGCGCGCGAGTGCGGCCGGCTCGCCCGCCGGCGGAAGCACGAGGGCTCCGAGGTCGGGCGACATCGGTAGCGGTTCGCTGTCGGGTGAGCTACGCCACTCGACATCGTTGGGGCAGTCGAGCGCCGGGGCGCGCCAGCCGTGCGCCAGCCACGCCCGGTAGAAGGGCGTATAGACGCGGTAGGGGGTGCCGTCACCCTTACGCACGCGTCCGGGCGCGACGGCATAGGGCGAGCCGGTGCGAACGAGCTCGGCCCCAACCTGAGCCAGGGCTGCCTCGACACGTGTGTCACGGGCCAATCCGTAGGGCGCGAAGTCTGAGGCGACGTGCACCTCGCGCGAACCCACCGAGCGTGCCACCTCGGCGACGACCGTGGCGGGGTGTCCGGATCTAACCAGAAGTCGACCTCCGAGCGAGTCCGAGAGCGACGCGAGTGAGGCCACGAGGGCAGCTCGGCGCACGCTTCCCGCGGGCTCCCACAGTGCCGGATCGATCACGAAAAGGGGGGTCACCTGCCCGTCACCCTCGGCCCTGGCCTGATCGACGGCCGCGAGCAGTGCAGGGTTGTCACACAGACGGAGATCGCGCCGAAACCAGTGCACTGTGGGCATGACGCGTCAGCCTAGGGGAGAATGGGGTCGCGCGCCCGGCTGGCTCGGGTGCCTGCCGAGGACGACCGACTGCGTCGCTCCCGGAACCGCCGGAGGGAATCGCCCGTGAGCGACCTGATCGACACCACCGAGATGTACCTGCGAACGGTGTTCGAATTGCAGGAGGAGGGCATCGCGCCGATGCGGGCACGTATCGCCGAGCGCCTAGGGCAGAGCGGCCCCACGGTTTCTCAGACTGTGGCGCGCATGGAGCGCGACGGCCTCATCACCGTGCGCGACGACAGGCATCTCGAACTCACCGACGTGGGCCTCGACCTCGCCACACGGGTGATGCGGAGGCATCGTGTGGCCGAGTGCATGCTGGTCGAAATGCTGCACCTCGACCTCGCGACGGTTCACGCTGAGGCCTGTCGGTGGGAGCATGTCATGAGCGACACGGTTGAGCGTCGCATCCTCGAGATTCTCGGACACCCTTCGGTGTCGCCATTCGGCAATCCGATCCCCGGACTCCCCGACGAGCCCGGTCCTGAGGCGGAGGAGGGGCTGCGCCCGCTCTCCGACTTCCGGACCGCTCAGGCG
The DNA here is from genome assembly GCA_943329595.2 of Bifidobacterium breve. Taxonomy (GTDB): domain Bacteria; phylum Actinomycetota; class Actinomycetes; order S36-B12; family CAIYMF01; genus CAIYMF01. The sequence goes on from CALQEM020000141.1 coordinate 2,073, forward strand.
GAGTGGGTCACCATCCGGCGCATCGGTGAGACCGTGCACGACGACCCTGAGGTGATGAGGCGTCTGGCTGCGGCGCGCGCTCTTCCGGGCGAGACCGTGAAGGTGCTGGCGTCGGAGGGCGGGGGAGTAATCGTGGGCACGGGCGGAGAGTACGCCGAGCTCAACCTGTCTCTCGCCGCACATGTGATGGTGCGTGCGGCGAGGCAGCCCAGCCTCGATGCCGACTGACGCGGGCTAGCCTGTCGCTATGCCTGCGCCCTCGTCTCCGGATGCGGTGGCCCTCTTCGCGCGCGACGCCTTCGCCGGCCGCCGGGTGCTGGTCACCGGTGGAGGAAGCGGTATCGGTCGTGCCACGGCGCTGCTGTTCGCCCGGTCGGGCGCTCACGTCGCGATCAGCGGACGCCGTGACGATGCGCTGCTTGAGACAGCGGCGCTCGCCGACTCCCCGGCTCACCCGGTGGTCGTCGTTTCCGCAGACGTGCGCGAGGTCGAGCAGGTCGACGCACTGCTTGACCGGGTGCTGTCTCCCGTGGAAGCAGGGGGGCCTGGGGGGCCTGGGGGGCCTGGGGGGCTTGGCGGCCTCGACGTGCTGGTGAACAACGCCGGCGGCCAGTTCGTGGCGCCCGCCGAGTCCATCAGCATGAACGGCTTCCGGGCCGTGACGCGGCTCAACCTCGACGCCGTGTGGTACCTCACCACCCAGGCCGCGGCACGGGCGTTCATCCCGCAGTCCGGAGGCGTGGTGGTGAGCGTGACCATGACCCCCCACCGAGGTATTCCGGGCATGTCGCACTCGTCGGCGGCTCGGGCGGGGGTCGAGTCGATGATGCGCACGCTGGCCGTCGAGTGGGGGCGCCACGGAATTCGTACCGTCGCGGTGGCTCCCGGAGTCGTGCACACCGAGGCCTGGGAGCGCTATGGGCTCGCGCCTGCCGACGTCTCGGCGGTGATCCCCCTCGGACGGCTTCAGACCGCCGACGAGGTGGCCGCTGCGATCGCCTTCGTCGTCTCACCGGCCGGGGCCTACATGACCGGCACCACGCTCACCGTCGATGGAGGCCTCGACGTGAGTGGTCCCGCGGTGCTGGGCGGGGGAGCTGGCTGATGTCGCTCGCCGGCGCCCCACTGGTCGAATTCGTCGAGGGGGTCCTTGATGGCGTGGTGCAGATCGGGGGGTTGGAGTCATCAACACCGGTCGTTCTGGTGTCGAACTCGATGGCCCGACAAGCCCTTCGCACGGCCCGCGGTGGCGAGGAGGTCATGTGGCACGAGGGCGTTCCCCTGTCCTCGGTCCTGCCCGAACGAGGTGACCGCGACCTGCTCGACGAACTTCGTCTCACCCACCTCACGGGGCTGTCGCGCCGGGCGGTGCAGGTGTGGCGCGACCCCGATGGTGTGGCGCGCTCCACACTCGACTACGTCATGACCCGCCTCAGCGACGGGAGCGTGGTGTGGTCATTCCGCGACGAGTCCGAGGCTGCGCGCTCGGCGGTGAGCGCCACAGCGGCTGTGCACGATGTGTTGACCGGCCTGCCGAACCGGCAATTGCTGCGGCAGCGCCTGCTCGAGGCCCAGCGTCGGCTGCTGCTCACCGGCCGTCAGTTCGCGGTGGTATTCGTCGACCTCGACGGTCTCCGCACGGTCAATAACTCCTTCGGCCACGTGGTGGGTGACGAACTCCTTCGCGTGGCCGGACTGCGCCTTGCGTCGATGGTGCGCGATGCCGACACCGTCGCCCGCCTCGGTGGTGATGAGTTCGTGATGCTGATCGAGGGCATGGCGAGGCCCGACGAGGTCGCGGCCTTCTACCACCGAATGCGCGACTCACTTGGCGCGCCGCTCACGGTGGCCGGAGTGTCGGTGCGCATAGCAGCGTCGATTGGCGTCGTGCTCGACCCCGACCCCCACGCTGATCCCGACGATGTGCTGCACAACGCCGACGCGGCGATGTATGAGGCCAAGGAGGCCGGTGGCGGCCGGGCAGTGGTCTATGACGAGACTCAGCGCCCCTCGCTCATGGGCCGGCTAGTGACCGCCGGCGAACTGGTGCAGGCGTCGACACGCAATGAGTTCGTACTTCACTACCAGCCGGTGGTCGATCTGCTCACCGGCCAGCAGGCGGGCTGCGAGGCACTGCTGCGCTGGCAGCACCCGTCGCGCGGGCTGCTCTCTCCTGCGGCGTTCCTCGAGGCCGCTGAGGCGAGCGACGAAATCATGGTGATGTCCGAGTGGGCCTTCAACGAGGCAGTGCGCCAGGTCGCTGTGTGGGAGCGAGAGTTCGACCTCACCTACTACCGAATCGGGGTCAACTTTGCTCCCCGTCAGTTTGCGAGCACCAATGTGGTCGCGATGGTCGAGGCGACACTCGAGCGACATGGCGTCGAAGGGTCGCGCATGGTGGTTGAGATCACCGAGAGTGACGTGCTTGACTCTCGGTCGGCCTCAGCCCGGCAGATCGTCGCCCTTCGCGATCTCGGACTCCGAGTAGCAGTTGACGACTTCGGTGCCGGCCACAACTCGATGTCGTGGCTCCGCGACCTGCCGGTCGACATCATCAAGGTCGATCGGACGCTGGTCAGCCCCGACCCCACCCAGCGGGAGGAAGACATCCTGGCCGCGATCGTGGGCATTGCGCGGGCTATCGGGGCCGATGTCGTCATGGAGGGAATTGAACAGGTCCGTCAGATCGAGGTAGCCCGCCGATGCGCTGTGCGTTTCGGGCAGGGCTACCTGCTGGGGCGTGGCATGGCCGCGACAGATGACGCGCTGCCCGTGTCGCTCCCGGGCGCGCTCCCGCCTCCCTGACCGTGCCACGTCCCCGAGGCGGGGAAGCGTCGCTTATCACGATCACCCATTCGGGTGAATCGCGCCCCATCGGCCGCTCATGCCCGGTGCTCATCCTGCCGATAGCCGTTTATCGGACTTTCAGCCGTAGACTCGAGAACTGGCATCCCCTTGGAGGACGGCATGACGTTCGAGCGACTCAGGCGGCCAATGATCTCGGCCGGACTTCTCTGCGCCGCGATTGCCGCGGTGGGGCTGGCCACGCCCAGTGCTGCCTTTGAGCTGGCACCCACCCCTAAGGGGGCCGCAGGCCATCAGGGCGACAAGGTCAAGCATCCCCCGCGCAAGGGGGTGGCATCGAAGTACTCCACCACGGCCAAGGGAACCGGCCTGCTGTCGTACCACGGTGGCACCAACGGCGTAGGCGTCACGACCGGGCCCCCCAAGGTAGTGCTCGTCTTCTGGGGCAGCCAGTGGGGAACGAAGTCCGTCGACGCGGGCACAGGAATCTCGACGTTCACTAACGACCCCATGGGAGTTGCTCCTCTGCTCCAGCGGTTCTTCAAGGGACTCGGCACCAACAACGAGACCTGGTCAGGCGTCATGACCGAGTTGTGCGAGGGAGTCGCCTACGGCGCCACAGTGTGTCCCGCCAACGTCCCCCACGTGGGTTACCCCACCGGTGGCGCGCTTGCGGGCGTGATTTACGACGGCGCCACTGCCGCCCCCACCACCGCCTCTGACGCCCAGATCGCGGCTGTGGCCGTGAAGGCCGCCACCACCGCTGGCAACACGACACCCGCCAGCAACCGCAACACCCAGTACGTGGTGCTGAGTTCGACCGGCCTGCACCCAGGCGGGTTCAACGCGCCGCTGAACTGGTGTGCCTGGCACGACTGGACCAACGGTGGCTCGGTAGGTCCCCTTGCCTACACGAACCTGCCCTACCTCACCGACGTCGGCTACTCGTGCGGCGCCAACTACGTGAACGGTGGAACAGCCGGTCTCGTCGACGGTGTCACGATGGTCGAGGGTCACGAGTACGCCGAAACCATCACCGACCAGTTCCCCGGTGGCGGCTGGTGGGACGCTGCCGGCTACGAGAACTCCGACAAGTGCGCGTGGGTCGGCGCTGGCGGAGTGGGCGGCTCGCAGAACATCACCCTGGCTACCGGATCGTTCGCGGTGCAGGGCAACTTCTCGAACGTGACGAATGGCTGCGCGATCAGCGCGGTGCCGTTTAACTCCAACGTCACCACGGTCACGTTCTCGGCCACGTCGGGCAATCAGATCGGCACGGTCGGAACGCCTGTCTCCACCTCGGTCGCTGCGTCGTCATCCGACGCAACCCAGGCAATCACCTACTCGGCCACCGGACTCCCGGTGGGCCTGTCGATCGGTTCGGCCTCGGGTGAGATCGCCGGTACGCCCACGGTGGCGGTCTGGAACTCGCCCGTGGTGGTCAAGGCCACCGACGCGACCGGAAGTTCGAGTACGACCTCGTTCACGTGGACCGTCAACAACGTGGGGGGTAACACCGTGGTGGTGGCACCCCTCGCATCAAGGACCAGCGCCAAGGGCAAGTCTCTCTCGCTCGCCAACTCGGCCACCGACAACCAGTCGCTTCAGAACCTGTCGTGGTCTGCCACCGGCCTGCCAACCGGCCTGTCGATCAGCGGCACAACGGGCGCCATCAGCGGAACGCCGTCAGCTGGAGGCACCTTCACGGTCAGCGTGCGGGCGACCGACCTCAGCTCGGCCTACGGGTTCACCTCCTTCACCTGGTACATCGCTTCAGTAAGTGTCACTAACCCCGGCGCCAAGACCTCGACGCGTAACGTGTCTCTCAGCCTGCAGATCGTTGCTTCTGACACTGCGCCCTCAGCCATCATCAAATACGCGGCGTCGAACCTCCCGTCGGGACTCACCATCAACGTGAACACCGGTCTCATCTCGGGCAAGCCCACGAGCAGGCAGACTAAGGCGGTCAAGGTCACGGCCACCGACAACTTCGGCGCCACCGCGACGGCCTCGTTCTCTTGGACCATCGCGTAAGGGTCTGTAACCACGCGACCGAGTAGTTGAATGGGCTCGTGACTGGTCTGCGCCTCTACGGCCTGCTGCACCTTGCCGAGTCAGAGACCACTGCCGCGAACGTCAGGGTGAGTAGCTTCGACGATCAGGTGCGCGTGTACGCGCTCAACGCGCTGGGCCTGTCGCGGTCGCTGCGAGCGCAGGGAGTTGACTTCACCCTGCTGACCAATGACAGTGCCCGCGTGATGGCCGGAGTCGGTGATGGGGCTGGCGAGATGGTGGTTGAGGAGATTCCCTTCAGGGTTGAGATTCCCTCGGGTATCAGCTTCTACTCGGCCCACTTCAAGCTCGACGTGTACTCGCACCTGGCCCGGCTGCAGCACGGTTACGTGGGCTACTGCGACCTCGACGTTGTGTGCTTGCGTGCGGTGCCGCCGGCGCTCGTCGAACTCATGAGGGCCGGCACGCCTGCGTGCTACGACATCACTGACCAGGTGGTGCCTGCCCACGGTGCTGACAGGGTGTTCGCCGACTTGGCCCTGCTGAGCGGGGGCAGGTCGACCGGTCGCTGGACCGGGGGCGAGTTCATCGCTGGGCCGCCCTCGTTTTTCGCCAGACTGGTGAGGACTGCCAAGGAGGTATGGCCGGTCTATCGCGAGGTCTACCCGTCGCTCCACCACGTGAGCGACGAGGCGGTCGTTTCACCGGCGATCGAGATCATGCGAAGCGAGGGCGTCGACATTGCCGACGCAGGCGCCCTTGACATCGTCGGCCGCTACTGGAACCTTCCGGTGCGCCACCCACAGCCTCCCCTCTCCGAATTCGCAAACGATTTCCTGCTGCACCTCCCCGCAGACAAGAGGTACCTCGCCTCGCTGGCAGAGAGCGGTGCGTCCGATGACGCCGACCTCTTCTCCGACTATCGGCGCCATTGCCAAGGGTGGGAGTCGCGCAGGCGCCGCCTCCTGATGCGCATCCGGTCGCTCCTGCGGCGGCTCGCGCCCTGAGGCGGGAACCCTGTCACGTAGTGTGATCGTCACAAGGGTGGGGCGGTAAATTTCTTGGTCTCCGCCCCCGGCCGCTAGTTGAGGAGAACTTGTGCACGAGCACGAGCCCGAAGCGGCTCACACCGAGTCCGACCAGCGCCAGGTTGCGACGCCTCGCCACCGAGCGCGATGGATGGTGGGCGCGGTCGCGCTTGTGCTTGTCGTGCTGGGTGTCTGGTTCGTCTGGGGAGTCATGTCTATTCGGATGGCGTCGAAGTCGGCCCAGAGCCACCTCACAGACGCACAGGAGGCCATGAGCAAGGATGATGTCCCTGGTGCTCGCGCCGGAGTCGCCGGTGCCTACGGCGATCTCGAGTCTGCTCGCAGCGCCCTAGGCTCAACCCCCTTCAGGATTCTGGGCGCCGCCCCCTACCTGAGCGTGCCCGTGGCCGATGTGCAGCACCTGATCGAAGCCGGTGAGTCCGCCGTGCAGGCCTCCGACGCGCTGGTGGCCGCCTACGCCTCCGTGGCCGGCTCGGAGGGGGCCAGTGCACTCTTCAGCAACGGCAGCGTCAACCTGTCGGCGATCCCCACGCTGGTCACCGCAGTCAAGGAGGCGAAAGCCGATCTCGCAGCGGCCACTCAGTCGCTCGATGAGGTGCAGGGCTCGTTCCCCGGCACCTCGTCTCTGAGCGAGTCCGCGATCGAGTTGAGGGCTGCGGTCGACCCACTGAAGAGCACGATCAATGCTGTCGAGGGCGCTCTACCCGACCTGCCAGCGGCTCTGGGGGTGACGCGCCCGGCCCGATACCTCATCGCGATCCTCAACAACGGTGAAATGCGAGCGAGCGGAGGGGCACCCCTGTCGCTGGCCGTCATCGAGTTCGACAACGGCCGTCTCAGGGTGGTCGAGCGGGGCCAAACGAGTACGCAGATCATCCCTGGCAACCCGCCGATCATCTGGGACCACATCTCCAGCGCACCCTTTGCGAGGACCTCCAAGCCCGACAGGTTCGTCAATTCCAACGCCCACCCGGACTTCCGAATCGCGGGCGAGGAGATGCTGCGGGCGTGGGAGGCATCGGGCAAGCAGCCGGTCGACGGCGTGATCGCGCTCGACCCCAACGCGATCGTTGCCTCGCTCAGGGCCACCGGCCCGGTGACCTCGCCGGGCTTCGGCACGGTCACCGCGGACAACTTCGTGGGCAAGTGGGTCAAGAGCTACGAGGACTTCGACAGCACGGGTGATCGGCAGTCGATCAACGACGCCCTGGC
>CALQEM020000142.1:0-9101 GCA_943329595.2 Bifidobacterium breve
CCGAGGCGCATGAAGCAGGCCTCCTCGTGGAGGCTTTTCTCGACGCGTCCGAGTCGACGGCCGCGGCGCGTGACCTCGGGTCTCGGCTCGTCGCGTCGGGCGTCGACGTGTGGGCGGTCGAGCCCGCGGCGTTGAAGTCGCTCAGCGGCGCTGTGACTCCGCAGGGAATCGTGGGGGTCGCGCGTATCTCGCATCCTGGCATCGAGGATCTTCTCGCCTCAGGCCCCCGCCTGCTGGTACTGCTCGACTCGGTTGCTGACCCGGGCAACGCGGGCACGATCATTCGTGTCGCCGACGCCTTTGGCGCCGATGCGGTGGTGGTCTCGGCTGCCTCGGTTGACGTGTTCAACGACAAGTGCGTGCGTGCGACAACCGGTTCTCTATTCCACCTTCCCGTGGTGACGGGTGCCGACCTCGTCGACGTCATCCACGGGCTTCGCGCGGCCGGCGTGACGGTTCTCGGCACCGCGGGTGGCGCCGCCGACGATCTCGACAACCTGGCCGACTCCGGAGTTCTCGCCGCGCCCACGGCGTGGGTGCTGGGCAACGAGGCTCACGGACTGTCGCGCGAGGTGGCTCAGGCCTGTGATCGCCTGGTGAACATCCCCATTTACGGGCGCGCCGAGTCGCTCAACCTGGCCACGGCGGCAGCGGTGGTTCTGTACGCGAGTGCGCGCGAGCAGCGCCGCGCCTGACCCGCGCAGATTGTCCGGTTACGGGACCTTTGGCCCTGCAGGTGGGGCCCTTTGCGGCCCCACAGCGAACGTGGCGCGAGTCAGCATGGGAGTTGCCGTTCGACCCGCTCGGGGGTCGGACGGCGACTGTTCCGGTACCCCGGATGAAGGGGGAGTTCATGGATCACCACAAACTAGCCGTCCTTGAGAAGTCGGGCTTCGTGGTTCTCGACTCTCATTCCACTGCGATGGACCCCGCCGAATGGCTCAGCCTCGCCTACGTCGACTGGAAGTCGTCGGGCGACACTCGCTTCGCCCCGCTCAAGTCCGCTTACGGAGACGTGGAGTGCAACGGATTCTGGAACCACTCGCCGCCCAAGCCAGACAAGGATGGCGTTGATGTGCCCGTCAACGTACAGCGGGCCCCGAACCTGATGAAACGCGTCGCCGAGGTGGGTGCCCGTGTGGGGCGGTGCCGCATCATCGAGCTTCAGCCCAACACCTACGCCGACGCGCTCTACAACTCGCACCTCGACGACAACAACCGGCTCAACCCCCAGGGCGAGGGGTGGGTGGTGCGCTGCTTCATGCAGCTCACCGATGACCGCGACACGGTGATGGTGCTGCGCGACGACATCAACGACCCCAGCACCGAGACCCGAATTCCGCTGCCGGCTGGGGCGCAGCTCGTGGTCGACTCCGAGCGACTCTGGCACTCGGTGTGGCACCCGGGTCCCGACCCCCGCTACTGCCTCATCACCTCGTTCGAGTCTGGTCCCGAGCTCGCGGCCTGGATCGCGGCCAACGGGCCGCGCCAGGAGTACGAGTCAGCCTCGCTCAACGCAGGGTTCGCCGCGGTGCAGGAGGCGTCGGCTCAGGCGAGGCGTGGCGCGCGCACCGCCTACCACGGGTACGACCCCACCTCGGTGCGCAGCGAGGCCTGACCCGGCCCGCATGCCACGGCTCGCCTGCGCGCCTGTCGACGCAGGGTGGGGCACAATGGAACAGCCACGCTCCCGCATGAAAAGGACACCGCGATGCCCGACTACGTGACTCTGCCCATCTTCGAGGAGAAGGGCTACGTGGTCCTCGACCCCTACGACCAGGCGGCCGACCCGGCGGAGTGGCTCGACATCGAGTTCGTCGACTGGAAGTCGTCGGGCGAGACCCGCTTCGCGCCCCTCGCCAGTGCGTACGGCGACCTCGAGTGCGACGGATTCTGGAACCACAACCCGGCCAAGACCGACAAGGACGGGGTGTGGGTCCCGGCCAACGCCGACAGGGCGCCCCGCCTCGTGGCCCGCGCCGAGGAGCCCGGGGCCAACATCGGCCGCTGCCGGGTGATCGAGCTGCAGCCGAACCTCTACGGCGAGACCATCTACAACCTGCACCGCGACGACAACAACAGGCTCAACCCCGAGGGCACCGGGTGGATCGTGCGAGGGTTCTTCAACCTCACCCACAACCCCGACTCGGTGATGGTGCTGCGCGAGGACAAGGACGACCCCAGCACCGAGACGCGCATCGCGCTGCCGGCCGGGGCGCAGTTGATCGTCGACACCCAGCGCCTCTACCACGCCGTATGGCACCAGGGCGACGAGCCGCGCTACTGCCTGATTACCTCGTGGGAGTCCGGCCCCGCACTTGGGGCCTACATCGAGCGCTACCACGGGGTCGGTCGGGTCGATTCCTACACAATGTCCGACGCTGCGATCGCCCAAGGTGAAGCGCTTGCGGCCGAAAAGCGCGCGGCGCGGGCCGCCGCGCTCGCGGCCCGCGGACTCGACCCCACGTTCGGCGACGGCACGATGCGTGCGGCCGAGCGCGACGACGGCATGGGCGAGGGCATGGGCATGGGCGAGGCCGAGGTGCTTTCCGAGGCCTAATCTGCATCGGGGGCACCCAAGCCCGTACCTATCGCGCTTCGATTCCCCAGCAGAGCCTCGCGAGGGAAGCGGCAATAGACTCACCACCATGTCTGCGCCCAACTCGTCCTTCGACCCGGTAGAGGTCGCGGCACTGAGCCCCGACGACATCGCTGCCTCGGTTGAATCCGCCCTACTCGCCATTAATGAAGCCTCTGACCTCGACCTCCTCAAGGAGGCGCGGCTCGCTCACGCCGGTGATCGGTCGCCACTATCGCTCGCCAATCGGGAAATCGGTGCGCTTCCGCCCGCGGCGAAGGCGGAGGCAGGTAAGCGCGTGGGCGAGGCTCGCCAGCAGATCAAGCAGGCTCTCGACGCCCGAGCGGTCGAACTCGAAAACGAGCGCGACCAGCGAGTGCTCCTTCAGGAATCCGTCGATGTCACCTTGCCCTACGACCGCCGACCAGCCGGAGCACGACACCCGCTCACGACGATCATCGAGCGTGTGTCTCACGTCTTCACCTCGATGGGCTGGGAGGTTGCCGAAGGCCCGGAGGTCGAGGCCGAGTGGTTCAACTTCGACGCTCTCAACCTGCCTCCCGACCACCCCGCGCGCACCATGCAAGACACCTTCTTCGTGGGCACCGAACACTCGGGCGTTGTGCTCCGCACACACACGTCGCCCGTCCAGGCACGCACCATGCTCGAGCGCCCACTGCCCATCTACGTCATCTGCCCAGGACGCGTGTTCCGCACCGACGAGCTCGACTCCACGCACACGCCCGTGTTCCATCAGGTTGAGGGACTTGTGGTCGACGAAGGAATCACGATGGCGCATCTGAAGGGCACGCTCGACCACTTCGCCACCGCGATGTTCGGTCCCGAGGCGCGCACCCGGCTGCGTCCGTCGTACTTCCCCTTTACCGAGCCGTCCGCCGAGCTCGACCTCTGGTTTCCGGGCGCTAAGGGCGGACCCCGATGGATCGAGTGGGGCGGGTGCGGAATGGTGAATCCTCGAGTGCTGCAGGCCTGCGGCATCGACTCCGACCGTTACTCCGGCTTCGCCTTCGGAATGGGAATCGAGCGCACCCTCATGTTCCGCCACGACGTCACTGACATGCGCGACATGGTCGAGGGCGACGTGCGGTTCACCGCGGCCTTCGGAACGGACGTCTGATGCGCGCCCCGGTGTCGTGGGTGCGCGAGTTCGCGGCCCTGCCCGCCGACGTCGATGGTCGTCGCCTCGCCGAGGCACTAGTGCGAGCCGGGCTCGAGGTCGAATCGGTCGAGGTCATGGGCGCCGATGTCGACGGCCCGGTGGTTGTGGGTCGCGTGGTCTCGGTTGAAGAACTCGCCGAGTATAAGAAGCCGATCCGCTGGTGCCAGGTCGAGGTGGGGGCTGAGCACGGTCACCCCGACACGCCCGGAATTCGCGGCATCATCTGTGGAGCCCGCAACTTCGCGGCCGGAGACCTCGTCGCCATCGCGCTGCCCGGAACGGTTCTTCCGGGCGACTTCCGCATCGCCTCGCGCGAGACCTACGGTCACGTCTCCGACGGCATGATCTGCTCGGCGCGAGAACTCGGGCTCGGCGACGAGCACGACGGAATCATTGTGCTCCCCGCCGATGCGGGCGCTCCCGGCGACGACGCCAAGCCCCTGCTCGGAATCGGCGACGAGGTGCTCGACATTGCCGTCACACCCGACCGTGGTTACGCGCTATCAATCCGCGGAATCGCACGCGAGGCGGCAACGGCGTTCCAAGTGGCGTTCGTAGACCCCGGACTCGAGCTCGTCGACCTCCCCGCCCCCGAGCCGGGCAGTGAGCCCCACCCCTGCGCCTCCGACGACCTCGCAGCCTGCGACCTTTTCACGCTGCGCACCATTACCGGCTTCGACCCGCATGCGCCCACTCCGTCGTGGATGAGCAGGCGGCTAGTTGCCTCGGGCATGCGCTCCGTGTCGTTGGCGGTCGACGTCACCAACTACGTGATGCTCGAAACCGGCCAGCCCCTGCACGCCTTTGATCTCACCAAGCTTCGTGGCCCGGTTCGGCCCCGCGCGGCTGGCGCTGGCGAGACTCTCGAAACGCTCGACCACGCGTCGCGAGCACTGTCGGCTGACGATCTAGTGATTTCTGACGACTCCGGCCCCATCGGCATCGCCGGGGTGATGGGGGGCCTCACCAGCGAGATCGACAATGAATCCACCTCCATCGTGCTTGAGGCCGCACACTTCGACCCCACCACGATCGCCCGCACCTGTCGTCGGCACAAGCTCTCGAGCGAGGCCTCCCGTCGCTTTGAGCGCGGGGTCGACCGCGTGCTTGCCCCCTACGCCTCGGCGAGGGCCACGGCACTACTTCTTCAGCTCGGCGGCGGCCGCTACCTCGGCATGACTGCCGTGGAGGCTGCGCACGAACCCACCACGGTCGCACTCCCGGTCAGCCTTCCATCAGTCACGGCTGGGCTTGCCGTCGATGCTGCCACGGTGGTGGGTCACCTCCGCGCTGTCGGCTGCGCGGTCGATGACGCCTCCGATCCACTCGTCGTTGCACCGCCCAGCTGGCGGCCCGACCTCACTGACCCAGCCGACCTCGTCGAGGAGGTGCTCAGGCTCGTCGGCTACGACGCGATTCCGTCGACGCTGCCCACTGCCCCGGCCGGCTTCGGGCTCACCGAGCGGCAAAAGGCGCGTGGCCGGGTGGGGCGGGCGCTCGCCGGCTCCGGATTCGTCGAGGTGCTCTCCTATCCGTTCGTGGGCGACGTCGAACTCGACGCACTTGGCCTGCCTACGGACGATCCCCGGCGCGCGATGCTGCTGCTCGCCAACCCCCTGTCCGACGAGCAACCCGGCATGCGCACCACCCTTCTCCCTGGCCTTGTCACCGCAGGCCGCCGCAACATCGGTCGCGGCACGTCCGACCTCGCGCTCTTCGAAATCGGATCTGTGTCGCACCTAGCACCCGGTCAGGAACCGCGAGGCACGACAACGCCCCCCCGACCCTCGGTCACGCACCGCCCGTCAGCCGACGAACTCGCCGCCCTCAACGCACTTCTACCCACGCAGCGCGCGCATGTCGCGGTGCTGCTGTGCGGACTTCGCGACCGTGCGGGCTGGTGGGGACCAGGCGTGCCGTCAGGTTGGTCCGACAGCGTTGAAGCGGTGCGCACGGTCGTGGCCGCGGTGAATCGCGAATTGGTCGTGCGTCCCGGGAACTCGCCGATGCCCTGGCATCCGGGCCGCTGCGCCGAATTGGTTGTTGAGGGTGTCGTCATCGGGCACGCGGGCGAGTTGCATCCTCGCGTGGTCGAGGCCGTCGGGTTGCCGGCGCGGTCATCGATGGCTGAGGTCGACCTTGACTCACTCATCCCGTTGGCTCGTGCGGTGGTCAGTGGTCCGCATGTGGGCACCTTCCCCGTGGCTAAGGAAGATATCGCTCTGGTGGTCGAGTCGTCGGTGCTCGCTTCCGATGTCGAGTCGGCTCTGCGATCAGGCGCGGGCGAGCTGCTTGAGTCGCTGCGCCTCTTCGACGTGTACGAGGGCCCGCAGGTGGGCGAGGGGCGCAAGTCGCTGGCCTTCGCGCTGCGGCTGCGGGCGCCCGATCGCACGCTGAGTGTCGACGACATCACCGCGGTGCGCGAGGGCGCCCTCGCTGCGGCCGCCGCTGCTGTGGGGGCCAGCCTGCGTGCCTGATAAGTATGTGCATATGCGTATACTGATTTCATGACCGTCACAGCAGGCGTTGCGGGAGCCTCGGGCTACGCGGGGGGAGAGTTGCTACGGCTGCTCGCCTCCCATCCCACCCTCACGATTGGGGCGGTGACGGCTGCCTCCAACGCTGGCCAACGAGTCAGCGCGGTGCATCCTCACCTCACCGGAGTGATCGACCAGGAGTTCGCACCCACTACGGCCGACGCCCTCGCGGGCGCCGACATCGTCTTCACCGCCCTTCCGCACGGCGAAAGCGCGGCGCTGGTGCGCACCCTGCCCGCATCCCTTCCGATCGTCGACCTCGGTGCCGACTTCCGCCTGCTCAGCCCCGCTGCCTGGGCCACGTACTACGGCGGAGACCACGCAGGAACATGGCAGTACGGCCTGCCAGAGCTTGGTCACATGCGTGCTGCGATCGCGTCGGCCCAGCGAGTCGCAAATCCAGGCTGCTACGCCACGTCGGTGGCTCTCGGCCTCGCGCCGCTGCTCGCAGCCGGGCTCGTCGAGCCGTCCGACATCGTGGTGGTCGCGGCCAGCGGCACCACGGGCGCTGGCCGCAGTGCCAAGGTCGAACTGCTGGCCAGCGAAGTGATGGGCAGCATGAGTGCCTACAAGGTAGGCGGTTTGCACCAGCACACCCCCGAGATGGAGCAGACCCTCGGAATGGCCGCGGGTGAGCAGGTGACCCTCAGCTTCACGCCGATGCTTGCTCCCATGCCCCGAGGGATCCTTGCGACGTGCACCGCCCGACTGTCGGAGGGAGTCACCGCAGGCGTGCTTCGCGAGGCGATGCGCGCGGCCTACTCGCATGAGGGGTTCGTGCACCTTCTCCCCGAGGGCTCCTGGCCCCGCACCGCCTACACTCTCGGCTCCAATGCGGTACACCTGCAGGTCGCAGCCGACACCCACTCGGGCCGTGCGGTCGTGGTCGTGGCTCTCGACAATCTGGTGAAGGGCGCGGCCGGGCAGGCGGTGCAGAACGGGAACCTGATGCTGGGTCTGCCCGAGGCCGCCGGGCTCACCTCCATGGGGGTCGCGCCATGAGCGTTACCGCAGCCGAAGGCTTCCGGGCAGCGGGCGTCACCGCCGGACTCAAGGCCAGCGGTGCCCACGATGTCGCTCTTGTGGTGAGCGACGGCCCTGAGTTTGGAGTTGCCGCGGTGTTCACCACGAACCGGGTGAAGGCCGCCCCCGTGCTGTGGTCGCAGCGCTGTGCCGAGGTGGGGAGCACCCGCGCGGTAGTTCTCAACTCTGGCGGTGCCAACGCCTGCACCGGCCCTGAGGGATTCCAAGACACCCATCGCACTGCCGAGCATGTAGCGGCAGCGCTCGGGGTCGGGGCCATCGACGTACTCGTGTGCAGCACGGGGCTGATCGGCGAGCGGCTTCCGATGAACCTCCTGCTGGCGGGCGTCGACGAAGCCGCCGCTGCACTCTCGATCACGGGCGGCGCTGACGCGGCGCGCGCCATCATGACCACCGACTCGGTGCCCAAGACTGCGGTCGCATCGCGGGGCGGAGTGACGGTGGGGGGCATGGCCAAGGGCGCCGGAATGCTCGCCCCCGGGTTGGCCACCATGCTGGTGGTGCTCACCACCGATGCAAGTGCCACCGCGGCGGAACTCGATGTCGCCCTGCGGGGCGCTACCCGGGTGAGCTTCGACCGGCTCGACTCCGACGGGTGTATGTCGACCAACGACACGGTGATCCTGATGGCCAGCGGCGCTTCGGGTACCCAGCCCGACCACGCACTGCTGGCGGAACTGGTCACCGACGTGTGCCAGAGCCTCGCGCGCCAACTGCTTGCCGACGCCGAGGGTGCGAGCAAGGACATCGCGATTCGGGTCTGTTCCGCGGCCAGTGAAGACGACGCCGTCACCGTGGGTCGAGCCGTGTCGCGGAGCAACCTCTTCAAGTGCGCCATCACAGGCGAGGACCCCAACTGGGGGCGAGTGCTCGCAGCCGTGGGAACCACCGATGCTGCCTTCTCGCCCGACCGCATCGGTGTCGCAATTAACGGTGTCTGGGTGTGTCGCGCGGGCTCGGTCGGCGACGACCGCGCACTTGTCGATATGAGCGGACGCGCGGTCGAGGTGACCATCGACCTGGGGGAGGGTTCGTGCGAGGCGACGATTCTCACCAATGACCTCACCGCCGCCTACGTGCACGAGAACTCGGCGTACTCGACATGAGGACCACGATCACCGCCGAGCAGGCACTCGCGAAGGCAGGCGAACTGGCCCAGGCGCTGCCGTGGCTCGAGCGCTTCCGTGGCGCCACCGTGGTGCTCAAATACGGCGGCAACGCGATGGTCGATCCAGCGCTCGCTGCCGGCTTCGCGGCCGATGTCGTGTTCCTTCGACTTGTCGGACTCCGGCCGGTAGTGGTGCACGGCGGCGGACCCCAGATCACCTCCATGCTCAACCGGCTCGGCGTGGCCAGCGAGTTCCGCGGGGGGCTTCGCGTCACGACCCCCGAGGCCATGGACGTCGTGCGCATGGTGCTCACCGGACAGGTTCAGCGCGACATCGTGGGAATGCTCAACTCTCATGGGCCGTGGGCTGTGGGGCTCTCGGGCGAAGACGCGCACCTCTTCACGGCTGAACGCCGAGGAACCGTCATCGACGGCGAGCCGGTCGACCTCGGCCTCGTCGGCGACGTGGTGTCGGTTCGCCCCGACTTCGTGCTGGGGCTGCTCGACCAGGGGCTAATTCCCGTGGTGTCGAGCATTGGCGTAGGAGACGACGGACAGGTGTACAACGTCAACGCCGATACGGCGTCGTCTGCCCTTGCTGTAGCGCTGGGAGCCCGCAAGCTCGTCGTCCTCACCGACGTCGCCGGCCTCTAC
>CALQEM020000143.1:0-8992 GCA_943329595.2 Bifidobacterium breve
GGCCCTCGCCGTATCCAGCGATGAGTCCGGACACGCTGAGCAGTGGGCTACTCGTCATCGAGGCTGCCCTCCTTGCGGCCGAGGTAGACCTCGACAACTCCCTCGTGACTCGCGACATCGGCGGGAGTGCCCTCGAAGAGCTCCTTACCATGGTTCATGATCAGCACCCGGTCGGAGAGTGCCATCAGAGCGCGCATCACGTGCTCGATCAGCACGATGGTCACGCCACGCTCGCGAGTGGCACGGATGGTCACCATGAACGAGTCGACCTCCCCCGGAGTGAGCCCGCCGAAGGGCTCGTCGAGGAACAGCACCGTGGGGTCGGTCGCCAGCGCGGTGGCCAGCATCAGCCGCTTCTTGTCGTAGACCGGAAGCGGGCCAGCAACCATCGCGGCCGAGTTAGCCAGGCCAACGAACTCCAGCTCCTCCATGGCGCGTGACAGCGTGGGTTCGGATCTGCGCAGGCCCGACCACCACGACGTCGGGCGCCCGTAGTGGGCTCCGACCATCGCGTTACCCAGCACCGTCTGGGTGTCGAACACCGAGGGCAGCTGGAAGGTACGTGCGGCCCCGAGATTGCAGATGCGATGTACGGAGGCCGACTGGATCTCGGTGCCACGCAGCAGCACCGTGCCACTCGTGGCGCGCACCATGCCCGTGATGACATCGAACAGCGTCGTCTTGCCCGCCCCGTTGGGTCCGGCAATTCCGAACGTCTGCCCCTCGTCAACGGAGAAGGTCAGGCCATCGACCGCCGCGAGACCGCCGTACCTCTTGACGACATCACGTACTTCAAGGAGCGCCATTCTGTGGGAGCCTGGCCGCCTACGCCAGCCACGGCGGCAGCGTGAAGGCGCCACCCGTGTACGGCGCCGGAGCAACGCACACCTGCTTGAGGTTCTGGATCTGGTACGTGAGGTGAGGCATCGCCAGGCTGGGGTCGTTGATCTCGTCGGGGTACGGCGGCACCGAGAGCTGCCCGGGCACGAACGTGTACGTGCCGTTGACCCCGCGGAAGATGGCCGACTTGAGGAGTTCGTTCACCTTCGGGAAGTCGGCCGGATCGGTGGCCTGATTAGCGGTGCGCGCCCACATGCGGATGATGTCGTACTGGCCACCGGCCTGGCTGAGCCCGGGCTCGGCGTTGTACTTGGCGCGGTAGACGTCGGCGAAAGCCTTACCGATGGCATCGGGAAGCAGGCCGATGGTGGTCGACCACACCACGCCATTCGCGGCCTCGCCGGCGAGGTCGAGGTACTCGGGAACCGACGGCCCGTACTGCTGGTAGAGCAGCGACGGGGTGGGAGCCGTGGCGAACTGCTTGGCGAATGCCGCCAGGTCGCCGGCGATGTAGTCGGTGACGAAGATGAGACCCGGGGGCGTGGCACGGATCTTGGCCAGCACGGGACCCCAGTCGGCGGTGGGGGCGGTGACCTCTTCGTAGATCGGGGTGGTCCAGCCGATCTTGGCGAGCTCGGCCTGCACCGCCTGGGCGATGGAGATGCTGTAGGGATCGTTGCTGGTGACCACCGCTGCCGTCTTCGACGACGGCTTCCACAGACCCTGATCGATCCAGCTCTGCATGAGCGGCACGAATCCCTTGCCGTACCAGATCTCGGTGGGGCAGCCCTCGTAGATGTTGGAGATGTTGTTGCTCTTCACGTAGTCGACATTCGCCTGCAGGGTGTTGAAGTGGAACATCGGCACCCCGGACTGGGCGTAGGTCGGGAACTCCGCGGAGTCGTTCGAGCAGTACCCGCTGAAGACCGCCGCAGCGGCGACCTCGCCGGTGAGCCGTTGAGCGGCCTTGACGTAGAGCTCGGGCGAGAGGTCGCTGACGTCGGCGACAACCAGCTCCAGCTGGCGGCCGTGTACGCCACCTGCCTTGTTCACCGCCTCGACGCCGAGCTCGGCGCCACGTTGCATCTCCTGACCATCGCCAGAATAAGGGCCGGTCACGGGGGCAACGAGGCCCACCTTGATCGTCTCGGAACTCGCCGAGGGGCTGACCGAGGGCTCACCGGTCGGGCCCGTGGCCGAGCCGCCGCCCGTGCCCGACGACTTGGGGGCCGTCGCGTAGCCAACGCCACCACCGACCGCGAGGCCAACGACACCCGCAACGCCGATTCCGGTCAGGAATCCTCGACGCGAGACGCCAACACCCTCGTCGCCGGACTCGTCGTCACCCTGTGGGGTCTGGTCACTCATGGCTGCCTCCCTAGCTCCGAGTCCGGTGCACACCGGATTTGATCACGATCTCACACGCATCCAGCGGAATCTGCATGCGTCATGTGACGTATTCGCTCAGCGCGCGAGCAGATCGCCGACGCGGGCGAGCGCTTCGAGGGCTCGACGCTGCTCCGCCCGACCGACCCCCGGCAGGTAGGACCGGGCGATGAAGTCGAGGTCGCCCCCCGCGGCCTCCGCATACTCGGCAATCCGGCCCGCCACCTCGGCCACCGGGCCTACCAGGCTCGTCGCGCGGAGTCGCTCGTCCTCCCCCTCGGTCCAGTCACCCGGCCGCGCGAGCGGACCCGCGTTACCCCACTGACCGTCCATTTCCTCGTATTTCCACCCGGGGTACCGAAGATGGTCGCGCACCGCCTCCCACGGTTCCTCGGTGACGAGGGTGGGCAGGTGAACTGAGATGGTCAGCGCCGCAGGATCGCGGCCAGCCGCCGCGGCGGCCTCCCGCGCCACCGCCACCTGAGCAGCGAGATCGGCGGGCGTGACCTCGGTGGCCATGAATCCGTCGGCCAGCCGACCAGCCCGAGCGATGCCCGCGTCGGCGAGCGCGCCCACCCACACGGGCACGCCGCCCGGAGACACGAACCCGGGAGTGACACGGGCCATCGACCTGCCGTCGGTCGACTCTCTCGTGGCCTCGTCACGACCAGCTGCGCGCAGCACCTCGATGAGTTCGACGAGGCGCCGCACCCGTTCGCGCTGGCTCACGTCCACGGCAGCGAACTCCTCCTCGCGCCAGCCCAGGCCGAGTCCCAGCACCAGTCGTCCGTGCGACAGGAGGTCGACCAGCGCGGCCTCCTCAGCCACGCGGACCGGGTGGTGCAGCGGGGCCAGCAGGAGGCCGGTTCCGAGCCGCACCCGCCGGGTGACGGCGGCCATGGCGGCCAACATGGTCAACAGCGCACCGAGGTGCCCATCGTCGACATGGTGGTGCTCCGATACCCACACCGAGTCGAGTCCGAGGTCGTCGGCCAGCGTCGCAAGTTCAAGTGCCTCTGCCACGAGCTCCGTCGACGGCCGTGGGTCGTCGGGGTGGGACTGGCAGGTAATCAGGCCGTAGCCAAGTCGAATCGCCATCGTGACCCGGTCACCCGCCCAGAGCGGAGGATCCGCGGGCCCAGGTGCTCGAGTAGTCGAGCTCCACGGGCTCGCACGAGCACGGCAGGCCCTCCCAGAGGGTCATCTGAGCCTCCCCGAGCCGCATCACGGCACTCACGATCGTGGCGCCCTGCTCGACCGCCGGATAGGCCTCGTCGGGGTGGCAGCACACCCCATACGGGTGGCCCGCGTGGTCGCTCGCCACCCCGGCAAACCAGTCAGGCGAACTGAGCTCGGGCGCGAGTCGCACCGCCCTACGCAGCCGCTGCAACCGCAGCGGGGAATCAGGGAAGTTCCACCGGCCCACGTCGAAACCCTGTATGGGGGCCACGAAGTGGTTGGTGTGCAGGATGACACCTCGCTCGTCAGGCTCGATCAGCGAAACCCGGGTGAGGTCGCCCGCCTCGCATTCGAAGTTGATCGCCAGACCACTTGAGTCGGCCATCAGGTAGTTCGCGCTCGACGAGCGCACTCCCCGTTGCACTGTTTCATAGGCCTGCGTGAGGCTCGTGCAGGAGATGAGCGCGCGCAGCATCACGTGGAAGGGGATACCGGGCGTACCCACGTCGTAGGAGCTCACGAGCGCGTTGCAGACGAGACCGATTCCGACGCTGTTCATGCCGAACTTGCACAGGAGCCCCGCCTCCACCACGGTCACGAACGATGGGCCCGAGTCGGGCTTCACCTCCAGTCGCACCACGGTGTCGAACGCGTGGGGCAGCCAATCCCAGTTCTGCCCGAGGTAGGTGCCACCGTCGTCGGCCACCATCGCGAACGACGAGCACTCGGGAATGCGCGGGATCGAAGCGCCGAGCACCCGAGCCTTCGCGGCGAACATGATCTCGGTCCGCACGTTGATCGAGAGCACGTCGGCCAGCGATACGCCGGCACCGATCGCGATGCCCTCCATCTCCTCGAGCTGGTCGGGGTCGAAGGCCGCGATGGCGTCGGCGTACCGCATCGCTTCCGCGGTCACCTGCTGCCAGTCCCAGGTGGCGTAGTGCGCGAACACCCGCTCGTACGCCTCGATCGATCGAAGCACGCGCTCCTTGGCCTGCTCGCCGTACTGCTGACCGCGCTCGCGCGGCCCACCACTGACCCTGACAACAGGGATGCTCATGCTGCTCCCGCCCCTCCATCGACTGATATGACTGCCCCGCTGACGTACGACGACTTCTCACCCACGAGGAACCAGCACACCTCGGCGACCTCGCTGGCGTGGCCGAGCCGGCCCAGCGGCACGCCGGCGTTGAGATAGGCCGCCAGCCGCGCGGGATCGTCGCCCAGCCGCAGCATGGGGGTGTCAATCACACCCGGCGCGACCGCGTTCACTCGCACGCCCAGCGGGCCCCACTCGACCGCGAGCTGCCGGCACAGCGCTTCCACAGCACCCTTGGAGGCCGCGTAGTGTGCGGCCGGCTCGTCACGATCGCCCCTTCGGGAGGCGATCGACGAGACCAGCACGATGCTGCCTGCCATTCCGGTCTGTGACCAGGTGCGCGCGGCCGCCTGGCTCACCAGAAGCGCGCCCGTCAGGTTGATGGCCATCACCTCATCCCACGACCCGCGGTCCAGCCCCACGGTTGGCGCGATGCGATAGATCCCGGCGGCGTTCACAACCGCAGTCGGCGGGGCGCCCCACTCCTGCGTCGCGGCCGCGAATCCCGCCTCGACCGAGTCGGGCTCGGTGACGTCCATCTCGACGCACAGCGCGTCGCCCGCCCAGGCGGCCTGAAGGCTTGCAGAGTCTCGATCGGCAGCGGCCACCACCGCGCCCTCCGCTAGGGCCAGGCGGACCACCGCACGACCGATGCCCGAGGCCGCACCGGTGACCAGCAGGCGCGGAACGCTCATGACAGCAGCACCCCTCCGTTGACCGAGATCGTCTGCCCCGTGACGTAGCTCGCGTCGTCTCCCAGCAGCCACATGACGGCTCCGGCGATGTCAGCGGCGGTTCCGTGGCGCGCGAGCGGGATCGTCGCCCGAATCTGCTCGCGCATCTCGTCGGGGGTCACCCCTACCTCATCGGCCCGCATCTCGATCTCATCCCAGTGCATCGCGGTCATCATGTTGCCCGGAGCGACCGTGTTGACCCGGATTCCATGCGGTGCCAGTTCCAGCGCCAGGCTGTGAGTCAGCATCTCGACCCCGCCCTTCGACGCGCAGTAGGGAGCCCCTCGCGCGACTCCGCTCTGGCCGAACATCGAGCCGACGTTGACGATGGCCGAGCCCGGCGCCGACTCGATCAGCAGGGGAACGGCGGCGCGGCTGACTAGAAAGGGCCCGACTAGATTCACCTCAAGCACGCGGCGGAACGCCTCGGCGTCGGTCTGGGCGACGGTGGTCGACGGGCCACCGATGGCCGCGTTGTTGACCACCGCGTCGAGCCTCCCGTGCCGCTCGAGCACGAACGACATCAGCGCTGCGACCTCGTCCTCGCGTGATACGTCACACCTCACGAAGACCTGGCCGGGCGCCTCCAACTCGGGCTCGCGCACATCAGCGACGACCACCTGCCAGCCCTCGCTGGCCAGCCTCGCGGCCACTCCCCCGCCCAGGCCTCGCCCGCCACCGGTGACGATGGCCACGCCAACCCTCATGAGGTGGCTGCGGCCACATCGTCGGCGGTGGCGATCCACACGTCGCCCTGCTCGCGCACGAACGTGAGGAAGCGGTCGAGCAGGCGCAGCCGTCCGGGCCGCCCGATGATCATGGGGTGGGTGGTGAGCATGACGAGTCCGCCGAGTTCCTTGATGCCGAGGAATTCGTCGACCCAGATGCTCATGACCTCATCGTTCGACCTGATGGTCTTGGTCCACGACGCGCCGTCGAACCAGAAGTGGGCGGCGTCGTCGAGGATCCAGTGAACGGGCAGTTCGACGATCCCGTTGGCGTGGCGATACGGCCGGATGTCGTCCATGAGGTTGGACGAGTAGGTAAACCCGTGCTCCTTGATGAGGTCGAGTGTGTTCGGCGAGAAGTCCCACGACGGCGATCGGTAGCCGGTCACCGTGGCGCCTAGGCCCGTGAGCACGTCGAGCCCGCGCACCATCTCCTCGCGCTCGGCAGCTAGGTCGAGGTCGGTGACCGACGTGTGCGTGTAGCCGTGGTGCCCCACCTCGTGGCCGGCAGCGAGGATCGACCGCACCGAGTGGGGATGCCGCTCGGCGTCCTTTCCTGGAACGAAGAACGACCCGCGGATTCCGTGCCGGTCGAGCAGGTCGAGGATGAGCGGGACGCCCACCTTGGGCCCGTAGGCGCCCTGTGACAGCACCCCGGGACGGAAGGCGTTCTGGGGGTTCTCGCCAATCCACACCTCTTCGGCGTCGAAGTCGAAGCTCATGACAAAAGCACACGCCGCCCCACCCGGCCACTCGGCCATGACCACCTCCGCAGGGTGTGGACACTACTCCGCCATGTGAGGCGGCTCATACGTCACATGACGCATTGCGTTTGGGCCCGCCGACAGGGAGGACGACGGCTGTGGTTCGCAGGACTCACCCACTCGACATGGGATGCCCCATGACCAGACGTCTTAGCACCCGGGTTCTCGGCCCTGCGGCGAGGTGCGCCAGGGCTAGCGACTCCTGATCGTGAAGTAGCCGTATCCGCTCGATCCCAGGTGGTTGGCGTCGCCCGCATAGGTGGCCCTCGCGGTGGCTCTGCCCACTGCCACATTGCTCTGGTACGTCACCGCCACGGACGCCTGCAGCCCACCTGAGCCCCGGACATAGGCACTGCACGGGGTGAGCGCTGATCCGGTGTAGTAGACCACCGTCGGGCAGACGACCGTCGTCGTCGACGTGGCCTTGACTATGGTCAGGGCCGCGGTCGACGTGGTGTCAAACGAGTACCCAGCAAGGGAGCCGCCCGAGCAGGTGATCATCAGCGGAGACGCTGCTACGGGGGTGCGCACGGCGTAGCTGCTGGTGCACTTGGGGGCCTTCGATCCGCGCGGGAAGTTGAGCCTCACCTGCGGTCCCGTGGGCGAACCGGAGCGCAGAGTGTAGGTGTACTTGGGCTTGGACGCGCCATACCGCACAGTCTTGGGTGTAGGGACGATGTAGATCGTGGCTGATGACCCTCCGCTGATCGAGAAGCTCTTGGAGTCAGAGGAGCCATCGTGGTTCGTGTCCCCGCCGTACGTGTACGACGCCGACGCCGTGTTGGTGCCGACAGCGGTGTTGTTGGCGTACGTCGGGGTGGGGGTTAGCGACAATCCGCCGGCGCCGGTCACCGACGCAGAGCACGGCGTGCGGGGGGTGCCGGTGTAGGTCACCGACGACGGGCAGGTCACCGTCGTCGTGGAAGACGCCTTGTTCACCGCGAACGACCCGTTCACGTACGAGGTGGGGTTGTAGCCGGTGGACGTACCACCCGTGCAGTGGGTGACGTAGGAGCCGGCCGCCAACGTGCCGGTCAGCGGCGTCGCGAACGCGGTGTCGGTGGTGGCAAATATCCCGCAGGTCGGCTCGAGGGTCCAGTTGCCAGGCACCGTCGACGGGTCGGTGGTGTACGTGATCGTCGGGGTGGTGCCCGCGTAGGTGATGGCCGTGGGGCTGCTGGCGGTGACCACGACGTCGACCGGCGTTGCCACCACGAAGAACGGGGCGTCCACGTAGCCCACGGTGCTGGCGACGACCGGGACACCACCTGCGCAATGACGCTGGTACTCCCCCACTGAGAGTTTGCCGATCAGTGGCGTGATGAAGCCGGTGTCACTGGTCGCGTACAGCGCGCACGACGGCTCGGTGGTCCAGTCGCCGCTCGTGGTGGTCGGGCTGCTCACATATCCGAAGGTCGGCACCGACTGGGCGGTCGTGATCGACCCCGGGTCACCGGGCGACACCGTGATGGCAGCCAGCGGCGGATAGCCGAGGGCGAACGGGGACAGCGAGCTCACCGTCCCGCACACCAGTCCCACCACCAGGTCGTAGCTGGTGGTGACGTCCTGCCAGGCCGCCACGGGTAGGTCGGCGTTGTGGTGGAACAGGCGCGGCTTGACCGGGTTGGTCGTGTCATACGGCAGACACACGTGGATCAGCCCGGAGTACACCGCGGTGGTTGAGATCGTGAAGTACCTGGGGGGGTCTCCCAGCGAGAAGCCCACAGGCACCACAAACGCACCATCGGTCGGTGTCGTGCCGGTGACCGTGCTTGAACCTGCCTGGCTGATCGCGTCGAAGGTCACGGCCCCTGTGCCCAGTTGCGTGCCGGTGGCTGGGTCCACCGCGGGGAAGGTCACCGTCACGCCCTCGCCGGACGCCGTGGTGCCGTCGTAGATCCCGAACCCAGCACCACCGGACGAGCCGGTGTGGTTGGCATCACCGGTGAAGTCGTACGACGCGGTGGCAGTACCAACATTGGTGTTGTCGGCGTACGACCCAGTCGGGGTCAACGTCAGGCCACCGGCGCCGGTCACCGACACCGAGCACGGCGTCAGCGCCGAGCCCGTGAAGGTCACCGACGACGGACACGTCACCACCGTCGTCGACGACGCCTTGCCGATGGTGAAGTCCTCGCTGTCCGACGAGCCAGCGTGGTTCGTGTCGCCGGCGTAGGTGTACGACGCCGACGCGGTGTTGATGCCAGCCTCAGTATTGTCCGAGTACACCGGAGACGGAGACAGCGACAGGTCACCTGCGCC
>CALQEM020000144.1:0-8934 GCA_943329595.2 Bifidobacterium breve
CGTCCTTCAGAAGCCGCGCCAGCTCGTCGAGCTCCCGCTGCCTGCCGACGAATGTCATTGCGCACCTCTTACAGTGAATGATACTACACTCAAGAATACTATTGTTTACTGGATTATCAGCCAGGCCGGTTGGGTGCCCGGCCGAGTGGGCGGTTCGCCCACGATGTGCGGGGTGCCAGCGGTCCCGGCGGCCGGTGCTGCGCACCGTACAGTGGGGCCTCGCATCCGAGTTGCGGATCGAAATGAGGAGTTGACCGATGGCTGACGACATACGAATCTTGCCGACCGAATGGGTGGGAACGGTCAGGACGAGCAGTTGGGGAGTAGTGACACCCCACCACCCACACTTTCTCTCCCATGCACACCTCGAGCCCGGATGGCACACCACCGACAACAACGTGACGTTCAGGATTGACCAGCAAGAAGGCCCCTTCTTAGAGTTGACATTCATTGCCAGTGATCATGAGAGCAAAGCGGTCGGCGTACTGTCGGCCGACAGCCGAAGTCTCAAAATTGCAACGCTCGAGGTGACCTTCCACCTTGTTGTCGATGGCGACCGCATGTCGGGTGACGGGGAGGCGCGGGCCCATGGCGCATCGGATCGGCGAGGTACGTTCGCCGCCAAAATGGTCGAACTCACCGCCAAGTCCTAACCGGCTTCGCCACGACCATCGCTAGTGGATTAGTGATCGGTGCTGATCTTCTTCTGGAAGGCGAGGGGTCCCGTGAACCATCCACGCGAAAAACGGTCTCAATTCAGTGGGGGAGCGACCTAGTTACTCCTCGCTCTGCTTCTGCGGGGCCTGCCACTTCTCACTCTCGCCTTGTGCCCCGCCCGCGAGTGAGTCTTCGCTGAATGGCTAGTGGGAGTACGTGAGATCGAGAGTCGCTTTCGACAGGGTGATTCCTTCGATGGAACTAAGCAACGACTCGCGTGTGACGGACGCTGTCGACTCACTGGGAAGTGTGGGTGTGCTCGCGAGTGCGTAGACGGTGATCGTGTACTTCTTAACTCCTGGACCCTGTGAGCATGGAGGCGCGTAACCCACCTCAGGATTGACACTGTTGCCGCCGAGATAGCCGGTGTCGGTAGCCCCGGCTGACAGTGAGTCAACGTCGGCTGGGATTCCCCACACGAGCCAGTACCAGTGAGTACTGCCTTCGGGCGGAAAATGGTCCATCACGATTGCGTAGCCGGCGGTGCCCTGAGGTGGGCTTGACCACGCGATGGCTGGACTCGTGCCGGCCCCGTCGCAGGTGGAGTCAATGGCGAGAGCACCGCCAACGATGCCCGGACTCGTCACGGTGAAGGAAGTAGCGGGAGACTGAAGGGGTGCGCACCCGACTAAGGCCAGGCACAGGGCGATTGCCCCAGCGGCTAGTCGCTGGTACGTGTGGTCAAAGGTTCGCAATGTGGGCACGTCTTCAAGGAGACCACAGCTCACTGAGGGTTTCCCGGGGGGTTCCTCAAGGCAACGCTCATCCAACTTCCAGAAACGACGCATAGGTTCACTGCATGAGCCATCACGAACACGACCACCCGCTCGGGCCACCTCGCCTGATTGACCGGCGCACTCTGCTGCGAGTGGGAGGTCTCGGTCTCGGCGTGTTCGTTCTCGCTGCGTGCGCACCCAAGATGGCCACGACATCCGAAGGCTCCGCGGCGACGACACTGTCGACCACGCTTCCCGGCTTTGCTGAGTTCGCGGCCACGGTCACTACCACGCTGACCGATGGTGTCTGGATGATCGACAGCGACGGGATGCCCGAGCACAAGATGATGACAGGAATCACGAGTTGGCAGCAGCAGGTGCCAGTTCCGCAGCCGTACACCGGTGATAACGCGTGGCGGATTCCGTCGCAGCCACAGCTGGCCGACCAGCCCGTGTCGACTCGCACGTCGCTCTACCGCGGCGCGATCGCCTTGGCGGTTAACGGCGTTCCGATCTTCAACGCACTGAACAACCGTGGTGACGACGCATTTCTCGCGGGCGAACTCGACTCGTGGGGCGGACACGCGGGGCGGGCTGATGATTACCACTATCACGTTGCGCCATTGCACCTGTCCGAACGCGTTGGTGCGAGCAGTCCGATTGCCTACGCACTCGACGGCTTCGCGATCTACGGAACCACCGAACCCGACGGGTCG
The DNA here is from genome assembly GCA_943329595.2 of Bifidobacterium breve. GTDB lineage: Bacteria > Actinomycetota > Actinomycetes > S36-B12 > CAIYMF01 > CAIYMF01. The sequence continues at coordinate 2,150 of CALQEM020000144.1, forward strand.
AATGTGGCGACCCTCGACGAGTACAACGGACACGACCTCGGAACGGGCTACCACTATCACGGCACCACCACCTACCCGTACATCAACGGTGGCTTGCGCGGAGTGGTGAATGTCGCCGGAGATCAGATCGATCCGCAGCCAGTAACTCGGTCATTTCGCCCTGACGGTCAACCCCTTCCCGGCGCGACCATCACGTCGTTCACGTCATCGGCGTCAGGAAAGTACGCACTCACCTATTCACTCGACGGAGGTGTTGGTCACGTCGACTATTCGCTCAGCGGTTCGACGCTCACCTTCACCTACACCGAACCATCAGGTGCAACTCGCGACGAGACGTACACCCGCTGACATCGGACCTCGTGCCCTGGGGGTGTTGCTGACGCTGAGCAGGAATCCGGAGTCACATGTCCGTGGTGAGATTCAGTTGCTACATTGTGCGCGCTGCGTCTGCAGACGGTACGGCGGCCGAGTCGCTGCAGCCAATGGACGTTGCATGACCAGCCGAGTGTGGGGAATTACTAATCCGCTGGCAGGTCCGCGAGCGCTTGTCCGAGAAGCCCAACAGCCGCATCGAGCTTCCATCCATTGCCGGACAGCGGGTGTCCGTGGCGCGACAGCTCGTGGTCGAAGACTTGGAGAACCTGCTCAGTGGAGTCGTTTCGATCGAGTGCTGCCTCCGTCTCGATCGCACGCCAAGGGATCGGAGCGAGGGCGCCAAGGACCACACGATGGTGAGGCGAGGGCGCCGGCAGTCGGGTGACAGTCACGGACGCAGTAGCGAAGTCCCCTGACCACAGCGCGAGTTTGCGGAACTGGGCCACGCGAAGGCGAGCGGTGGCTGGGATGCGGACCGCGCACAGAACCTCGTCCGGCCCGACGACAGACTCACCGGGACCGCTGTAAAGGCTTCCCGCCGGAATTACCCGTCGGCCGTGCGTGCTGAGAATCTCGATCGTCGCGTCTAGCGCCACCAGTACGGTGCCGAGATCGGAGGGTGTGGTGGCCTGACAGCGATGAGCCTCCATTACCGCGTGATGGAAGCGATGATCACCGGTGACAGCGAAGCAGGGCGCTGTCGCGCCTGCGCGCTTGTAGCAGTCGAATCCATTGCGGAAGAACCAGCAACGCTTCGCCTGGAGCAGGTTTCCGCCGACAGTCGCCACCTCGCGCACCTGCGCGGAAGCGATGGTCACCGCAGCATCGCGGAGAAGTTGCGGCACAACCGGATCATCGATCAACTCCTGAAGAGTCGTGGCGGATCCGATCCTGAGATCGCCCGTTGACTCCTCTGCGACCCCCGCCAGATCACGCGCGAGTCGAAGGGAGACCAGCTTCGTGTGTCGACTAATGCCCTGCCGCCGCTGCAGGTGTAAGTCCGTGCCCCCGCCGAGCACCGCCGCGTCATGTCCTAGCGCGTTGAGGACTTCGTCTGCGGAGGTGGGCGCGAGAACATCGGCAATGTCCACGGGTTCGACGCGGTTGGCAACCTTGCGGCCGCAGCGCTCGAGCATCGACTGAAGCCCCATGGGATACGCGCGACGAACTAGAGCCACCTGCCAGCGACTCGGTCGCCGCCAGATATTCAGCTTGCGCGGCGGTTTGCCGTCGCGAGTGCGCAGAGCGGCAAGAACCTTGTCGGGAGTAAGCGGCAGTGAGTCGAAGCGAATTCCGATTGCGTCATAGATGGCGTTCAAGACGGCTGGCGCAGCGAGGCACGTGGGAAGTTCACCGACGCTCTTGGCACCGTACGGGCCGTTGTCGATGTCGCCCTCGATGAGAATCGGACGCACCTGCGGGAGATCTAGCGCTCGTGGCATGGCGTAGTTCAGGTACGTGGGATTCACGACCTTGCCGCCGACGAGGATGATCTCTTCGCCAAGGACTGCTCCCAACCCCATGACTGCGCCACCGATGATCTGGCCTTCACAAGCGCTGGGGTTAATGGCCCGGCCAATGTCGTGTGCGGCCACGTAGTCCACCACCGTGATCTTGCCGGTCGCAGGGTCGACTTCGACCTCGACCGCGTGGGCGGCGAACGAAAACGTACCCGTGACATCGTCGAGGACAGGGCTCTCGGGGTCGAACGAAATGATGTGATCGACATAGGTGCTCTCGTGGGTGAGCTTGCCGTCGCCAAACGCGTCAGATGCAGTGATCACCTCAGCGATGGTCAGGTCGCCGTTCGCAGAGCGGGCCCAACCATCTGACAGCGAGACCACTGCACCAAGTTTGGCTTCAGCGAGAGTGCGTATCCGATCTGCCATTTCAGAAGCCGTAAGTCGCACGGCATGGCCAGCGAAGTACGTGCCTCGTGACGCCCATTGCCCCAATTCGAAGGGGGACGAGGCTGTATCCGCCAAAGAGACGTGTACGTCTTCGGGGCGCAGTCCCAACTCTTCCACAACGATTTGTGCGAGGGCGGTTACCTGATGGGTGCCAAAGTCGATTGAGCCGAAACGCAAGTGGACGCGACCATCGGCGAAGATATCGATTGCCGCAGCGGATCGGTTGGCATCGGGCCGTCCACCGTTGTCACCACTGCCGTGGATTCCGGCCGCAACACCAAGACCGCGATTGGGTCGACGATCGCTGCGCTTCGCGGTCCAACCGATCGACTCCTTTACTACCTCCAGACATGCGGTAAGACCCGAGGAGCCAATCAGTCCACCGCCCAGAGTTGTTTGTCCACCGTGGTTGGCGTTGCGGAGGCGAAACTCGATCGGATCTACACCGTGCAGTTCTGCAAGTTGATCGACGAGGACCTCGGACGCCATCGCAACCTGCGGGTAGCCCAGCCCGCGCATCTGGCCGCCGGGAACGGTCGCGGTGTCCACGAGAGACGAGTCCCAACGACCTCCGACCGGTCGGTAGAGGCCCCCCAGTGCATGAAGAGCCACTGCCATCACGAAGGGTCCGGTCATGTTGTACGCGCCGTTGTCCATGGTGATGTTGGTGTCAAATCCGAGGATGTGTCCATCCTTCGACGCGTACCCCGTCATTGATGTCGTGAATCTGTGTCGGCTTCGCAGCGTGGCGATGTCGTCTTCGCGTGTGTACGCCAACACCACGGGCCGACCGCAACGTAGGCTCAGCATTGAAGCCAGCACCTCGTACTCGCAGGTTCGTGAACGCGATCCAAACGCGCCCCCAACCGCGGTCTCGCGGCAGATCACCTGATCGGGATTCAGATCGAGGAATTCTGCTACGACTTCCGAGACCATTCGTGGCACCTGTGTCGTGGTCCAGAGTTGCAGGCATTCGGTCTCCGCGTTCCACGAGGCGATGCACGCAGATGGTTCCATTGGCAGTTGGGCTACCCGGGGATAACGGAAGGTGCCGCTCGCTTCGTGATGCGATGAGGTGAGGACGGCATCGAAATCACCATGAGTGCCGCGACTTCGAACAGAGACGTTGCGCGTACCGGTATGTCGCTCGTGAAGGCTCTCTGCGCCTGATGCCAGCGCTTGATCGACCGTGGTGGGGGCAGCCCGTAAGCGATAGCGGACATCGATGAGACGGGCCGCCTGCCGAGCCGCTCGAGGTGTCTCGGCTGCGACGACGGCGATTTCCTCCCCGATGAAGCGCACTCGATCCTTCGCCAAAGGCCGACGATCGCTGAATGGGAGTCCGGCGAAGTACATGTGCTCCCCGAAGTCCGCGGCGGTGATGACTGCGTGCACGCCGGGGGCAGCTGCCGCCCGGCTCACGTCAACCGATAGCACGTCGGCCAGTGCGTGTGGTGAACGATGAATGGCCGCCCACAGAGGTGGTGACTCCATCTCGCCAGCGAGTTGGTCAAGTGTGAAGCGCGAGACCCCGGAGGTCTTGTCTCGCCAATCCAGGGGCCACCACCGCGCCCCGATCTGCGTCACGGGGTGTCCTCGTTCGCCCACAGCCCTCGCCGACGCGCGCAGAGCTCGACGGCCGTGACAATCTGGGTGTAGCCCGTACATCGGCAGATGTTTCCGCTCAGGGCCTCTGCGACGTCGTGACGATGAAGCGAGCCTGGAGTTGCACGCATGAGCAGTGCCTCGGCACGGACGATCTGGCCCGAGGTACAGAAGCCGCACTGAAAGCCGTATGCCTGCGCGAAGCTTTCGCGTAGGTCCAGTGATCTATCGGTGAGGCCCTCGATTGTCGTGACCTGAGAATCGACTTCCACCGCGAGGAGCATGCACGACATGACCGGCTTATCGCCGATTAGTACGGTGCACGCTCCGCATTCGCCTCGTCCACAGGACTCTTTCGTACCTGTTAGTCCAAGTGTGTGTCGCAGGACCGACAAGAGAGTGTCACCGGGTTTGACGATGAGCTGATGACTCTCACCGTTGACCGTCAGGTCGAGTTCCACGCCGGTTCCCTTAGCCGTTGTCACGATGTGTGCCGTTGAGTCCAAACAGAACCTGTGCTGTACCGCTGCGGATTAGTTCCACATCGGTGGCGCTCAGTCGCGCCTCGTCGAGAGTCTGCACTGCTCGTTCTGCCGTCCAGAAGGGTTCATCGCTACCGAACATGATGCGATCAGCGCCGAAGGTCTCAACGGCCAGTCGGAGTGCGGCGGGCGACTCGCAGACACAGTCGACGTAGAGGCGACGAAGGTGCTCTGATGGTCGCCCCGGGAAGGGCAGGCGAATGCCCATGAGCTCGAACTCGTAGTCGAAGCGGCCCACAAGAAGCGGGATCATGGATCCGACGTGCGGCAGGAGCAACTTCAGATCTGGATGACGGTCGTAGACGCCGCTGATGACGAGGCGAGCAACACACGCAGTCGTATCGAACAGAAATCCCAAGGTGGTCATGAGTCCCGCTGCATCGACGGCTGCTCGGTCGATTGGCAGCGTGGGGTGGATGACGAGCGTGACGTCGTGTGCGGCGGCGGCGGCGAAGAGAACGTGGTACTCGGGTCCGTCGAGAGGTCGGCCCTCGGCGTTGGAAAGTAGTTGAGCCCCAGCGAGACCGAGGCCCGCTGCTCGCACTAGCTCATCGGCTGCCGCGTCGGGATGGTGAAGGGGGAGCACCGCGAGACCTCGAAGCCTGCCGCCGGTGTTCTCTGATAGCGCGGCAAGCTCGTCGTTTGCATCGCGAGCTACCACAATGCTGTCGGCACGCGATAGTCCCGCGACGCCGGGGGGCGGGACGCTGAGAAGTCTGGTGGTAATTCCCTGAACGTCCATGCGAGCCAGTTGGCCGTCTAGGTCAACCAGACCAGGCAAGAGGGGATAGATCAAGCCGCTGCCACAGTCGACGAGCGACTGCCCATCGAGCAGGCGCGGCGCCTCTGAGCGCAGTCGTAGCGCTTGGATGATGGCGTCCGGCAGGTGGTGTGCGTGAACATCAATGATCGGCGACGGCTGTGTCGTCATTCGGCGTTCCTCGAGTCTCCCGGCGCGCGGCCCTCAGTTGCCCCGTGATCGCGTTACCGATTCTGTCATACAGACGCCACAGACTCCATGGGTGTGCGGCAGCGTGGGAGGGCCATCGGCGACCCCTGCCACCGCGCCGTCGCGCACGATCACCTCGGTGACCGGGCAGCCCTCGATGATCGTGGCGCCCTGCATGCGTGCGCCCTTAGCCATGCTCATCGTGACGTCAACTGGGTTCACCCGGCGGTACTCCTCGAGCCGGCCGGCGTCGCCTGCCACCTCGATGAAGCCCACCTGCATCAGGCCAGCGGCGTGCCACGTGGTGCCGGAGGTGAGCTGGTCGCGCTCGAGCAGCACCGAGTCGGTCCAGCCCGCGTGGGCCAGGTGGTAGAGCGTGGAGGTGCCGATCACACCCCCTCCGATCACGACGACGCGGGCACGGCTCGGCAGGGCTGGGTCAGCCACTGGTCCTCGGTCGATCGGGGCGGCCGTCCACAGCCCGCCGGATTCGCCCCCTGTCCACTGGCGGTTCATTTTCGGTATCGTTCCTATACCTGCGGTCGCGACGCTGTGGGACATGAAGTTCGAGTTCGACCAGCGCAAGTCGCGCGCTAACCATGCCAAGCACGGCATCGACTTCGTTGAGGCCCAGGCGCTGTGGAACGACGCGACCTCCGTGACCATCGCGGCGCGGACGCAGGAGGAGGCCCGCTGGGTGGTGATCGGACGGATCGATGGCCGCGCGTGGGCGGCCGTGGTGACGATGCGGGTGAGCAAGGTGCGCATCATCTCGGTGCGTAGGGCACGACCAGCCGAGGAGGCACTCTATGAAGGCGAGTGAGTTCGACCGCGTCTTCGACGAGGGCAAGGAGGACATCAGTGAGCACCTAGACCTGGACTCGGCGGTGCGCCCCGCCCGCGCCGTTCATCGCGTGAACGTGGACTTCCCGCCGTGGATGGTGGCAGCGCTCGACAGCGAGGCCGCCCGGCTGGGCATCACCCGCCAGTCGGTGATCAAGACCTGGATCGCCGAGCGGCTCGACCGCGCTGCGGGGTGAGCAGCGCCACGAGCGTGACACCCACCTCAGGCTGCTCGTCGAACTACGGCTCGACTCGTTCCACCGTCTTCACTCGATCGATGGCTCGATCGAACGACGCGATGCGGCGAACATCTGTCGACTCAGCACACGCAACGAGGTAGGCCTCCGCGAAGTCAAGGCGATCGACCTCGTAGACCTCCAAGGCTCGCAGCAGCATCGCTGGGTCGACACAGGCAACCGAAGTGAAGGCGATCAGCGAGCGAAGTGATTCGGCCACCTGGCTGCGTGGCGCCTCGTAGAACGATTCAAGAACGTAGACCGTCTCAGCGATCACCAGATCAGTCACCAGAAGCTGGGCCGCGGTGGCGAGGAATCGAGTCGC
>CALQEM020000145.1:0-8838 GCA_943329595.2 Bifidobacterium breve
CCACCACTCGGGATGCCCAGAGTGGTCGTATCCGGTATTAGCACCTCTTTCGAGGAGTTATCCCGAAGTCAGGGGCAGGTTGCCCACGTGTTACTCACCCGTTCGCCACTGATCCCCAGAGCAAGCTCCGGTTCACCGTTCGACTTGCAGGTGATAAGCACGCCGCCAGCGTTCGTCCTGAGCCAGGATCAAACTCTCCGTTAAGGATTGTTTGGTGCTGGCAAGACAAGCTAGCTCGAAGCTATCTGTCTGCCTCAAAGAAATCCGTCAGACGGCAGGACAAGTCCCACCGCCATTTGACGGGGTTTTTGGCATTGACATTTGGCACGCTGTTGAGTTCTCAAGGTACGGGCGCGCATCGTTCCCTGTCCTTCCGGACGAGGTTCAAGGCGATGATTCTAACCTACTCGCTCGTTCCATCCCGGTCAAATCCGGGCGGTTCGTGCGAGTCGCTCCGTGAATTCGGCGCCTCTTCACACTCTGTTTGGCTCCGACTCCGCGTCTCCCCGGGGGGATCTAGCGACAAGAGGGAACACTACCCCTCAGTGGGGGTGGAGTCCAAATCGGGGGCCCTCCCCCTGTCGACCTCAGGCGAGGCGGATGCCGGCGACCGACCTTCGGCCGCGGCGCAATACCAGCCAACGTCCATGCAGCAGAAGGGATGCATCGATCGGCGCATCAGCGGAGTCGGCCTCGGAACGCACGTTGTTGATCGATACACCGCCCTCGGCCACGGTGCGACGAGCGGCTCCCTTACTGGCCGCGAGGCCACATCGGACCAGGAGGTCGCTCAGCGCCGGCAACTTCCCCGCGATCACCTCGGAGGCCTCCACGAGCCCCACACCCGCCTCGGTGAGCGCTGCCGCGAGCGTTGGCTCGGGCAGATCGGCGAGATCGCCGCGTCCGAACAGGGCTGCTGCGGCGGCCTCGGCGGCCCTGGTCTCGCTAGCGCCGTGCACCAGGGTGGTGAGTTCGTCAGCGAGAGCCCGCTGGGCGGCACGCTCGGCCGGCTTCTCAGCCGTCAATTGTTCAAGTTTGACAATCTCATCGATCGGCTTGAAGGAGTAGGTGCGCATCAGCGTGGACACGTCACGGTCGTCGGCATTGATCCAGAACTGGTGGAAGGCATAGGGGGTGGTGAGCTGGGGATCGAGCCAGATGGTGCCGCTCTCGGTCTTGCCGAACTTGGTGCCATCAGCCTTGGTGATGAGCGGCGTGGTGAGGGCATGCACATGCGCACCCTCGACACGGCGCACTAGGTCGACACCCGCGGTGATGTTTCCCCACTGGTCGGACCCACCGGTCTGGAGCATGCACCCATGGCGTCTGAAAAGCTCGAGGAAGTCGTAGGACTGCAGCAGCGCGTAAGAAAACTCCGTATAGGAGATTCCTGGGCCCGCGAGTCTCGCCGCGACCGCCTCGCGGTCGAGCATGCGGTTAACGCTGAAATGCTTGCCAATGTCGCGGAGAAACTCGATTGCTGTCACGGGCGCGGTCCAGTCGAGATTGTTCACGACAATCGCAGCGTTGGATCCGTCGAAGTCGTAGAAGCGCTCAAGCTGGGCACGGATGCCATCGACCCAAGCCGCCACGGTGTCGGAGTCATTGAGTGTGCGCTCCCCCGCCATCTTGGGATCCCCGATGAGACCAGTTGCGCCGCCCACGAGGGCCAGCGGCCGGTGACCGTCGAGCTGAAACCGCCGCACGGTGAGGATTTGGGCGAGGTTGCCCAGGTGCAGGCTTGGCGCCGTGGGGTCGAAGCCGCAGTACAGAGTCATCGGCGCGGCCTCAAGGTCACGGCGCAGCGCCTCGAGGTCGGTTGACTGCGCGATGAGGTCGCGCGCCTGCAGGTCGTCAAGGATGGCACTCATGGGCGTCATCCTCTCCCATCTCGAAGCTGCGCCGGCGTCTGACACCCCCCACACGACACCGCCGCTGCCCTCACACGTAGCGTTTGGGCACGGTCCACATCGACGCAACGAGGTCGTGCGTCTCCTGCGGCGTGAGCCTCGGATGACCCGTGAACATGAGGCGCCCACCACCGGGATAGTTGGTGAGCTCACCAAAGAGGGGGCCTCGCTCACTGATGAGCCAGTCGACTCGCACCGCGTCGGTCGTGCGTGCGAGAGCCGCAGACGCAGCGACCACGGCGTCCCACACGTCGGCGCTGAGCCCGCTCGCCGCGCAGGCCTCGTCCTCCTCGCCCCGGAGAAATCTCACCAGGCCGACCTCTTCGAAGGCCGGCCCGCGACCGACGATCACGAAGTTTCCGGGCCTGCCATCGAAGCAGTGAACCCAGAGCTCCCCCGGAATATCCTGATCCGAACCTATGAACTCCTCGGCCAGAATGCGCGGCTCAATGGTGGTGTAGGCCCACTCGCTAGACTGCCCGCGCCCGCGGCCGTAGCGCAGTGAGAGCCAGTGGTCGAGCAGTTCTGCCAGTTGCGCCCTCGTAACTGAATCCGGGTGGACATGGTGGCGCGACCACCCGGGATGCTCGGCGGCCGACGGGAGTCGTGCCGAGACCTCTGCCGACTCGGTGACAAGGATCACGCCGCCACTCCCGTGGCTCACCTTGAGCACCACCTCTCGTGGAAGGTTGTCCCACGGCAGGTCAGCAGCGCGGTCAGCCACAGCGAAGGTCTCTTTGAGCCAACTCGCGCCTACGGTTTCAGAGACGTAGTCGCGAACGGCCACCTTGTCGGCGAACATCCCGATCAGCGGCCGCCGGTCACGCGCGAGCTTGTACATCATTTTCTGCCGATAGGTGGTGGGATTGCGCGACAGCGCGCGCCTAGTGACCGGAGTGGTGGCTCGCGGACGTTCTCCGTCGGCGACCAGCCACAGGTAGCGCAGCGCGCCACGCGCCGGCTGGGGCAAAGACATGGCTCGGGACCGCAGTGAGCGCAACATCGATGGCAGCGGTCTGCCGGCCAGAGTGCTGACGTAGGAGGACGCCTCAGGGGGGCGACGCGATTGAGGATTCAGAACGCAACCTCACTCATAGCGCAGGGGGACATTCCAGTAGGAGCTCATCAGGTCATGCACCTCCTGCGCCGACAGGCTAGCGTGGCCGTTGAAGGCCAGCCTTCCGGCGCCGGGATAGTTGGTCAACTCCCCGAACCTCGCGCCTGTGGAGCCCACAAGCCAGTCGACTCGCACACTGTCGGTGGTGCGCGCGAGCGCTACCGTTGCTGCCACGAGGTCATCCCACTCCTCCACGCTGAGCCCACTGGCCTCGGGCGCCTGGTCGAACTCCCAGTCAAAGAGTCGCTCGCACGCGAGTTCATCGAACTCGGAGTTTCGCTTCACGAAGAGGCAGCAGCGCGGTACCCCGTCGAAGCAGTGAAACCAGATCTCGCGCGCGAGTTCGGTGCTCGAGCCCACCAATTCCTCGGCCACAACCCGAGGCGCGATGGTGGTGTAGGCCCACTCCCTCGATTGGCCGGGCCCGAATCCGTAGCGCAGCGATAACCAGTGGTCGAGCAGCCCTTCGGCCTCTGACCGCGTCACCGAGTCAGGGTGCACCAGGTGCTTGCTCCAGCCCCTACGCTCGTGAGGCGAGGGCAGCCGCACGGCCGGGTCGGCCAACTCGGTCACCACGATGACTCCCCCGGAGCCGTGACTCACCTTGAGCACGACCTCACGCGGCAGGTCGTCCCACGGGAGGTCAGCGGCCCGAGTCGCCACCGCATAGGTCTCCTTGAGCCAGTGCGGGCCCACCGTGTCAGACACAAAATCACGCACCGCCACCTTGTTGGCGAACATCGCGATGAGCGGGCGACGATCGCGCGAGAGCTTATACATCATCTTCTGACGGAATGTGGTCGGCCGACAGGACATCAGTTTCCGAAGTGCCTCAGAGGCGAACCGCGGGCGATCTCCGTCGGCAACCATCCACCCGTAGTGAAGGCATGCCTGCACCGGACCGGGGAGCCGCGCCGCGCCAGTCTTGGCTCGCCCGACCCAGGCGGGAACCCGGAGCCCGCCCACGCTGACCATGATGGGGCTCGCCTCGGCGACGCCCGTCTCGTACCTCGAGTGACTCATCAGGTGTACTTCCGCGGAACCACCCTGATGGCCGCACTGTGGTCGGGCGCCTCCCGAGGGGTCAGCCTGGGGTGACCGGAGAACTCCAGACGTAGGTCCGATTCCTCTGATCTAAGACTGAGGGACCGAGGGCCCACGCAGTTTCGGGTCAGGATGACCCCTACCGGTTCCACGCTTGTGCGGAAGCCCGGTGCTGCAGCCGCAGTTCGGCGAGTTGCTCGCGCACACGCTCGGGCGCGGTGCCGCCGTAGGTGCGCCGCGAGGCGAGCGCCCCCTCGACGGTGAGTACCAGACGAACGTCGGGCGTGAGCTGCGCCGAGATGCCCGCGAACTCGTCGTCGGTGAGCCCGTCGAGGCCGACGCCCCTCGCCTCGGCCGCGCGCACGCAGGCCCCCGCCACCTCATGGGCCTCTCGGAACGGCACGCCGCCTCGCACCAGCCACTCGGCGATGTCGGTGGCGAGCGCGAAGCCATCTGGCGCGCTCGCAGTGATGCGGGCAGTGTCGAACGTGAGCGTCGACATCATGCCCGTGACCGCCGGCAGGACGAGCAAGAGCTGGGTGACCGTGTCGAACACCGGCTCCTTGTCCTCCTGCAGGTCTCGGTTGTAAGCGAACGGAAGTGACTTCAGGGTGGCCAGCAGACCGGTGAGGTTTCCGATGAGGCGGCCGCTCTTGCCCCGCACGAGCTCGGCGACGTCGGGGTTCTTCTTCTGCGGCATGATCGACGAGCCGGTGGACCAGGCGTCATCGAGGCGTGCCCACGCAAACTCGCGCGAGGTCCAGAGCACAACCTCCTCGCCGATGCGCGAGAGGTGCACGCCCAGCATGGCGGCGACGAACAGGAACTCGGCCACCCAGTCGCGGTCGCTGACGGCGTCGATGGAGTTGGCCAGAGCCCCCGTGAACCCGAGCTCGAGCGCGACTGCTTGCGGGTCGAGGTCGAGGCTTGAGCCCGCTAGGGCACCGGCGCCGAGGGGCGACCAGGCCGTGCGGCGGTCCCAGTCGGCGAGCCGGTCGAGGTCGCGAGCGAGGGCGTGAACGTGCTTGGCGATCTCGTGCCCAAGCGACACGGGCTGGGCGTGCTGGAGGTGAGTAAAGCCCGGGGCCGCGACGTCGACCATCGCCTCGGACTGGTCGAGCAGGGCAGCCTGAAGCGCCAGAACCTCGTTCGCCACGAGGCGGGCGTGGTCGCGCAGGTACAGCCGAAAGTCGGTGGCCACCTGGTCGTTGCGGCTGCGCCCAGCCCTCAACCGCCCGCCGAGCTCGGGGCCGAGGATATCGAGCAGCCCGCGCTCGACGGCCGTATGGACGTCTTCGTCGTCGGCGGTGGGCGTGAAGCTGCCGTCGGCCACGGCAGAGCTCAGGGTGTCGATAGCCACACGCACGGCTTCAGCATCACTCGGGGTCAGCAGCCCCGCGCGCTCGAGCACGCCAGCGTGGGCACGGCTCTGCAGTAGGTCGTAGGGCGCCAGCACCCAGTCGAAGTGCACCGAGCGACTCAGGGCCGCCATCACCTCGTCGGGGCCCGAGGCGAACCTCCCGCCCCAGAGCCGCGTGGTGGCCTCGCCCTGGTCAGCCACGGCCCCTGCTGAGGTCGCGGCGCGAGGCGATCTTGCTCGGAAGGCCCCAGATGTCAACGAAGCCCTTGGCCAGCGACTGGTCGAAGGTGTCGCCCGTGTCGTAGGTGGCGAGGCTGAAGTCGTACAGCGACTCCTCGCTGCGGCGGCCTGAGACCACAGCGCGCCCACCGTGCATGGTCATGCGAACGTCGCCGGTGACCGACGAGTTGAGGTCGTCGACGAAACCGTCGAGGGCATTCTTGAGTGGGCTGAACCACAGGCCGTCGTAGACGAGTTCACTCCAGCGCTGCGACACGCCCCGGCCGAAGCGGGCGAGGTCGCGCTCAACCGTGACGTTGGCGAGTTCTTCGCGCGCGGTCATGAGGGCCATGGCGCCGGGCGCCTCGTAGACCTCGCGACTCTTGATTCCCACGAGCCGGTCTTCGACCATGTCGATGCGGCCGATTCCTTGCGCACCAGCGCGCCGATTCATCTCGACGATGGCCTCGAGCATGGTGACCGCACGACCATCGATCGCCACCGGGGCACCTGCCTTGAAGGAGATGATGACCTCATCAGGTTCGCGGGTCTCGGAGGGGTTCGCCGTGTAGGTGTAAACCTCCTCAATCGGACCGTTCCAGATGTCCTCGAGGAAGCCCGTCTCCACGGCCCGCCCCCACACGTTTTGGTCGATGGAATACGGCGACTTCTTGGTGGTCTCGATGGGAAGGGAGTTGCGGTCAGCGAATTCGATCGCCTTGTCGCGGGTCATGGCGTAGTCGCGCACCGGGGCAATGCAGGTGAGCTCGGGAGCGAGGTTGGAGATGCCCACCTCGAAGCGCACCTGGTCATTACCCTTGCCGGTGCAGCCATGGGCCACGATCGTGGCGTTGTGCTTCTTGGCGGCGGCGACTAGGTGCTTGACGATGACGGGGCGCGAGAGCGCGGACACCAGCGGGTAGCGGTCCATATAGAGCGAGTTCGCCTTGAGTGCTGGCAGGCAGTACTCGTCGGCAAACTCGACGCGAGCATCGGCGACCTCTGATTCGACCGCGCCACAGGCCAGCGCCCGCTCGCGGATGACATTGAGGTCCTCGCCCCCCTGACCGACGTCCATCGCCACGGCGATGACCTCAGCGCCCGTCTCCTCGGCGATCCAGCCGATGGCGACGGAGGTGTCGAGGCCTCCTGAGTAGGCGAGTACGACGCGGTCGGTCACGATTCTTCTCCTGCTTCTGTGGGTGAGGGGTGGTTCAGGGTGTGCTCGGGCGATCGGTCTGGGTCAGGCGAGGTGGTGCGACGGTCGGCAAGCTGAAGCATGGTTGCCGCCACGGCTGCGCCGCCCCCAGGGTCGCGGGTAACCAGCAGAACGGTGTCATCTCCCGCGATCGTACCGAGAACCTCGGGCAGGTCGGTGTGGTCGATCACCGAGGCCAGGTACTGAGCCGCGCCTGGCGGCGTGCGCAGCACCACGATGTTGCCCGAGTGATCGGCGCTGGCCAACAGGTCAGCAGTCGCCCGCTCGAGGCGCGTGAGCGAGTCGGGGTCGGCTGCAGCTCGACTGACGACCCCTCCCTCAGGAGGCACCGAGTACACCAACGAGCCGTCGCCGGAGTCGACTTTCACCGCTCCAATGTCGTCGAGATCGCGCGAGAGTGTGGCCTGGGTGACCGCGAGCCCCTCGGCGGCGAGAATCTCTCGCAGCTCGTCCTGCGTGTGCACCTCGCGGCGGTCAAGGATTTCGACGATGCGATGGCGGCGGGCCGTCTTGGTGCGGGCCGCGCTCACGACGAAACCAGCGCTGCGGCAGCGTCGATGATCGTTGGCCACCGGTGGAGCAGCAGGTCAACGTCGGCGTCGGTGAGAACCAGGGGCGGCACCAGCCGAATGACGGAAGGGCCCGTGGCGTTGATGAGCACGCCACGCGCTCGGGCCTCGGCCTCGACCGACTTGGCGATGGGGCTGGTGAGCACCACGCCCAGCATGAGTCCACGGCCACGCACGTGGCTGACCTGCGGGTGTGCGGCCAGTTCGGTGGCTAGTCGGGCGCCCAGAGCGCCGGCACGCTCCAGGAGGCCCTCTGCCTCGATGGTGTCGAGCACCGCCAGAGCGGCCGCGCACGACACCGGGTTACCGCCGAAGGTTGAGCCGTGGCTGCCGGGAGTGAATAGCTCAGCGGCGCCGCCCAGGGCGACCATGGCTCCGATGGGCAGTCCCCCGCCGAGGCCCTTGGCGAGCGTGACGACATCGGCTGTGACGCCCTCGGATTGGTGGGCGAACCAGGTGCCGGTGCGGCCGATTCCGGTCTGCACCTCATCGAGCACTAGGAGCGCCCCGTGCTGGCGCGCAACGGCCTCGGCCGCGGCGAGGAAGCCAGCAGGTGCCGGTACCACTCCGGCCTCTCCCTGCACCGGCTCGAGGAACACGGCGGCGGTGAGTGGGTCGACGGCGTTGGCGAGGGCGACTGGGTCACCGAACGGCACGAAGGCCACGTCGCCAGGAAGCGGCTCGAACGGCTCACGCTTGGCAGGCTGTCCGGTGAGTGCGAGGGCTCCCATCGTGCGCCCGTGGAAGGAGTCGACGGCGGCCACCACGCGGGTTCGTCCGGTAAGACGACTCAGCTTGAACGCGGCTTCGTTCGCCTCGGCACCAGAGTTGCAGAAGAACACTCGGCCGCCACGAGCGCCCGCGGGGTCGAGCAGAGCCAACAGCCTCTCGGCCAACAGCACTCCGGGCTCGTGCACGGCGAGGTTGCTGGTGTGGCCAAGCGTGGCCACCTGCCGAGTCACCGCCTCGACCACCGCCGGATGGGCGTGCCCCAGGGCATTGACCGCGATGCCAGCCACGAGGTCGAGGTACTCGACGCCGTCGACGTCCCACACCCGAGCACCCTGACCACGCACGAGCGCAACCGGCGGCGTTCCGTAGTTGTCTGACATCGAGCCCTGCCAGCGCCCCTGCCAACTCTCGGTCGTCATGAGGGGACCTCGTTGTCGGGCAGCACGATGGTGCCCACGCTGCTGTCGCTAAACACACGGAGAATCACAGCGTGCGGCACGCGACCATCAATGACGTGGGCCTTCTCGACGCCGCCCTTCACCGCGCGCAGACACGCCTCCATCTTGGGCACCATGCCACTCTCGAGCGAGGGCAGCAACGCCTCAAGCTCGCCTGCATGAATGGTTGCGATGACCTCATCGCTCGACGGCCAGTCGCTGTAGAGGCCG
>CALQEM020000146.1:0-8822 GCA_943329595.2 Bifidobacterium breve
GCTCGTGGCACCGTTCTGGATCAGCTACATGATGCGCATGCTCGCGTGGGTCAACCTGCTGCAGAACGACGGCTGGGTCAACAAGGTCATCAGCCTCAACGGACTGCTGCCCACCGAGCAGAACTGGCTGGCGGGGCGGCCCACCACCGTGATCTTCGGGCTCATCTATGGCTACGTGCCGTACATGATCCTGCCGCTGTTCGCGGCGCTTGACCGCATCAGCCCGAGCCTGCTCGAGGCCGCGCGTGACCTCGGCGCCGGCGGCTTCGACGTGTTCAGGCGCGTCATCGTGCCGATGAGCCTCCCCGGCGTGGCCGCGGGCATGCTGCTGGTCGCGCTTCCGATGATGGGCGACTACTTCACCAACGACCTGCTCTCGGGCTCGCCCGGAACGTCGATGATCGGCAACCTCATCAACAACTCGATCTCTACTCCGGGGCAGTCGGGGCAGGCCGCAGCACTGCTGCTGATCGTGCTCGTCGTGCTGGCGGCTCCCATGATCTGGTACACCCGCACCATCGCGAAGTCGGAGGTGCGCTCATGAGCTCGGCCCCCAAGCAGAAGCGCGCCTACACGCTGGGCACCGTCACGGTGCTGTACCTGCTGTGGTCGCTCGTGCCCGTGGCGATCGCCATCCTCTTCTCGTTCAACTCTGGCCGCTCGCGCAGCGTGTGGCAGGGCTTCTCGCTGCGCTGGTACACGTGGGACCCCGAGGGCTCGGTGCTGAACAACGAGTCACTGCGCACCGCTCTCACGCACACGCTGCTGCTCGGCGTGCTCGCCACCGTCGTGGTCGTGCCGCTCGGCGTGCTCTTCGCGCTCGCGCTCGACCGCTGGCGAGGCCGGATCCCCACCGGCGCCAGCTTCGCCGTGCTGCTGTCGTTCGTGGTTCCCGAGATCGCGCTCGCGATCGGGCTGCTCTTCATGGTGACCTGGCTGGCAACGCCCTTCGAGCTCGGTACCACCGCGCAGGTGGTGGGGCTCATCACCTTCCAGCTGTCGTACCCCGTGGTCATCGTGCGCGCTCGACTGCTCACCATCGGCACGCAGTACGAGGAGGCCGCACGCGACCTCGGAGCCTCTCGCCTCGGCGCGGTGCGGCGGGTGCTGCTGCCGATGCTCTACCCCGCGATCTTCGTCAGCGCGATCCTGGTGTTCGCCGACGTGCTCGACAACTTCGTGCTCGTGCGCTACCTCTCGTCGAACGCGGGCACCGAGACAACGTCGATGAAGATCTACAACACCGCGCGCGCGGCACCCACCCCGGCGCTCAACGCCATCGCGACGTTGATCCTGGTGTCGTCGTTCGTGGTGGTGATCGCAGGCTGGCTCGCCTACCGCAAGTGGGGACGCTCCGACGGCGAGGACACCGGCCTCGGCGCCATCGCGTCGATGTAGCCGTCTGACTGCCGGCTACCACGCCACGGCGAGCCGCTCCGGTCGTCGGAAGGCGAACCCTGCGGGCGGAGTCACGTCGACGAGCGTCAGACCGGGTAGGCGCACCAGCAGCCGCTCAAGGGCGATCGCTGTCTGCATGCGGGCGAGGTGCACTCCGATGCAGTGGTGCTCGCCGAACGAGAAGGCCAGGCCCTTGCGAGCGTTGTCGCGCCGCATGTCGAACCGCAGCGGATCGGCAAAGACGTGGGGGTCGCGGTTAGCCGCGATGACCGAGGCACCGATGAACTCGCCTGCCGGAACGACCACACCCGCCAACTCGGTGTCGTGCCGCATCCATCTCTCCGTGAAGGCGACGGGCGGCATGAGTCGCAGGGACTCGTCGACGGCACCGTGGATGAGGTGGGGGTTTGTGACGGCATCGCGGAACTGGTCAGGATGCTGCAGCAGGTACATCAGCGTGTTCGACACCGAGGCCTGAATGGTCTCGATGGCTCCGAACATCACCACCCGCAGCTGAGCCACGATCTCGTCGTCGCTGAGGCTTCCAGCGTGCACCAGCACCTCACTGGTGAGGCTGCCATCAGGCTCTCGCCGACGGCGCACCAGCTCGGCCATCAGGATCTCGTTCAGCTCGGCGCGGGCCGAGTCGGCGTTCACCTGACGCCGCGGGTCTCCGTCGTAGACCATCCCCTCGGCGAAGGCGCCGTAGAAGCCATCAATGCGGGCGTGCTCACCGAGGGGAAGCCCGATCACCTCGCCGGCCACATGCACGGCGAACGGCGCGGCGAACTGGGCGAGCAGCTCGGCCTCGTCGCCGCTGGCGATCATCGCGTCGATGAGGGCATCGGCCTCTGCGGTGATGAACAGGCGGAACCGCGCCTCCGCCTCACGCGCACGGAAGGGCGCCTCGAAGGGCTCGCGCAGCCGCGTGTGCTCGGGATCGTCGGTGGTCAGCATCATCGTGCCCAACGATGCGCGCACAAGGTTCTCGTGCGCCTGCACCGAGCCGCCGGCCTTGGGCAGCAGCATGGCGCGCGCCGCCTCACGGCTGGTGGCGAGCCAGCCGCCTATCGCTGGCACCCACGACACCGGCTCGGCCTCGCGCAACTCGTCGAGTCGGAACTCGCGCCCCGCGACCTCCAGGTCGGAGAACTCGATGGACGCGCCCACGGGGAAGCGAACACGGCGCGCTGCATCGACGGCCTCGGGCACCTGCCGCTGGTTGATCCACTCAGCTGTCATGGAGCGACACTACGGCGCGGCGCGCCCGAGGGCGTCGCAGACCGATCGGCGCCCTCAGTAGAGGACGTACAGCTTGCGCAGCGTCTCGTGGATGAGCCAGTCGCCCTTCCAGCCCACCGGCACCACGAACGTCGAGCCGGGGCCGACCTCGAAGGAATCCTCGCCCTCGGGCGTGATGGTCATGCTGCCCGAGAGCACGTACACGAACTCGTTCTGCTCGAGCTCCCAGTGCGAGGGGCCTGCGGTGCACTCCCACACGCCCGCCTCGGCACCGTTGTCGCCCTTCCACAGCGTGAAGCCCGAGGTCTGCATGGGCTCGCCCGTGGCCTCGGCCAGCGATCCCCAGTCCTCGAGGTCGGTGAGGGCCATCGCGTCGGCGAGGAAGGGGGTGGCGGTCATGAAGAGCTCCATTCGGGGTGGGTGGAGTACGCGGTGTCAACGTGGTCGTCAATCGACCACTCGATCCACACCCTAGCCCGATCCGCCCACCTCGACGCTCGGCTTAGCCGGAGTCGGTCTCCGGGTCTCCGTGGGTGAGGTACGCCCACATTCGCTCGATGATGTCACCGGTCCAGATCGCTCGCTCGGCGCACTCCTGCTTGGTCATGGGCCGGACCCGGCCACCACCGGCAGACGCGGCGAGGTCAAGCGCGCTCGCGTCTTCGAGGTAGCGGGCGAGGACGACCGCCTGCGGCAGGCTCTCTCCCACCACCACGGCACCACCACCCCGCAGGACGACCGCGGGCGCTTCGCCGAGGCACTCGGCCACCGCCGCCGCCTTGAGGTCATCGCGCACCAGGCCCACCACGTCGTACAGGGGTGGCGACGGGGCGAAGTAGGAGCCGAACCCGTCGAGCGGACGTGCGGTGCGCCCGAGGGCCGAGAGGGCGCGCACCGAGGGTGGCAGCACGCGCGCGATCGCCCTCACGTCGGGTCGCCGCCGGTAGATGGCCTGATGCAGGCGCACCTCGCCCAGCACTCCGTCGGGCAGCGGACCGTCGACGGACACCACGGTGCCTCGCTCGTTGGTGAGCAGGCCCATGGGCATGGGCGCTGTCACGAGGAACGCCGAGTCGTCGACGCGCAGCGAGCAGTGGCCGTAGGCGTCGACCAGACCGGCACGCGCCAGGGCCCGAGCTGCGACGCGCAGGAGGCGATTTCCGTCGACGCTGTCGTCGGGCAGGCGGTCAACAGCAGCCGGCATGCTGACGCCACCCGCCAGGGACTGTCCGACGCGCACCAGGAAGTCATCCCAGCGCGCGCGGAACTGGTCACTCTCGGGGGCTTGGCCCGCGATCATCAGCGTCATCGGCCGGGTCACCATCGGATAGATAGCCAGCGCCATGAAGGCGATCAGGAGCAGGTCCGGGTCGAGCCCCTGCCACACCCCGCTCGCCCGCTGCGCATCGCGCAGCAGCCCGATCTCGCGGGTGTACATCTCGCCCCGCACGTCAGCCGCCACCACGCGCGAGTCAGGATCATCCGGATCCACCGACATCGCGTCCCAGGTCATCAGGCGCGTGAACGCCTGGTTGTCTGAGAGCGCCTCGTGGAAGGCCGTGATGAGGGTTTCCGCGTGCGCCGGATCAACAGCCACCTGCTCAATGGCCGTGATCACGCCGTCGTGGCGATGGGCGAACGAGTCGCCGAAGACCGCCGCATACAGGCCTTCCTTGCTGCCGAAGTACTTGTAGAGCGACCGCACGTTGACGTCGGCACGCTCAGCCACCGCCTCAACCCGCGCGCCAGCGAAACCCTTCGCCGTGAACTCCTCCATCGCCGCCTCGAGGATCCGCTGACGAGTGAGCGCGGAGTCGCGCCGCCTGGGGGCGGGTGCGGAGTTGCTGGCCTTGGCCACGGGTGAGCTCCTGACTGAGGGTGCGACCCGATCGTAGTAGCGACCTAGGCGTCGTTGTCGGTGAAGTCGGCCGGAGCCGGCGGGCCCCAGGCCCACGGCTTCCCGCCCTGGTCCTTACCCACCCAAGCCTCGGTCACCTGATCGATGTCGCAGGAGTACTCGAACCACAGATTGCGCGGGCCTCGCACGTAGTGGAAATAGTTGGAGCCCAGGTTGTGCCGTCCGAGCCCCCACCCGTCGCGATACCCATCGCGGGCCATGTGCTCGGCACCCACCACGATCGAGTCGAGGTTGTCGACCTCCCAGGCGGCGTGGTGAAGCCCGGGACCATTCGACTGGACGAGCCCGAAGATGTGGTGGTCACCTTCAGTGCCGTTGAGGAAGGTGGCCTTTCCTGGCACGCGGTCTGACAGCCGCAGTCCGAGGGCGTCGAGGTAGAAGCGCTCAGACGCTGTCTGGTCGCTCACGAAGAGCAGGCAGTGCATGAGCCGACGCGGCATCGCCGCGGTGGGCAGGTGCTCCCACATCGCGACGTCGAATCGCTCCATGCGACCGCCCTGGTTGAGTGGCCAGTCCGGGTAGGGGCGGGTAGGCGCCGGCTGCTCATCGACGATGTGCAGCAGGTAGCCGTCGGGGTCGCGGACCCACAGCCCCTCCTCGGACGAGCCGGCAGGGGCGTCGACGAGCGCGACACCCGCGGCCTCGATTTGTTGCTGCAATGCGCCGAGCTGGCCAGGAAGCACGCCGAACTGGGCGTGGTGCACCTGACGATGTCTGCCCTCGCGCACCATGATCTGGTCCTGGTCGCGGCCCGTGCACCGCAGCACCACCTCGTCGCCGCGTTCTGACGCCTCGAGCCCGAAGGACGTGGTAAACGCGCGGACAGCGTCGACATCGGGGGTCTCGATCGCCAGGTGGCGAAGGGTACGAATTCCGGTCATGTCAGTGCCTCTCTCGTCTGATTCCTAGGGAGATGCTCACGCGCGCTTGGCGATCCTGTTGGTGAGGGTGCCGAGCTCGTCGATCTCGATGCGCACGACATCGCCGTCGCGCAGGAACGTGCCCCGCGCGGCTCCGACGCCGGCCGGGGTCCCGGTGGCGATGACGTCGCCGGGCTCGAGGGTGATCCGCCTGCTGACGTCGGCGATGAGTTGCCGCCAGCCGACGATCATGTCGCGGGTGTTGCCGTCCTGCTTCAACTCGTCATTGACCCACAAACGCATGCCCAGCGAGTCGGCGTCGGACACCTGCCAGATGGGCACCACGGCCGGGCCCATCGGCGAGAAGGTGTCCTGGGCCTTGTGCGAGATCCAGTCGAAGGCGAACGCCGGGTGCGGCGGGTTCTCACGGGCGCTCAGACCGCGCGCGCTGATGTCGTTCAGCACGACGAAGCCCGCCACGTGCTGCTCCACATCCTCGACCGCCACGTCGCGCACCCGGTGCGACATCACGACAGCCATCTCGGCCTCCCAGTCGATCTTGTCGTTGGGGTCGCCGCTGATGAGCACGTCCTCGCTCGGACCGATGATCGACGTGGTGGGCGGCGCGAGGAAGAACCACGACTGCCAGCCCGAAGCGGGCTCGCCGCCTGTCATCTCCTTCACGTGGTCGCGGTAGTTCGCGCCCGCACAGATCAGCTTGCGCGGGTAGAGCAGCGGTGCCAGCACCACGGCGTCGGGGACGACCTCTGCGGACGCAGCATCGAACGAGCGGAGGATCGCCGACGCCGAGTCCCAGTCGTCCATGATCGCCATCGTGGAGGGGTGGCTCACCGGCAGCTCGACCACGGCGGAGTCTGCGAGTCGATAGGCGCCCGGACGAGTCGTGCCCGCGGCATCTCGGAACGTGCACAGGCCCCAGCTCATGCGTTCCACACCGCAAACACCTTGGGCGAGTTGAACGTGTACGAGTCAACCATGGTGCTCCAGTCCGGGGACGTCCTGCCGAGTTCCTCCATCGCCCCCACCAGAGTGCACCAGTTGAGGAGCTCCTGCTGCCCGCTGGCATCCATCTCATCGAGCGTACGGTTGCGCCACACGTCGTAGTCGCCTTCGAGCAGTGCCTGGTAGAGGAGACGATCAGCTTCGATGTCGGGCTGCATGCGATAGGTCTTGTCGACCATGAAGGCGTGGCTCCAGCTCGCCGACGAGATGAGCGCGACGCGCAGGTCGCTCTCCTGGAACGCCTTCACCACGGCCGCGCCCACCTGCATGAAGCGCCACGGCGGCGACGACGGCGGGTCGAACTCGACCTCCTCGCCCCAGGGCAGCGAGAAGCCGCGCTGGCACACGACGCGCTTTCCATACGCGTTGACGGGAAAGGAGATCACCGGGTAGGGGAATCCGCGACGGTGGTAGTCGAGAAACAGCACTGTGTTCAGGAATGCGTGCGCCAGGTTGGGGTGGTGCAGCGGCTGGTACGCGTACGCCACGTCGATGCCCTGTTTGAGCAGCTTGCCGGTGAGCCAGCGCGCGACCTCGGGACTGCCCTTGATGGTGATCTCGGTGTCCTCGGACTCGCCCCACGCGTTGGCGCGGCCGGACATGGCCGACGAGTGCGCGAGGTGCGACCACGGCTTCATGATGGTGTCGGGGTAGGCGAGGATGGAGAACGGCGGAATGATGTCCTCTTGGAAGTTCTCGTACTGGTCGTCGCCCCAGATCACCACCACGTCAGGGTTGAAGTCGTCAATGGCCGCACGGCACTGGTCGAAGCCGGCCACCAGGGCCTCGCGGTGGGCGGCCGCGCCTGCCGCCCCCTGATCATCGCCCCACTCGACCCGCATCAGCTCAGGCCAGGTGGCGGGATCCTTCACCTCGTCCGGCACGCCTGGATCCCTGAGGCGTCCACGCAGCGGACTGGCCATATCGGCATCCGTAGCCGCCAGCCCGGGGTAGTGCGACAGCCCGATTCCGAGGATCTCGCCCATTGTCAGCGCCTTTCGTCATGCCGCGCTTGGCTGGGAGCCCGCGGGAGGTGCCACAAGTTTTACTCCCTGACCCCTTGTAAGTCAATGCACAGTGCCCTATGTTTTCAGCACTCGCTGACTTATGAGAGGGGTAGTACCAATGTTCGTCTTTGAGAGAACCGTCGACGTGAACGACGACCCTGACGCCGTGCAGCTCAACCGCCACGAGGTCTGGCTCGGCCTGGTGATGAAGGCCGGCAACGCGCTGCCCTTCGTGCCTCAGATGGACAAGTGTGATGTGGTCGAGCGCGGCGAGAACTGGATTATCCGCGACATCCGCGTGTTCGGGCAGGACCTGCGCGAGCGCGTGACCCTCGAGCCCGAGCGGCTGGTCACCTTCGAGCGCATCGAAGGCGCGGTGCCGGGCCGCATCGAGAACGAGCTCACCGAGGTCGACGGTGTGCTGAGGCTTCGATTCGGCTTCGCACTTCGGGCCGAGGGAATCGAGGAGGGCAGCCAGGAGGAGCAGGACCACTTCACTCCCAGCATCCCCGCGTACAACGGCGCGGTCGCCTCGACCCTCGCGGCTGTTCGACAGCTCGTCGCCGAGCAGGGCCGCGAGGCGCTGCTCACCCCCGAGATCTTCGCCTGACCCCCCCGCCCCCCAACCGAGCACGACCCAACCCAAGGAGCAACCCCATGACGCAGTGGATCGCCGACTTCTACAACGTGGTTGACCAGCTCGACCTCGATGCGCTAGCAGCAGCCACCAACCCCACCATCACGGTCACCTTCGGCAACAACCCCACCAGCGAGGGCTTCGAGGCTCTCGCCGGCAGCCTCGGCGGCCTCTGGGGCATGCTCGACGGCATGAAGCACAACACCATCCGACTCTGGGAGATCCCCGGCACCGACTGGGGTGCTATCGAGGCGCTCGTCGAGTACCGCCGCAAGGACGGCGTCGTCGTGAACATCCCCAACGTGTCCACCATCCACCGCGACGCTGATGGCAAGGTCGACGTGGTGAACGCGTACATCGACATGGCCCCCCTCTTCGGCTAGGGGGATCTCACATGACACAGGACACTCAGCGCCATGCCGGGCACACAGCCGTCATCACCGGCGGCGCCGCCGGCCTCGGCCAGGAGTACGCGGTCGTGCTTGCTCGGGGAGGTGCCCGCGTGGTGGTCGTCGACCTCGCCGACGCGAGCGAGACCCTGAAGATGATCAAGGACGCGGGTTCGGAAGGTATGGCCCTGGTCTGCGACGTATCCGATCCGGAGGCCACGTCGGGCCTCGCCGCCGCCGTGAAGGACTTCGGCGATGTCGACATCCTGGTCAACAACGCCGGCATCTACCCCTTCGTGAGCTTCGACGACATGACCTTCGAGCAGTGGCGGCAGGTGATGAGCATCA
>CALQEM020000147.1:0-8803 GCA_943329595.2 Bifidobacterium breve
CCACCGACACCAGGGTGAGCGTGCTCACGTCGACGACCCTCACCCCATCTCCGACTCGAACTTGTGTCAGATCAAGACGATGAATGTCCACTTCTGACACAAGTTCCGATGAATGGGGGAGTCACGGCACCACCGGCACCACCGACACCACCGACACCAGGGTGAGCGTGCTCACGTCGACGACCCTCACCCCATCTCCGACTCGAACTTGTGTCAGATCAGGACGATGAATGTCCACTTCTGACACAAGTTCCGATGAATGGGGGAGTTGCGACGCCACCGTGAGCGTTGCGCATGTCGTGCACGTCACTCACCGCCGACGGCGCCCGCCGTGCCGGGCGCCATAGCGACAGGAGGCATAGACTGGCACTCGTTCTGGCTGAGTGCTAGCCGATCACCCGAGACCGAGTACCACCCCCCAGGCTGGAGGCGCGACATGTTGGATGAGCGACGCCTCGCCGTGCTGCGCGCCATCATCGAGGACTTCGTGACCACCCGTGAGCCGGTGGGCTCCAAGGCACTCGTCGACAGGCACCACTTGGGCGTGTCGTCGGCCACGGTGCGCAACGACATGGCGGTGCTGGAAGAGGAGGGGTACATCGCGGCCCCGCACACCAGCGCCGGACGCATTCCCACCGACAAGGGCTACCGGCTCTTCGTCGACCGGCTTGCCTCGGTAAAGCCGCTCAGCGCCCCGGAACGCCGCGCCATTTCGGCCTTCCTCGACGACGCGGTCGACCTCGACGACGTCATGCAGCGCACCGTTCGGCTGCTCGCCCAGATCACCCACCAGGTGGCGCTGGTGCAGTACCCCTCGCTGTCGCGCTCGGCGGTGCGCCACGTTGAGCTCGTGACGCTGAGCCCCTCGCGTCTGCTCATGGTGCTGATCGCCGACACGGGCAGGGTCGAGCAGCGCGTGGTCGACATGGTGGCCCCCTACGACGACGCCTTTGTGGCCGACCTGCGGGCCCGACTCAACACCGCGGTCGATGGCCAGCGATTCGTCGATGTGCCCACGCGTGTTGCCGACCTGCCGCTGACGTTCGCCGATCGCGAGCGCAGCAACGTGTCGATGGTGGTGGCGACCCTTCTCGCGTCGGTCATCGAGCGACACGATGAGCGAGTGGTGCTCAGCGGAACGTCCAACCTCACGCGCTTCGGAGCTGACTTCAACACGTCGGTGCTGCCGGTGCTCGAGGCTCTCGAGGAGCACGTGGTGCTGCTCAGCCTTTTGGGCGAGGCCACCACATCCGACACGCTCACGGTCACGATCGGGCACGAGAACTCAGTTGAGTCGTTGATGTCGACCTCGGTGGTGTCGATTGGCTACGGCGGCGGCGATGATGCGGTGGCGCAGCTCGGAGTCGTGGGTCCCACCCACATGGACTACCCCGGCACCATGTCGTCGGTGCGTGCCGTCGCGCGCTACGTGAGCCGGATTCTGGCGGAGGGCTGATGGCGTCCACGATCGACCCCTACGAGATCCTCGGAGTTAGCCGCGACGCCGCTGCCGACGAGATTAAGAAGTCGTACCGCAAGCTCGCTCGCGAGTTGCACCCCGACGTCAACCCCGACCCGGAAAGCCAGGAGCGGTTCAAGCACGTCACCGCTGCCTACGAGGTACTCTCCGACCCCGAGAAGCGCGAGATGTACGACCTCGGCATCGACCCCCGCACGGGCACAGCCGGCGGGTTCGGCTCGAACTTCGGCTTCAGCGACTTCATGGACGCCTTCTTCGGCCAGCAGGCCCGGGGGCCTCGGTCGCGCGCTCGTCGCGGTCAGGATGCCCTGATCAGACTCACCATCGAACTCGACGAGGCCGTGTTCGGCAGCGAGCGCGATATCACCGTCGACACGGCGATCGTGTGCGGCACCTGCGCGGGCGACGGCACCGGAGCAGGCGCCCAGGTGGTCACCTGCCCTATGTGTCGGGGCCACGGTGAGGTTCAGTCGGTTCAGCGCTCGTTCCTCGGCCAGGTGATGACCTCGCGGCAGTGCCCACAGTGCCAGGGCTTCGGCACGCTCAACCCCAACCCATGCGTCGAGTGCTCGGGCGACGGAAGGGTTCGCACCCGCCGTACCCTCACCGTGAAGATCCCTGCAGGAATCGATACCGGCACCCGTATCCAACTGCGGGGCGAGAGCGAGGTGGGGTCGGGCGGGGGTCCTGCCGGCGACCTCTATGTCGAGATCGTCGAGACGCCGCACCCCGTATTCCAACGACTCGGCGACGATCTGCACTGCAACGTGTCTCTGCCGATGACCGCGGCCGCGCTGGGCACCACCCTCACTCTCGACACCCTCGACGGGCCCGAAGACCTCACGATCCGGTCAGGTACCCAGTCGGCCAGCATTCAGGTACTCAAGGGCCACGGTGTTCCCCACCTTCGCGCGTCGGGGCGCGGCGACCTGCACGTGCATGTCGACGTGCTGACACCCACCCGCCTCGACGAGCGTCAGGAACAGTTGCTGCGCGAGCTCGCCGAGCTGCGCGGTGAGGAGCACCCCGAGCTGTTGGTGAGCGCCGACGGCCCCGGGCTGCTCGGTAGGCTCCGCGGCGCCTTCGGGCCCAAATGACCCTCCCCGTGTACGTGGTCGGTGAGGCCACGCTCACGGAAGTGGCAGCCTCCGCGTCGGTACTGCTCGAGGGGCCCGAGGGCCGGCATGCCGTGACTGTCAGACGTACCCGCGTAGGGGAGACGATCGAGCTGGTCGACGGTGCTGGCACCCGGTGCCGTGGAACGGTCACGTCAATCGTCGACCCGACATCGCTGGTGGTGGAGGTCGAGCAGGTCACACGCGAGCCCCGGCCCGAGCCCACACTGGTGGTCGTCCAGGCGCTGGCCAAGGGCGATCGCGGTGAGACCGCGGTTGAGACCCTCACCGAGGTGGGTGTCGATGAGGTAGTGCCGTGGCAGGCCGAGAGATGCGTGGTGCGCTGGGCCGGCGAGAAATCGTCGGCGGGCGTCGCCCGGTGGCGGCGCACGGCGCACGAGGCCGCCAAGCAGTCGCGGCGCGCTCGCTTTCCCGTGCTGTCGGAGGTGGTGTCGACGCCGGCCCTTCTCGAGCGCGTCCGCGCTGCCTCACTGGCGCTCGTGCTCGACGAGCAGGCCCACATTCCCATCACCGAGGTTGTGGTGCCCCGCTCTGGAGACGTGGTGGTGGTCGTCGGCCCCGAGGGCGGTATCTCGCCCGACGAGGCGGCTGCACTGGAAGCGGCTGGCGCCGTGGCCGTTCGCCTCGGGCCCACGGTGCTGCGTACCTCCACCGCCGGAACGGTTGCTGCGGCGGTGCTGCTTGCCGCCTCCGGCCGATGGATGGTCAGCGACGGGAGCGTGCAGTAGTGTCCGGAAGCGTGAGTTCCGAGGGTTCCTGCCTGTTCTGTCGCATCGTGCAGGGCGAGATTCCGGCTGACGTCGTGCTTGACGACGAGCACGTGCTGGCCTTCCGCGACCTCAGCCCGCAGGCCCCCTTGCATGTGCTGGTCATTCCGAAGCAGCACCACCCCGACATCGCCCACCTCGCCACCTCCGACCCCGCAGGGGTTGCCGCGCTGATGGCCGGCGCCGCGCGAGTGGCCGAACAGGAGGGGCTCGTCGAGGGCTTCCGAATCGTACTCAACACGGGGGCACACGGGGGGCAGACGGTCTTCCACGTTCACGCCCACGTTCTGGGCGGTCGGCCAATGTCGTGGCCTCCCGGATGACCGGAGTCCTAGAATGAAGTGTCCACTCGTGCTTCGCGAAGGCTCGACGAAGGGGAGAAAGGCCGTAACGGCCGTCTCATGACACGTTCCACTCACGAAGTGCAGTCGACCATCGTGGTGCCGCCGTCGCAGCCCATGGTCTCGGTGGTGGGCAGCAGTGACTCGCTGCTTCGCTGCATCGAGTCATTATTTCCCGACACCGACATTCTCGCCCGGGGCAATGAGATCACGGTCTCGGGACCGGCCAACGACGTTCAGCTCGTCGAGTTACTGATCGCCGAGATGCTGGTGGTGTTGCGCACCGGCCAGAGCCTCACCCCCGAGGCCGTCGAGCGCTCGGTGGCCATGCTGCGCGGAAGCGCGGAGGTGAGCCCCGCCGAGGTGCTCACCTCCGACATCCTCACCAGTAGAGGCAAGTCGGTGCGCCCCAAGACCCTCAACCAGAAGCGCTACGTCGATGCCATCGACGAGCACACCATCGTGTTCGGAATCGGGCCTGCTGGCACCGGCAAGACCTACCTCGCGGTCGCGAAGGCGGTACAGGCACTGCAGGCCAAGCGGGTCAACCGCATCGTGCTCACCCGGCCGGCAGTCGAGGCCGGTGAGCGGCTCGGCTTCCTACCCGGAACTCTCAGCGAGAAGATCGACCCCTACCTGCGCCCCCTCTATGACGCCCTTCACGACATGATCGACCCCGACAAGATTCCCCGGCTGATGACCAGCGGCACCATCGAGGTGGCGCCCCTCGCCTACATGCGCGGCCGCACCCTCAACGACGCGTTCATCATTCTCGACGAAGCGCAAAACACGTCGCCTGAGCAGATGAAAATGTTTCTCACCCGGCTCGGATTCGGTTCGACGATGGTGATCACCGGCGATGTCACGCAGGTCGACCTGCCGTCGGGCACGCAGAGCGGCCTGCAGGTGGTGCAGGGAATTCTCTCCGACGTCGACGACGTCACCTTCTGCCGACTCACCAGCCACGATGTGGTGCGGCACCGGCTGGTGGGCCGCATTGTCGACGCGTACGCGGTGTACGACGCCGAGCTGGCGGCCGACATCGCCAAGGGGCTCACGCCCAAGCGGCCCGGGCGACGGTGAACACGGTGAACACGGTGAGTCCGGTGTCGGAAGCGGACGAGCCGCGAGAGTTAGTCGAGGTGGTGAACGAGTCGGGCGTCGAGTGTGACGTTGTGGCGCTGTGCAGGCAGGGGGCGTGGCTCATGTCCACACTCGGTTTGCATGCCGAGTGCGAGCTGTCGGTGGCGCTGGTCGACGACGACCGGATGGCCGAACTGCACGTCGAGTGGATGCAGGAGCCGGGCCCCACCGATGTGCTGAGCTTTCCGATGGACGACGTGCGGGTCCCCAGTGCGGGTGAGGCAGCCGAGCCAGGAATTCTGGGTGATGTGATTTTGTGCCCGCAGGTCGCGCAGGCGCAGGCTAACGCCGCGGGCCACTCGCGCGAGGCCGAGCTCGAGTTGCTGCTCACGCACGGGGTGCTGCATCTGCTAGGACACGACCATCAGGAGGCCGACGAGCACGCGGTGATGTTTGGCCTCCAGGAACAACTCCTCACACAGTGGCGCGACTCGGTGTCCGCATGATTTCCGACCCGTGGATTTTGCTGTGGGCGGCCCTGCTTCTGGCCGTTGCCGGTGTACTCGCGGCCTTCGAGACCGCGGTCAACAGGGTCTCACGCAGCCGGGTCGACGAGCTGCGCAAAGAAAACCCGCGCAGGGCACACCGACTGGTGCCGGTCGCGGCTGACCGAGCCCGCTACGTGAACGTCTCGCTGCTGCTGCAGCTACTGTGCTCGACCTTGGCCATCGTGCTGGTGGGCCAGTACGCCGTGGGGCGCGAGCCCGACCGACCCTGGCTGGCCGCGCTCGTCACGACGGTCGTGCTGGTGGCGATCTCGTACATCGTGATCGGGGTCGCCCCGCGCACCTTAGGCCGACAGTACGCCGAGAGCGTCGCGCGTGTGGGGGTCGGCCCGATCAGGCTATTGGCCACGGTGCTGGGGCCCATCACACGACTGCTCATCATCGTGGGCAACGCGATCACTCCAGGCAAGGGCTATCGAGAGGGCCCGTTCACGACCACCGCCGAACTCCGAGAGCTCGTCGACCAGGCCGAGGCCGACATGCTGATCGAGGACGACGAGCGGCGAATGATTCACTCGGTCTTCGAACTCGGCGACACGCTTGCCCGCGAGGTCATGGTGCCACGCACCGAGATGGTGTTCATCGAGTCGAGCAAGATGCTGCGTCAGGTGGTGTCGCTCTGCCTGAGGTCGGGGTACTCGCGCATTCCCGTGGTGGGCGACGACGTCGATGACATCGTCGGAGTCGCCTACCTCAAAGACGTCGTACAAAGGCTGTTCAACAACCCTGAGGCCGAGACCACCGTTGCGGTGTCCGAGTTGATGCGTGCTCCGTACGTGGTGCCCGATACCAAGCCGGTCGACGTGCTGCTCAGCGATATGCAGGCCAGCCGGGTGCACCTCGCAGTCGTCATCGACGAGTACGGCGGAACGGCAGGAATCGTCACCATCGAAGACATCCTCGAGGAGATCGTCGGCGAGATCGCCGACGAGTACGACACCGGTGACCCCGAGGTACAGGCCATGCCCGGTGGCGGCTACAGGCTCAGCGCTCGCCTGCACGTCGACGATATGGCCGAGCTGCTGGGACTGAGCATCGAGTCAGAGGAAGAGGGAATCGAAACGGTCGGTGGCCTCATGGGCAAGCGGCTAGGTCGGGTCCCTATTCCCGGTGCCGAGGTCATCATCGACGGCTGGCGCCTGCGAGCCGAGCGCACCGCGGGTCGGCGCAACCGGGTCGGTGTCGTGCTGGCCACGCCCGTGGGCGATGGGGCCCGCGGGCAGGAGGAAGTCGTTGATGACGACCACTGACCCCGATGAGGCGAAGCTGGTCACCCTCGCCCGGGGCGCGCGCTCTCGAGTGAACGCGCGCGAGGGGGCAGCGCTCCGTGATGACACGGGTCGCACCTACTCGGCGGCTTCGGTTGTCCTCGACTCACTGCGGCTGTCAGCGCTCGAGCTGGCGGTCGCCGTGGCTGTGTCGTCAGGTGCGCGGGGAGTCGAGGCGGTGGTTGTGTGCGGCGACGCCGAAGCTGCCGGCGAGATGCTGGGCATTGAGGCGGTGCGCGACCTTGCGGGAGCCGGTGTGCCGGTGCTCGTCGTCGACATCCGAGGCGATGAGCTCGCCCGG
Organism: Bifidobacterium breve; assembly: GCA_943329595.2. GTDB lineage: Bacteria > Actinomycetota > Actinomycetes > S36-B12 > CAIYMF01 > CAIYMF01. The sequence continues at coordinate 6,943 of CALQEM020000147.1, forward strand.
ATCTTCACGTGACCGACGACCCAGGCCATCCCTCTGCCCGTCGCCGCGTCGTCGATGTCGTCGTCGTGGGGCACGGGCTGCAGGGAGTCACGTCGGTGCGGCACGGTGCCGTCGCCGCGATCATCGAGGAGATGCTGTCATGACCGACCATCGATCGGGCTTCGCGTGCTTCATCGGGCGGCCCAACGCCGGCAAGTCGACGCTCATGAATGCTCTCGTGGGCAGCAAGGTGGCCATCACGTCACCTAAGCCGCAGACCACCCGCCACACCATCAGGGGCATCGTGCATCGGCCCGAGGCGCAGCTGATCATCATCGACACCCCCGGACTGCACCGGCCGCGCACCCTTCTGGGTGAGCGCCTCAACGACCTCGTGCGCAGCACCTGGGCCGAGGTCGACGCCATCGGCTTCTGTATCGCGGCCGACGAAAGGCCGGGGCCGGGCGACCGCTACATCCTGGGTGAGATCGCCGGGCTCAAGCGGCCCATCGTCGGAATCGTCACCAAGTCCGATGCGCTGGCCCACGAGGCAATGCCTGAGCAGCTCATGGCGATGCAGTCGGCGGCCGAGTCGGCCGGGGTGGAACTGGCCGACATCGTGCCGGTGTCGGCGCTGAGTGGTGACAACGTGGGCGAGCTCGTCGACGTGCTCGTGTCGCACCTGCCTGCTGGGCCGATGCTGTACCCCGAGGGAGACATCACCGACGAGCCCGAGGAGACGCTCATCTCCGAGCTCATCCGCGAGGCGGCGCTCGAGGGGGTGCGTGACGAGCTTCCCCATTCGATTGCCGTGACCATCAACGAGATGGGTCTCGTCGAGGACCGACCCGCAGAGTCGCCGATGCTGCGGATTTTCGCCGAGATTCACGTCGAGCGCGACAGCCAAAAGGGCATCATGATCGGCCACCGAGGCGAGCGGCTGCGCAGTGTGGGCACGCGGGCGCGCAAGCAGATTGAGGCGCTACTCGGCACCCCCGTTTACCTCGACCTGCACGTGCGGGTGGCCAAAGACTGGCAGCGCGACCCCAAGCAGTTGCGACGCCTCGGCTTTTAGCCGCAGCCGACTCGCAGCAGGCTGCAGGCTCAGTCGAACTGGGCGTCGCCGAAGGTGGCGATGCGGGTGAAGCCGAGCGGCTCGTAGAGACGGGCGGTGCGGTCGTCGGCCGCGCTGAGTAGAACCAGGTCGGCCCCGGCATCGAGTGCGTGTCGCGTGAGTTCGACCAGCAGCCTTGATCCGAGTCCCCGCCCGCGATGCGACGGCAGGGTTGCGAGGCCCACGAGTTCCGCTGCCGAGAAGGTTCGCCCGGCGAAGTCGCGCAGATCGCGCACGGGATTGTACGAGCAGCTCGAAACGACCCCGTCAAGACCGTGAAGACCGTCGCGCACCACTCCGGTGACCATCAGCCCGGCCGCGATGCGTTCGCGTGAGACGGCCGTGGCGTCAGCGACCGATTCGAGGAACCCGTCGCGCTCGGCTAGGCCCTCGCCGCCGAAGGCCACTGCCGCCACCGCCGCGGCTACTGCGAGCAGCGGGTCGTGCTCGGCCAGCACGTCGGCGGGGCCGGACTCGGGGAGTGGGCCAGTGAGTGCCATCAGGGGGTGGGCGCCGGCCCTCAACCCGAGCGACTCGACCAGGGCTGCCATCTCGGGCGCGGTCTCGTGCACCCACTCGAACGCTTCGCTGAGGCCTCGCTCGCGCATCTCGGTGCGGCACGACGCGATGTCGTGGGCGCTCACGGGCCGGTCGCGGCCAAGAGTGGGACGCGCGTAGTAGTGCCACGCGGACGCACGAGAGATGAAGAGCGTGAGCGAGCCGAGGGGGATCGGCTCGGAGTACGAGCGAGGGGCTGCGTCGAGGTAG
>CALQEM020000148.1:0-8706 GCA_943329595.2 Bifidobacterium breve
CGTGCGCGGGAAACCGAGGTCGACCGACGAGGTCGCCGGGTCGGGCCAGCGCGACGTGACCACCTTGGCCCGGGTGTAGAAGTCGACGCCCGAAGGTCCGTAGATCGAGGTGTCGCCGAAGATCGACGCCTTCCACCCGCCGAAGCTGTAGTACGACACCGGTACGGGGATGGGCACGTTGACGCCCACCATGCCCACCGACACATCGAACTGGAACTGCCGGGCGGCGCCGCCGTCGCGGGTGAAGATGGCGGTTCCGTTGCCGTACCTGTTCCCGTTGATCAGGGCTAGGCCCTCGTCGTAGGTGGCGACGCGCACCACCGTGAGCACCGGGCCGAAGATCTCGTCGTCGTACACGGCCATTCCGGGGGCAGCGTTGTCGACCAGTGAGGCGCCGAGGAAGAAGCCCTGCGACGGGAAGTCACCCTCTCGGCCGTCGACCACCAGGGTGGCACCCTGCGAGAGGGCCAATTCGAGGTAGCCGGCCACCTTGTCGCGGTGCTCGCCGGTGATGAGCGGGCCCATCTCGGCGTTGGGGTCGGTGCCGGGTCCGACGCGCAGCTTGGGTAGGCGCACCGCGATGGCCTCGACGAGGGCGTCGGCCACTGAACCCACCGCCACCACCACCGAGACGGCCATGCAGCGCTCGCCGGCTGAGCCGTATGCCGCACTGACCGCTGAGTCTGCTGCGAGGTCGACGTCGGCGTCGGGGAGAACCAGCATGTGGTTTTTCGCGCCGCCGAGGGCCTGCACGCGCTTGCCGTTGGCGGTTCCGGTGGAATACACGTACTTCGCGATGGGGGTGGAGCCCACAAAGCTCACGGCGGCAATGTCGGGGTGCGCGAGAATTCCGTCGACTGCGACCTTGTCGCCCTGCAGCACGGTGAACACGCCGTCGGGGAGACCGGCCTCCTTGAGCATCTCGGCGATGAGCATCGCCACCGAGGGGTCTTTCTCGCTGGGCTTGAGGATGAAGGTGTTGCCGCACGCGATGGCGTTGGCGAACATCCACATGGGCACCATGGCCGGGAAGTTGAACGGCGTGATGCCGGCGACGACACCGAGGGGCTGACGGATGGAGTACACGTCGACCCCGGTGGAGACCTGTTCGCTGTAGCCACCCTTGAGCATCGGCGCGATGCCGCACGCGAACTCGACGTTCTCGATGCCGCGGGCGAGCTCGCCGGCGGCATCGGATGGCACCTTGCCGTGCTCGATGCTGATGAGGTCGGCGATCTCGGCCCGGCGCGAGTCGACGATCTGGCGGAACTTGAACATCACCTCGGTGCGGCGTGCGATGGAGGCCGCGCGCCACGACACGAACGCTGCCTTCGCCGACGCGACCGCGGCATCGACCTCGGCGAGGCTCGCGAGGCCAACCTCGGCCTGAACCTCGCCCGTGGCGGGGTTGTAGACCGGCGAGGTGCGACCTGACTCCGACGCGCGGGGGGCTCCGTCGATCCAGTGGGTGATGGTGCGCATGCGATCTCCTCGGTGGTGGTCGTGCGGGGAACGGGCGTCTGACAGCACAACGACCCTACCTCTGTCTCACCCTTCCCGACCCCGCTGTGAACGGTGTCCTTGTGGCGGGCGAACCCCCGTGACACGATCGCGACATGTCATCACGAATCAACGGACTGCATGTAGCCGGTGTCGCCAGCGAGGGAACCTCGGGCAAGGACTTCGATGTCGTCAACCCTGCGACCGGAGCCGTCGTGGCCACCATCGCCCTCGCGTCTGTAGCCGATGTCGACGCCGCGGTTGCGGCTGCAGCCGCGGCCCTCCCCGGGTGGAGCGGCGCGACCCCGGCCGAGCGCTCGGCCGCCCTCACCAGGCTGGCGGCCCTCGTAGATGCCCGCGCCGAGGAGTACGCGCAGGCCGAGACCTCGCAGACGGGCAAGCCCATCAGACTCAGCCGCGAGTTCGATGTGCCCGGCTCGGTCGACAACGTGGCCTTCTTTGCCGGTGCGGCGCGTCACCTGCAGGGTTCGGCGGCCGCCGAGTGGGATGGCGCCCACACGTCGATGATTCGTCGCGAGCCCGTGGGGGTCGTGGGCTCGATCGCCCCGTGGAACTACCCGCTGCAGATGGCGATGTGGAAGATTCTGCCGGCGATCGCGGCGGGCAACACCATCGTCATCAAGCCCTCGGAGATGACACCGCTCACCACCCTGATGCTCGCCGATGACTGCCTTGCGGCGGGCATCCCGGCGGGTGTCGTGAACGTGGTGGTGGGGGAGGGGCCGGTCGCGGGTGAGGCGCTGGTGTCGCACCCCACCGTGCGCATGGTGTCGTTCACCGGCTCGACCCCCGTCGGAAAGCGGGTGGCATCGCTGGCCATTGAGGGACTCAAGCGCCTGCACCTCGAACTCGGCGGTAAGGCCCCCTTCGTGGTTTTCGACGACGCCGATCTCGACGCCGCTGTTCAGGGCGCCGTGGCCGCAAGCCTGATCAATGCCGGGCAGGACTGCACGGCCGCCACTCGCGCCTACGTGCAGCGGCCGCTGTACGACGCGTTCGTGTCGGGGGTGGCCGACGTCATGGGCACGGTGCGGCTCGGCGACCCGCTCGATGCGAACACCGACCTCGGCCCCTTGGTGAGCCGGCGTCAGCAGCAGCGGGTGGCCGAGTTCGTCGAGCGGGCAGTGGCAGCGGGGGCACGGGTGGTCACGGGGGGCAGCGCGCCCGGTGGCGCGCTCTCCGGGGGTGCCTACTACGAGCCCACCCTGATCGTCGACGCGGCCCAGGACTCTGAGATCGTGCAGAGCGAGGTGTTCGGCCCCGTACTGGTGGTGCTTCCGTTCGACACCGATGACGACGGAATTGCGCTCGCCAACGACACCCCCTTCGGCCTTGCAGCGTCGGCCTGGACTCGCAGTCTGTCGCGCGGTATGCGGGCCTCGCGCGAGATCGAGGCTGGCTGCGTGTGGATCAACGATCACATTCCGATCGTGTCGGAGATGCCGCACGGGGGAGTGAAGGCCTCGGGCTTCGGCAAGGACATGAGCACCTACTCGTTCGACGAGTACACGATCGTCAAGCACGTGTCGGTCGAGGTGACCGACGTGGTGCGCAAGGACTGGCACCGCACGATCTTTGGTCAGCGGAGCTAGCGATGCCCTTCGCCCGCGACGGGTCTGCCGAGCACGCGGGCTCCCTGCGCGACCTCACGCTGATGCCGTTCTGGCTCGACGACCCTCGGCGCCCTGCTCCCGCGCCCGCCCTCACTGGCGAGGCGTCGGCCGACCTCGTGGTGGTCGGCGGGGGGTTCACCGGGCTCTGGACAGCGCTGCGAGCGGTTGAGCGCGACCCCGGGCGCGACGTCGTGCTTGTTGAAGGGGCCACGGTGGCGCACGGCGCCACCGGACGCAATGGAGGGTTCTGTGCGGCCTCGATCACCCACGGCTTCGGCAATGGGCTCACCCGATGGCCCGACGAACTCGCGACCCTAGTGAGGCTCGGACACGAGAACCTCGACGCCATCGAGGAGTCGGTGGGGCGCTACGGCATTGACTGCGACTTCGTGAGGTCGGGCTCCCTCGATGTGGCCTTCGAGGAGCATCAGGTTAACGACCTGCGTGAGGAGGCCGAGGTGGGTGCCCGCTACGGCATCGACGCCGAGTTCCTCGATCGCGAGCAGGTGCGCGCGCTCGTCGATTCCCCTCTCTACCTCGCTGGTGTGCTCGATAGGCACGGCACCGCGATCGTGAACCCGGCCCGGCTTGCCTGGGGGTTGCGCCAGGCGTGCCTCGATGCCGGTGTTCGCATTCACGAGCAGTCGCCGGTCACCGCCATTAACGACGATGGCTCCGCCCTGGTGCTGCGCACCCCGCTCGGGCGAGTAAGGGCCCGCCGGGTCGCGTTGGCCACCGCCGCGTTTCCGCCCCTGCTGCGCAGGCTCACGTCGTACGTGGTGCCTGTGTACGACTACGTGCTAATGAGCGAGCCGCTCAGCGACAAGCAGCGCGACGCCGTCGGGTGGCGCTACCGGCAGGGCATTGGCGACTGCGGCAACCAGTTTCACTACTACCGGCTCACCGACGACGGTCGCATTCTCTGGGGCGGCTACGACGCGGAGTACCACTGGAACAACGGGTTCGGACCGCACCTCGACAACGACCACGACTCGTACCTGAGGCTGGCCACTCACTTCTTCGAGACGTTCCCCCAGCTGCGCGGGCTGCGCTTCACGCATGCCTGGGGTGGGGCCATCGACACCTGCTCGCGGTTCTCGGCTTTCTGGGGTCGAGCCCACGGCGGGCGCCTCGGCTACGTGACCGGCTTCACCGGGCTTGGTGTGGGGGCGTCGCGATTCGGGGCCGACGTGCTGCTCGACCTCATCGACGGGCTCGACACCGAGCGCACCCGCCTCGAGATGGTGCGCACTAAGCCACTACCTTTCCCGCCCGAGCCCCTGCGCTCGGTGGGAATCTCGCTCACCCGCCGATCACTCGACCGAGCCGACCGAGGTGGTGGTCGACGCAACCTCTGGCTGCGCGGGCTTGACCGCGTGGGGTTGGGGTTCGACTCGTAGATTCCCGGTTACTGAGAATCAGAGTGTGACCTGAGTCACATGTTATGGGCCCTCAGTCCCTAGGTGTCCCGATAGTCGGACAACTCGAGGGTGTCGTTGCCCGCGCCGCCGGTTAGCGTCGCACCATGCAACGTCGCCTCGCTCCACGGCTGGTTGCCTCCTCGGGGGCACTGGTGCTGGCGGTTGTCGCGTCGCTGTCGGCGGTCTCGCCTGCAGCGGCTGTGATGGCCCCCGAAGCGGTGCGCCTGACCGTTCCTGCCTTCCCGTCGAACCTCGTGCTGGCCACCACCTGCGCGTCGATCCCCGATCCGTGCCGAACCAGCGGCGCGCAGGTACGTGCTGTGCAGAGCGCGCTTGTGCGTCGGGGCTGGGTGATCGGCCAGTACACGCCGGGGGTCTACGGAAGTACCACCGCGGCGACGGTCAAGCGATACAAGACGGCCCATCCTGGGCTAGGCCCCTCGAACATGGTGGGCCCCCGTACGTATGCCTCGATCACGCGCAGCAGTGCGACTACTCCAGCCTCACCGGCCCCCACCACCTCACCGCGCTTCACACGCATCGAGCAATGTCTGTCGATCGGCGGCACCGACCCCACCACCACCGCGGCCGCGCGCACGTCGGAGTCGGCCCGGCGCGGGGTGACCCTGAGCCAGTTCGTGCGCTCGCGCATGGGCTGCAAGGTCGTGGTGCGCGAGTCGGGCGGCAACTGCAGAATTGTCAGCGCGTCAGGTAAGTACCAGGGCAGGTGGCAGCTCGACATCGACGAATGGCTCAGTCTTGGCGGACTTGCCTTCGCCGGACGCCCGCACCTAGCCACCTGTGCCGAGCAGGACATCGTCGCCTACCGGAACTGGATCGACCGAGGGTGGACGCCATGGACCACGGCGTACTAGGCCGCCGCGCGGACCGTGCTCGGCAGGTTTCGAGGGCGGTGGCGTGCGTCGCGGCATTCAGCGCATTGGTGGCGGGCCCCACGTTGGTGACTACGTCGGTGGCAGCTCCGGTAGTCGTCGCTCCCACCGCGGCTCCGCCCGCTTTCGTGCGAGCGGCGCTGCCCGCTTTCCCCTCCGAGATGGTGCTGCAGATCGGGTCGCGCGGGCCTCAGGTGGTGGTCGTGCAGCGTGCCCTCGTGCGCCACGGCTACGTGATCGGCCGTCATGTACTGGGCCTCTACGGCCGCACGACCGCTGACGCGGTGCTGCGCTTCAAGCGCGCCCACCCCGGGCTGGGGCCCACCAATCGAGTGGGTCCGCGTACCTACGCGGCGCTCACGGCGGTCGCTGGCGGCGGCAACACTGGCGAACGTGGGCCCGAAGCCTTCGTCTCGTATCGGTCGCGGGCCCCGGAGGCCTGGAACACCCCGGGCTACGCGCGGTGGTACGCCGCGCAGAGGCTGAGGGCGTACGGCTGGGGTGCCGGCCAGATGGGCTGCCTGAGGCCGATGTGGATCGCTGAGTCGCACTGGGGCTTCCGCGAGTCGAGCGGTCAGTACGTCGGGATTCCCCAGACCACCGTGGGGGTCGCCGAGAAGTATGGGTTCACGTGGTCGGCCTACCGCGCCACCCCGGAGATTCAGGTCGAGGTCGGCTTGCGCTACATCCGCGATCGCTACGGGAGCCCCTGCAAGGCGTGGTCGTTCTGGCGGGCGCAGGGGGCGCGACAGGACTCCACCGACCCGCAGCAATGGTGGGGCGGCTGGTACTGACCTTCTGCGTCGGGGGCACCCAAGCACGTACCTATCGCGCTCAGGCGCCCCAGCCTGACGAACGAACGCGACCTTCAGGCGAAGCCGACTACGAGGCCGTCTGCTCGGCGAACGCGGCCTCGAGCACATCGAGACCCTCGCTCAGGAGGGCGTCGCCGATGACCAGGGGCGGCAGGAAGCGCAGCACGTTGCCGTAGGTTCCGGCGGTGAGTACCACCACTCCCTGGGCGTGGCAGGCCTTGGCCACCCGCGAGGTGAGGTCAGCATCGGGCTCGAGGGTTCCGGGCCGCACGATCTCAATCGCGATCATGGCGCCACGCCCTCGGATGTCTCCGATGGCGCCCGTGTCGGCGGCCATCTTCTCGAGCCGGGGCCGCATCACCGACTCGATGCGGCGGGCCGCTGCGGGAAGGTCAAGCTCCTCCATCGTGGCGATGGCCCCGAGCGCCGCCGCGCAGGCGAGCGGGTTGCCACCGTAGGTGCCCCCGAGCCCGCCCACGTGCACGGAATCCATGATCTCGGCGCGGCCGGTAACGGCGGCGAGCGGAAGGCCGCCGGCGATTCCCTTCGCGGTGGTGATGAGGTCGGGTACCACTCCCTCGTCGTCGCACCCGAACCACTCGCCGGTGCGGCAGAAGCCGGTCTGAATCTCGTCGGCCACGAAAACGATGCCGTTGTCGGTGGCGAAGTCTCGCAGCGCGCCGAGGAATCCGGGGGCTGGAACGATGAAGCCACCCTCGCCCTGAATCGGCTCGATGATGAGGGCGGCAACGTTGTGGCTGCCGAGTTCCTTGTCGATGCGCGAGATGACGTCGAGGGCGACCTCGTTGCCCTTGCGGCCGCCGTCGTGGAACGGGTACGACATGGGCATGCGGTACACCTCGGGCGCGAACGGGCCGAACGACTCCTTGTAGGGCATGTTCTTCGCCGTGAGAGCCATCGTGAGATTGGTGCGGCCGTGGTAGCCATGCTCGAACACGACCACGGCCGAACGCTTGGTGTAGGCGCGCGCGATCTTCACGGCATTCTCAACGGCCTCGGCGCCCGAGTTGAACAGTGCCGACTTCTTGGCGTGGTCTCCGGGAGTGAGGCGGTTGAGCTGCTCGCACACGGCCACGTAGCCCTCGTAGGGAGTGACCATGAAGCACGTGTGGGTGAAGGCTGCGACCTGCTCCTGTACGGCCTCGACAACGCGCGGTGCGGAGTTTCCGACGTTGACCACCGCGATTCCGGCACCGAGGTCGATCAGCGAGTTGCCGTCGACATCGACGAGGATGCCGCCGCCCGCTGCCGTGATGAACGCCGCGATCGTGCCGCCGACGCCATTGCTGACCGCCGCGCTGCGGCGGGCCTGCAGCTCGAGCGAGCGTGGTCCGGGGATGGCCGTTACCAGGCGACGCTCCTGCGGAATGGTGTGGGCAGCGGGGATCACGGTGTCAGTCATGGGGCCAGCATAGGGTCGCGGGCGCTCGGCAGCACAGCCACAGCGCCACTAGATTGGGCTCATGCCCACGCCGCCGTCGAGCCCGAGACGAGTGGTGCTGCTGGGTTCTACGGGCAGTATCGGAACCCAGGCACTCGACCTCATCGGGCGCAACCCCGACCGATTCACCGTGGTGGGCCTCGCGGCCGGCGGTTCCACTCCCGACAGCGTTGCCCTGCTGGCCCAGCAGGCGGTGCGCTGGGCGGTCGAGGTGGTGGCGGTACACGGGGCCACCGCCGCGCAGGAACTGCAGCTCGCCATCTATGCCGCGGCCAAGGAGGGTGGCTACGAGACGGGCTCGTTCCGACTTCCGGTCATCCTCGCGGGGCCGAGCGCGGCGTCGGAGGCGGCCGCCTGGAACTGCGACGTGGTGCTGAACGGCATCACGGGCTCCATCGGGCTCGCCCCCACGCTGGCGGCGCTCAGTGCCGGTCGCACCCTCGCGCTCGCGAACAAGGAGTCGCTCATCGTGGGCGGAGCGCTGGTCACCGCGCTTGCTCGTCCGGGTCAGATCGTGCCGGTCGACTCTGAGCACAGCGCCCTCGCCCAGTGCCTGCGCAGCGGGTCGGCCGCTGAGGTCCGGCGGCTCATCCTCACCGCGAGCGGTGGTCCCTTCCGGGGTCGCACCCGCGCTGAACTCGAGGGCATCACTCCCGCCGAGGCACTCAACCACCCCACGTGGGCGATGGGCCCGGTGGTCACCACCAACTCGGCCACGCTCATGAACAAGGGCCTTGAGGTCATCGAGGCTCACCTGCTCTTCGGGGTGCCCTTCGACCGCATCGATGTTGTGGTGCACCCGCAGTCGATGGTGCATTCGATGGTTGAGTTCGTGGATGGGTCGGTGATGGCACAGGCGAGCCCTCCCGATATGAGACTTCCCATCGCTCTCGGCATGGGCTGGCCCGACCGTGTGCCCGACGCCGCTCCCGCGTGCGACTGGACCGCGGCCACCGCCTGGACCTTCGAGCCGGTCGATCA
>CALQEM020000149.1:0-8643 GCA_943329595.2 Bifidobacterium breve
CACAGGATGATCTCGGTGGCGTTGATGCGCTCGCGCGAACCGCCTGACCCGATGACCTCAACGCCCACGGCCCGCTTGCCCTCGAACACGACCCGACCCACCTGAGCGCGCGTGCGTACCGTGAGGTTCGAGCGATGCATCACCGGGTGAAGATAGGCGCGGGCCGCCGAGAGACGGCGACCTCTGACGAGGTTGCGATCGAAGGCGGCGAAGCCCTCCTGCCGATAGCCGTTGACGTCGGGGGTGAGCGGGTAACCCGCCTCCTGCACGGCCTCAAAAAAAGCTCCGAAGAGTGGGTTTTCGACCGGTCCCCGCTCGAGCGTCAGCGGTCCGCTGCCACCGCGCCACTCGTCCTCGCCCGCGAGGCAGTTCTCCATTTTTTTGAAGTACGGGAGGCAGTGGGCGTAGTCCCATGTGTCCATGCCAGCGTCGGCCGCCCACCGCTCGAAGTCGAGGGGGTTGCCGCGCTGGAAGATCATGCCGTTGATGCTGCTGCTTCCGCCCAGCACCTTGCCGCGGCCCTGGGCGATGCGCCGGTCGTTCATGAAGGGCTCGGGCTCGCTGGAGTACATCCAGTCGTAGAGCCTGTTGCCGATGGGGAACGTCAGGGCCGCGGGCATGTGCAGGTAGACGTCGGCCTTGAAATCCGTCCGTCCAGCCTCAAGAACCAGCACGCTGGTCGATGGATCGGCTGAGAGCCTGTTGGCCAGGGCGCACCCAGCCGAGCCGCCACCCACGATGATCACGTCGTACGAATCGGTCAACGAACTCTCCTCAGGCGTTGGACAGCCCCATCTTGCACCCCGCTTGTCGCGCCCGTGCAGGGTGCTGCCGACGCAGTCCCCCTAATCGCCCAGCTCGGCGCGACGGCGGATGACGTACTCGGCGAGCTCCTCGCGAATCGCCTCGTCGAGGGGCGGCGCCTCGAACTCCTCGATCTTCTTGTCGGCGATCTCACCCGCACGCGTTGCGGTGTCGCGGGCCCCGAGCCGCTTCCAGCGCTCGTAGTTGTCGGAACTCGACAGGAACGGGCGGTAGAAGCAGGTGCGGAAGCGCTCCATGGTGTGCGCGGCGCCCAGGAAGTGCCCGCCGTGCCCGACCTCCTCGTGCGCGTCGAACGCGAGTGACGCCTCGTCTATTTCAAGCGGTGTGAACTCGTGCTTGAGGCTCTCAAGGATCTGCACGTCGATGACGAACTTCTCGTAACTCGCCACCAGACCGCCCTCGAGCCAGCCCGCCGAGTGCATCACGAAGTTAGTGCCGGCCAGGAAGGTGGGCAGCATCGTCATCATTGATTCGTAGGCCGACTGTGCATCGGGGCCCTGCGACGAGTTGAGGCCGCCTCCGGTGCGGAACGGAAGCCCGAAGCGACGCGCGATCTGGCCCGTGCACAGCAGGCCGATACCCGACTCGGGGGTGCCGAACTGCGGTGAACCCGATTGCATGTCGATATTCGACAGGAACGAACCGAACACCACGGGGCAGCCTGGCCGGATCAACTGCGAGAGCGCGATGCCGCTGAGAGCCTCAGCGATTTGCTGAACCAGCGCCGCTGGGATCGACACCGGCGACATGGCCCCCATCAGCAGGAACGGCGTGAGGATAACCGGCTGGTTGGCCTGCGAATACTCAAACTGTGCGTCGAGCATGCGGTCATCCCAGCGCAGCGGGGAGTTGCAGTTGATGAGCGAGATGCTGACCGGGGTTTCCTCGATTGCCGCGCGACCGCCGAAGACGATGTCGCTCATGGCGAGGGTGTCGGCCGCGTTGACTCCGCTGACCACATTGCCCTGGAAGATCTTGTCGGTCAGCGTGAAGGTGGCGTAGAGCATGTCGAGGTGACGCGAGTCGAGGGGCGCGTCGTTGGGCTCGCACACCACGCCGCCGACGCTGTCGATCGCATCGAACGATTGGGCGAGTTTGGCGAAGTTGCGGTAGTCGTCCATCGTGGCGTCGCGTCGTACGCCGTCCTTCATCACGAAGGGCGGCCCGTACACGCTCGAGAACACCATGTGGTTGCCACCGATGTGAACGTCGTTGGCCCGGTTGCGCGCCTGCAGCTCGAACTCGGAGGGCGCTTTGGCCACCTGCTCGAGGATGAAGTCGGGGTCGAGGAACACGTTGTTCTCCTCAACCCGCATCCCGGCCGCGCGGAACAGGTCGAGGGCCTCCGGCTTGAGGAACTCGATGCCGATCTCGGAAACGAGTCGGCGCCACCCCTTATCGAGAACCGCCATGGCGTCCTCAGACAGGATCTCGTATCGGGGCATGGAGTTGACGAACATGGAGAGTTCCTTCCCTTGACCGCTGGTGAGGGAAAATCCTACACTCGATCGTGGAACAGTGGTTCCATATGATGAAACATCTCCACGGCGAAGGGAGTCACGTGTCTACCAGCAGCCCTGCCAGCGGAGCCCGAGCGGTCGACCGTGCCGCCGCCTTGCTCGTGACTGTCATCAGTGCCGGAGCACCCGTGAGCTTTACGAGCCTCGTCTCGGCCAGCGGCCTGCCCAAGAGCACCGTGTCGCGCCTGCTGTCGAGCCTTGAGCGCAACGGCCTCATCGCCCGCACCGCATCGGCCGACATCGTGCCCGGATCGGTTCTCACGGCCTATGCCCGCACCCACAGCCCGGAAGACGACCTCCTCTCCTGCGCCCGGCCGGCCCTCGAGCGGCTCGGCAACCTCACGGGCGAGACCATCAACCTCGCCGTGCCGGCCCACGATGGCGTGATGCAGATCGATCAGGTCGACCCGCGTTTCATGTTGGGCGCCGTGAACTGGCTTGGCCGCGAGGTGCCGTACCACTGTTCGGCCCTCGGCAAGGTTCTGCTGGCTTACGGCGCGACCCTTCCGCCCGGCCGGTTGGTGCGGCTCACCGACCGCACCCTTACCTCGCGCTCGGCACTCGCCGACGATCTACGGCTCACCCGCGAGCGTGGATATGCTGTGACCGACGGCGAGTTGGAGCCCGGACTGATCGCGATCGCCGCCCCCATCATGGGAGACGACGATCACGCCGTGGCCGCCATCTCGGTGTCGGGTCCTGCAGTGCGCATCACCCCCGCGGTGGTGCGTCGCATCGGGACCCAGCTCGTGGCGGAGGCCCTTGAGGTCTCCACTCTGCTCACCCGGTCCCGCTCGGGACTGGCCTCCCCCGGAAGGGCTGGTGCCGCATGACCCCGGACGACATCCTCAAGACTCTGTATGAAGAGACCATGGTGGGCAACGCGCCTGCGGTGCTCGACCTCACCAACCAGGGGCTCGAGGCTGGGCTCACTCCCGAGCAGTTGCTGTTCGACTCGCTGATCCCCTCGCTCGAGGAGGTCGGCGCGCGATTCGAGCGAGGCGACTGGTTCGTGCCCGAGATGCTCATCGCCGGTCGGGCCATGAGCGGCGCGCTCGAAATCCTGCGTCCCCTGCTCGCCCAGACCGGAGCCCAGAGCGTCGGCACCTTTGTGATGGGCACGGTCAAGGGCGACGTGCACGACATCGGCAAGAACCTCGTCAACATCATGCTCGAGGGGGCCGGCTTCACCGTGATTGACCTCGGCGTGCAGACCCCGCCGGAGAAGTTCATCGCCGCCATCGAGGAGCACCAGCCCGACGTCGTCGGCATGTCGGCATTCCTCACTACCACCATGCCCATGTTCAAGGCCACCATCAACGCCATCGAGAAGGCCGGTCTCCGCGACAAGGTCATCATCATGGTCGGCGGCGCGCCCGTGACTCAGGAGTACGCCGACGTGGTGGGCGCCGATGGCTACGCAGCCGACGCTGCGACCGCGGTGCGACTGGCCAAGGAACTCATCGCCGCCAAGCGCGCGAGCGTTGCTGTCTGACCATGAAGCTACTCCCACTGGTCGAGCACGTGGTGAAAGGTCGCGTGTGGGACTGCCGCATGTGCGGCCAGTGCGTGTTGCACGCCACCGGGATGACCTGCCCCATGACGTGTCCCAAGACGCTGCGCAACGGTCCGTGCGGTGGGGTGCGTGAGGATGGCCAGTGCGAGGTGAAGCCCGAGATGGAGTGCGTCTGGCTGAAAGCCGAGCGTCGCTCGCACTCGGTGGTCAACCCCGATTCATGGGAGCGCGAGTTTGCGCACCTCCGACCCCCGGTCGACAACAGGCTGCGTGGCACGGCGTCGTGGGCCAACCTGTTCACCGGCCGCGACCGCCAGACTCCAGCGGGCTGGAGTGCACTGGGCGCCGGCGGGCCGGCACACGACGAGCAGTTCGAGTCCTCGCTCGGAGAGGTCGACAATCTCGACTCGCTCGACCAGGGGTTCCACGCCCGGACCCCCCTCGCATGACCCTCCGCGAGCTCATTGACAACCGGACTCGTCCCATCGTGACCGCCGAGTTTCCCGCGGTCAACGGCGGCGGGCTCGAAGCGATTCGGGCCAAGCTCGAGCCGATGCTGCCGTTTGTCGATGCCATCAACGCCACCGACAATCCGGCAGCTCATGCCCACGCGTCGAACGTGTCGATCGCGATCGCCCTCAAGACCCTCGGCGCAGAGCCGATCATGCAGGTTGTCTGCCGCGACAAGAACAGGCTCGCCCTGCAGGCCGACATCGTTGGGGCCGCGCTATTCGGCGTTGAAAACATCTGCGCGCTCACCGGTGACGATGTCACGGCGGGCGATGAGCCGGAGGCTCGCCGAGTGTTCGACCTCGATGGCCCGCAGCTCATCGCGGTGGCCACGCGGCTCGGCCAGGGCCAGTACCTCTCGGGGCGGACACTCACTCCAGCACCCACCCTGCTAGTGGGCGCCGTCGAGAATCCCGCTGCACCGCCCCTGAAATACCGCGTCGAACGGGCAGCGCTCAAAAGCGATGCCGGTGCTCGCTTCCTACAGCTTCAGATTTGCTACCACCCCGATCGGCTCGCAGCCTTCGTGGCCGGATGCGTCGAACGGGGCATCGACACCCGCACGGCCCTGCTGCCCACGGTGTGCCTCACCAAGAGCGTGCACTCGCTGGCATTCATGCACGACAGGGTTCCCGGAATCGACGTGCCACAGGAAATTCGCGACCGACTAGCGGCAGCCCCCGACGCCGCAGAGGAGTCGTACCAAATCACGCTCGAGCTGTCGCGGCACGCGCTGTCACTCACGGGTGTCGCAGGTCTGCATATCACCGACTTTCGACACGACGGCTCGCTCGGCCGCCTCGTGACCGAACTGGGGCTACGTCCTGATGTCGTCGCCACCACCGCCTGACACAATCACAGAGTTGCCACTAGCCAAGGAGCCGCATGCAGACCGTCGTCCGTTCCGCCACCCGCACGGTGATCATCGGCCGCGACCAGCCGTTCTGCATCATTGGTGAGCGCATCAACCCCACGGGGCGCAAGAAGTTTCAGGAGCAGCTCCGCGCCGGAGACCTGTCGGCGGTGGAGGTCGACGTACTCAGCCAGGTGGCCGGCGGTGCCACGATGCTCGACATCAATATGGGCGCTCCGCTGGTCGACGAGGCCGACATGCTGGCGAAGTCAGTGATCTTGGCGCAGAGCCTCTGCGACCTCCCGCTGTGCATCGACTCGTCAGTCGTCGAAGCGCTTGAGGCCGGCCTCGCCGTGTACCAGGGCAAGGCGCTGGTCAACTCCATCACGGCGGAGGACGAGCGGATGGAGCAGATCCTTCCTCTCGTGAAAAAGTACGGTGCCGCTGTCGTCGCCCTTCCCAACGACGAGGAGGAGATTCCCGACGACCCGCACAAGCGCCTCGAACTGGTGCGCAAGATCGTGACGGTCGCCACGCAGGAGTACGGCATCCCGATGGAGGACATCGTCATCGACCCGCTGGCCATGCCGGTGGGCGCCGACTCTTCGCTGGTGTGGAAGACCATGGAGACCATTCGCCTGATCAGCGAGGAGTTCGACCTCAACATGACCCTCGGCGCGTCCAACGTGTCGTTCGGCATGCCCGATCGCCACACGATCGCCGCAGTGTTCCTGCCCATGGCCATGACCGTGGGCCTCACCAGCGCGATCATGGATTGCCGCACCGAGAGCATCGTGCGGGCAGTGCGCGCCGGAGACCTGATGAAGGGCACCGACGAGTGGGGCGCTAGCTGGATCGCCGCACACCGCGCCCGTCAGGCCGCAGCGGCAACGTCGTGACCCCTGCGTCACCCACCCCCACCGAGCCGGAGTCGCAACCCGATCTCGCCGCGGCACCGTCGAGGGTGACGCTCGCCTTCGACCCGTCGGGCAAGTCTGTGCGCGTTCCAGCGGGCGTCACGGTGTTCGATGCCGCGAGCTGGAACGGCATCGCAATCGACTCGACCTGTGGCGGGCACGGAACGTGCAAGAAGTGCATCGTGCGCGTGACCGAGGGCGCGGTTCCGATCTCGCGACTCGATATCCGCGCGCTCGACGCCGATCGACTTCGTGACGGGTGGCGACTCGCCTGCGTCGCGGCAGCGGCCTCCGACCTTCGCATCGAGGTTCCCCCGCTCACCACCCGCCCCAAGGCGGCCACCGTCGGAGTAGGTCGTCAAGTCATTCTGCGGCCGGCGATTCAGAAGCGGTACGTCGAGTTGGTTGAGCCCACGCTCGTCGACCAGCGCACCGACCTGCAGAGGGTGCTCGACGCGGTCGACGACTTTGAGCTGAGCGTCGACCCGGCCGTCATCGCCACCCTGGGCCGCGACCTCAGGGCGGCCGACTGGAAGGTCACGGTGGTCATCGTCGACGAGGACCTCATCGGCCTCGAGGCAGGCGACACCACCGCCGTCGCCTACGGCGTCGCCATCGACCTGGGCACCACCACCGTGGTGGCCAACCTCATGGACGTCACCACCGGCACGCCGGTGGCGGTGGCGTCGATGCTCAACAAGCAGCAGCCCTTCGGCGCCGACGTCATCAGCCGCATCAGTGCCACGATGCTCGACCCCGAGGCCCTCCCCAGGCTTCAGGCACTCGCGCGCGAGACGCTTGCCGAGCTCGTGGCCGAAACGTGCGCCGAGGGTGGCATCGATGCTCGACAGATCTACGAGGTCACGCTGGCTGGAAATGCCACCATGGTGCAGTTGCTGCTCGGAATCGACCCTGAGCCCCTCGGCGTCGCACCGTTCATCATGGCGAGCGCGAGCTACCCGGGGCTGCGCGCCACCGACTTCGGACTATCGCTCCACCCCGCCGCGCGTGCCGCTGTGCTGCCGGCACTCGGCGCCTACGTGGGCGGCGACATCGTGGCCGGAGCACTGGCCTCTGGCATGGACCGCGACAAGCGACTTCGGCTCTTCATCGACGTGGGCACCAACTGTGAAATCGTGCTGGGCGATGGCGAGCGACTCATGGCCACCGCTGCTCCGGCCGGGCCGGCCTTCGAAGCGGCGTCGATTCGCAACGGTATGCGTGCTGCCCCCGGCGCGATCGAGACGGTGGTCATCTCCGACGACGGCATCGCGTGCGGCGTGATCGGCGATGTTCCGGCTGTCGGACTCTGTGGCTCGGGTCTGGTCGACGCCGTGGCCGAGCTGGTACGGGTCAGGCTCATCGACGCGAGCGGGCGCTACATTGCGGCCGAGGGCGCCGCCGAGCTGCGTCCCGATCTCGCTGCTCGGCTCGTGGAGGTCGCCGGTGAGCGTATGTTCCTGCTAGCCACCGAAGACGAAACCGGGGGCGACCCCGTGGTTCTCACCCAGCGCGACATTCGCGAGTTGCAGTTTGCCAAGGCTGCCATCAGCACCGGGTGGCGGCTGCTTCTTGAGGAGTTCGGCGCCACCGAGGCCGACGTGCAACAGGTGCTGCTCGCTGGCTCGTTCGGCACGTACCTGTCGCCGCGCAACGCGATCAGCATTGGTCTCGTGCCGGCGCTACCGGTGCTGCGCATCGTGAGCGCAGGAAATGTGGCCGGCGAGGGCGCCAAGATGGTGCTGCTGAGCCTGCCCGAGCGGCACGGCGCCAACTCGCTACTTGATGAGATCCACTACATGGAGCTCAGCGACCGCACCGACTTCAACGATCGGTTCATCGATGAGCTCGCCTTCCCCGTCTAGGTCGTCGGGCGCGGTCGCGGTCGTGGCCTGCGGCGCCCTGAGTTCCGACATCACCGAGATAGCGAACGCTCGCGGCTGGGACATCGACCTCTACCCGCTGCCCCCGCTGCTGCACAACCGGCCAGAGCGGATCGCCCCCGAGGTCGACCGACTGCTCGGCGAGCTCGCGCCGCGCTACTCGGCACTGGCCGTGGCGTACGCCGACTGTGGCTCGTACGGGGCCATCGACGCGGTGTGTGAGTCGCGGAGCGTGCCCCGACTCGGCGGATCGCACTGCTACGACGTGTACGCCGGGGTCGAGCGCCTACGCGCGGTGTTCGATGACGAGCCAGGCACGTACGTGCTCACCGACTTCCTTGCGTCATCGTTCGCACGCACCGTGGTGGCCGAGCTCGGCCTCGATCGACACCCCGAACTGCTCGACGACTACTTTCGCCACTACTCGCGCGTGGTGTGGCTCGCGGGTCGTCGCACAGCGTCGGTCGAGGCGGCAGCCGAGGCTGCGGCCGATCGGATTGGCCTGCCGCTCGAGATCATCAACGTCGGTCTCGCGGGCCTCGAGGCAGAGCTGGCCACCTTGCTGTCCTTCCCGATGCCTTCCCCCTGACGCGCCGGGGGCCTCAACCGCGTGCGGGGG
>CALQEM020000150.1:0-8590 GCA_943329595.2 Bifidobacterium breve
GTGATTGCGCTCATCATCTTCGCCGCGATTATGCGCGTGCTCGCCGTGCGTCGGCTCGAGCGGAGGCTCATCCAGTGACCGCGGTATCGCGCCGCACCACCGTGTGTGTCGTGGGCGGTGTGAACGTCGACCTCGTGGTGCGTGTGCCCACCCTTCCTTCGCCCGGCGAGACGGTCTCGGGCGGCGCCTTCACGCAGTCAGTGGGCGGCAAGGCGGCCAATCAGGCGGTGGCGGCCCAGCGGCTGGGGGCGCTCGCCCATCTGGTGGCATCGGTCGGAGACGACGCCTTCGGCGATCTTGCCCTCGCCGCTCTGCGCGGCGAGGGAGTCGACGTTTCGCGGGTGCGGGTCAGACTGGGGGTCGCCACCGGAGTCGCCCTCATCTGCGTCGACGACGCGGGTGAGAACTCCATCGCGGTAGCACCCGGGGCCAACGACCTGCTCGACGCGCTGCCCGACGACACCACCCACTTCGACGCCACGCTATGCCTACTGGAAGCTCCCGACGCCGTGCTCATCGACACCGCTCGGCGCGCCCTAGGGCTGCTGGTGCTGAACGCTGCACCGGCACGCGCGATTCCTGAAGAACTGCTCTCACGCACCGATGTGCTCATTGCCAACGAGGGCGAACACGCTGCGATCGAGCATCAACTTGCCGACTTCACCGGAATCGTGATCGTCACCCTCGGCAGCAAGGGGGCCATCGCGCAGCAGCGTGGAGTCACCCTCGCGCGAGCCACTCCCCCCGCCGTGCGAGCCCTCGACTCGGTCGGCGCCGGCGACGCGTTCTGCGGCTGCCTCGTGGTTGACCTCGCACGCGGCCTGCCGATCGCCGAGGCGCTCGAGCGCGCCTGCGTGGCCGGCGCACTGGCCACCACCGCCCTGGGTGCTCAGTCGGCGCTGCCTCGCGCCGATGCCGTCACGGCACTGTGGCGCTCGTCCGGCTCAGGCTGAACCCTCACGCGCGGTCGACTTCGACGAACCAGAGGCGGCCTCGGTACGCTTGCCACGTGGCCACCTTCGAGTACACCGACCTGCTTCCGCTGGGCCCCGACACCACCCCGTACCGGCTCCTGACTCCCGACGGCGTCGAGGTGGTGCAGGCGGCGGGCCGCGAGTTTCTGTCGGTGTCGCCCGAGGCCATCACCCTGCTCACTCGCGAGGCAATGCGCGATATCCAGCACCTGCTGCGGCCCGGACACCTGCAGCAACTGAGGAACATCCTCGACGACCCCGAGGCGTCGCCCAACGACCGTTTCGTGGCGCTCGACCTTCTCAAGAATGCCAACATCGCCGCTGGCGGCGTGCTGCCCATGTGCCAAGACACCGGCACAATCATCGTCAGCGGCAAGCGCGGCAAGCACGTGCTCACCGACTTCGACGACCACGAGGTGATCAGCCGCGGGGTTTTCGACGCCTTTCAGCAGCTCAACCTGCGCTACTCGCAGCTGGCACCCCTCGGCATGTGGGACGAGCGCAACACCGGCACCAACCTGCCCGCGCAGATCGAGATCGCCGCCGATCCCCGGGCCGACCACGCGCTCGAGTACAACCTCTTCTTTATGGCCAAGGGCGGCGGCTCGGCCAACAAGAGCCTGCTCTTCCAAGAAACCAAGGCGGTGCTGAATCCAGCGTCGTTTCGCACCTTCCTCGACTCCACGCTGCGCTCACTGGGCACGGCGGCGTGCCCGCCGTACCACCTCGCCGTGGTGGTGGGCGGTACCAGCGCCGAGTTCGCGCTCAAGACCGCCAAGTACGCGAGCGCCCGCTACTACGACTCTCTTCCGGTGCACGGAACTCCCGCCGGCCACGCGTTCCGCGACCTCGACATGGAGGCCGAGGTGCTGCAGATGACCCGCGAGTTTGGCATCGGCGCGCAGTTCGGCGGCAAGTACTTCTGCCACGACGTACGCGTGGTACGCCTACCTCGCCACGGAGCGTCGGTGCCCATCGCCATCGCGGTGTCGTGCTCGGCCGACCGCCAGGCACTGGCGAAGATCACTCCCGAGGGAGTCTTTCTCGAGCAGTTCGAGACCGAGCCCGCGCACTACCTTCCCGACATCACCGATGACCATCTCGACGACGATGTCGTGCGCATCGACCTTGGCCGCCCCATGGAGGAGGTTCGCGCCGAGCTGTCGAAGTACCCCGTGAAAACGAGGGTGTCGCTCAACGGCCCGCTCGTGGTGGCCCGCGACATTGCGCACGCGAAGATCGGCGAGATGCTCGACCGCGGTGAGCCGATGCCCGAGTACCTGCGCGACCACGCTGTGTACTACGCCGGTCCGGCCAAGACGCCCGCGGGCTTTGCCTCAGGCTCGTTCGGGCCCACCACCGCTGGCCGCATGGACAGCTACGTCGACAAGTTCCAGAAGGCCGGCGGCTCATTCGTGATGCTCGCCAAGGGCAACCGCAGCGCGGCCGTGACCAAAGCCTGCCACGCCAACGGTGGCTTCTACCTCGGTTCGATCGGCGGGCCCGCGGCTCGGCTAGCGCAGGACTGCATCACCAAGGTGGAGGTGCTCGACTTCCCCGAGTTGGGCATGGAGGCCGTGTGGCGCATCGAGGTGCGCGACTTTCCGGCATTCATCGTGGTCGACGACAAAGGCAACGACTTCTTCGCCGAGACGCTGCGCCCCTTGGCGACGACCATTCCGGTCGGTCCCCCAGCCCCCTAGTTCCCCCTGCGACTGATCAGGTTCGCGACTATAGGCCGAGCCCGGAGTCCTCGAGCATTTCGGTAACAAGCGCAGCAATGGGCGACCGCTCGCTGCGGGTGAGCGTGATGTGCGCGAAGAGCGGGTGACCCTTGAGCCGCTCGGCCACCGCGACCACTCCGTCGTGCCTGCCCACCCGAAGGTTGTCGCGCTGCGCCACGTCATGCGTGAGCACCACCCTCGAGTCACGGCCGATACGCGAGAGCACCGTGAGCAGCACATTGCGCTCGAGCGACTGGGCCTCGTCGACGATGACAAAGGCGTCGTGCAGCGACCGTCCTCTGATGTGGGTGAGCGGTAGCACCTCGAGCATGCCGCGATCGACGATCTCGTCAATCACCTCGCTGGTCGCCACCGATCCGAGGGTGTCGAACACCGCCTGCCCCCACGGCGACATCTTTTCGCTCTCACTGCCCGGCAGGAAACCGAGGTCCTGCCCGCCCACGGCGTACAGCGGTCGGAACACGATGACCTTGCGGTGCTGGCGCCGCTCAAGCACTGCCTCGAGCCCGGCGCACAGCGCCAACGCGCTCTTGCCGGTTCCGGCTCTGCCTCCCAGCGAGACGATGCCGATGTCCGGGTCGAGCAGGAGATCGAGGGCGATGCGCTGCTCGGCACTTCGACCGTGCAGTCCGAACGCCTCACGGTCGCCCCGGACGTGTCGAATCCTCTTGTCGGGCGTGACTCGCGCCAGCGCGTGTCCTCGCTCGGACACCAGCACGAGGCCGGTGTGACACGGCAGGTCGAGGGCCGCGTCGTGATCGATCACACCCTCTGAGTACAGGGCATCGATGTCGGTCGACGGCACGTCGATCTCGACCATTCCGGTCCAGCCGCTCTCGGCCACCATCTCGGCCCGGTATTCGTCGGCGTCGAGGCCGATCGATGAGGCCTTCACCCGCATGGGCAGGTCCTTGCTCACGAGCGTCACGGCGAAGCCGTCAGCCGCCAGGTTGCGCGCCACCGCAAGGATGCGTGTGTCGTTGTCGTTGGACTGAAAACCACCGGGCAGGATCGATGCATCAGCGTGGTTGAGTTCAACCCGAATAGTTCCCCCGAGGTCTCCCACCGGCATCGCCTCGTCGAGGCGACCGTACGCGACGCGGAGGTCGTCGAGGTGGCGCAGCGCCGCCCGGGCGAAGTAGCCGAGCTCGGGGTGAGTCCGCTTGGCCTCGAGTTCGATGATCACGACGATCGGAATGACCACCTCGTGCTCGTCGAAGCGCATCAGAGCGCCAGGATCGGAGAGCAGCACGCTGGTGTCGAGCACGAAGGTGCGCTGTCGGGACTCTCGAAGTACCTCGCGCACCGATGACCTCCTCGTGGGTGGCACCGGGAAACCGGGGCCTCGATTTCACGCTAGCCCGGTCGTGGGAACACCCCCACGCGCCACGCCGCACCGTCACCCCATCGGGCGGTGAACAGCCGGGGTCGGGCGGGTGACTACCGTGCTTCAGCCCCCGTAGCGCCGCTGGCGGGCGGCGTACGAGCGCAGCGCCCGCAGGAAGTCGACCTGCCGGAAGTCGGGCCAGTAGGCCTCACAGAAGTAGAACTCAGAGTGCGCGCTCTGCCAGAGCAGGAACCCCGAGAGCCGCTGCTCGCCCGACGTGCGAATCACGAGGTCGGGGTCGGGCTGTCCCCTCGTGTACAGGTGCTCGGCAATGTGCTCGACGTCGAGGAGAGCCGCGAGTTCGTCGAGGCTGGTGCCCATGCTCGCGTGTTCCGATAGCAACGACCGCACCGCGTCGACTACCTCGCGCCGGCCGCCGTAGCCCACGGCGACATTGACCAGCAGCCCCTGCACGTCAGCGGTGTCGTCGGCCGCGCGCTTAAGCGCGAGGGCGGTGGTCTCAGGCAGCAGATCGAGTGAACCCACCGGGTTGATGCGCCAGCGACCCTCACCTGCCAGGCCCGCGGCGGTGTTTTCGATAATGCGCAGCAGCGGGATGGTTTCGCTCGCGGGGCGGTCGAGGTTGTCGGTCGATAGCAGCCACAGGGTGACGACCTCGACGCCAGCCTCGTCGCACCAGCCGAGGAACTCCTTGATCTTCTCGGCGCCCACGCGGTGCCCGGTGCTCGACGGTCCCGACTGCTCAGCCGCCCAGCGTCGGTTGCCATCGAGAATGACGCCGACATGGCGGGGGACCCGCTCCTCAGGGATGTCTCGAGCAACCTGCCGCGAATACACGCGGTACACAAGGTCGCGCAATCCCATGCCTCAGAGGCTACCCCGCTGGCACGGCAGCACAGCGCCACATCACACGAATCGCACGAATCGCTCGACTTACCTAGCCCAGCCTCGACCCGACCTCAGCCGCGAGGGCGCGCGGTTCTGACGTGGGAGCCGCGCAGGTGAACTGGCGGCACACATAGGCCGCAGCCTTTCCGTTGCGCAGAGGTCGGTCGCGCAGCAGGCCCACCGGAGACTCGTCGCCGTCGCCTACAGCCACCACGGCCCCGGGCGCATTCGACATGAGGGCCACCCGGCGCAGCGCGCGCGTGAGTTCGTCGTCGGGATCGCCCACCACCGCGATCTCGCGGGGGCCGTCGAGTAGCGCCTCGGCCACCGCGAGTCCCCAGCCGGCAAACCGCGGGGCACGCCCCGCCAGAGCGCCCACCACTCCGAGCGCGGCCTGCGCCGCCTCGCGGTGCGGGGCCGAGCCGGTGAGCGCGGCGTAGGTGAGCAGCGCTCCAGCGGCGGCGGTCCAGCCCGACGGGGTCGCGTTGTCACTGGGGTCCTGGGGGCGCCTCAGCGCGGTGCTCACGGGAGGTGCGTCGTCGGCGGTATCGAAGAAGCCGCCCGACCCAGGGTCGGCGAAGTGCTCGAGCACAACGTCGAGCAGGATTCCGGCAAAGGCGAGCCATTCGTCGTCGCCGGTCACCGAGTAGAGCGACAGGAATCCCTCGGCTACGTCGGCGTAGTCGTCGAGGTTGCCTGGCGCATGGGCGCCGGGCACCCCTCTGCGCGACACCCGTACGAGTCGGTCGCCCAGCGCTCCGTCGCCGGTGTCGGCCCCGCCCAGGTGCACGCTGATAAGCAGATCGGCAGCGCCGATGGCGGCCTCGACCCACGCCGCCTCACCCAGCAGCGCACCAGCCTCGGCCAGCGCCGCGATGGCCAGGCCGTTCCAGGCGGCCACCACCTTGTCGTCGCGACCGGGGGCCGGGCGCGCGGCCCGGTGCTGGAACAGCGTGTCGCGCAGCGAGGCCCACCGCTCGGCATCATCGGGGTCGCGTCGCAGTTGCAGCACCGAACTGCCGTGCTCGAAGGTGCCAGTGTCGGTGACCTGCAGCAGCTCGGCCGCCCACTCGCCGTCGTCTACACCGAGCGCCTCCACCAGCTGCGCCGGCGTGTAGGCGTAGAAGGCGCCCTCATGCGCGTGCCCGCCTGGCTCGAGCGGGCTGTCGGCATCGAGCGCCGAGGCGAACCCTCCCTCATCGGTCAGCAGGTCGCGCAGCAGGAACTCGGCGGTCTCGCGCACCACCCGCTCGGCCAGCGGAGAGGCGCTCGAGCGCCACCAGTGCAGGTACACGCGCAGCAGCAGCGCGTTGTCGTAGAGCATTTTTTCGAAGTGCGGCACCACCCACTGGCCGTCGACCGAGTAGCGCGCGAACCCGCCGCCGAGCTGGTCATACATGCCGCCGCGGGCCATCGCCTCGCAGGTCACCTCGACCATCGACGGAATGCGGGGGTCGAAAACTCCACCGAAGCGCGTGCGCGCGTCGGCCCGCAGCAGGAACTCGAGCGCCATCGACGGCGGAAACTTGGGGGCCCCTCCGAACCCGCCGTCGACCGCGTCGAACTGCGTCTCCAAGATGTCGACGGCACGGTCGAGCGCCGCTGCATCGATGGTCGCAGTGCCGTGCTGCTCAGCCGCACCACGTCCCGCCAGCGACTCGCTGATGCGCTGCGCGGCAGCCTCAAGTTCGGCCCGCTTGTCGGTCCAGGCGCCGGTGAGGGCTGTGAGAAGCTGCGGAAAAGACGACATTCCCTGCCGCGGCGTGGGCGGGAAGTAGGTGCCCGCGTAGAAGGGGCGACCCTCGTGGTCGAGGAAGACCGACATCGGCCACCCGCCCTGGCCGGTGAGGGCCTGGGTCGCCTCCATGTACACCGAGTCGACATCGGGACGCTCCTCGCGGTCAACCTTGATGCTCACGAAGTTCTGGTTGAGGAACGCCGCGGTGGCCTCGTCTTCGAACGACTCGTGGGCCATCACATGACACCAGTGGCAGGCCGAGTAGCCGACGCTGAGGAAAATCGGAACATCACGCCGACGCGCCTCATCGAACGCGTCGTCGCCCCACTGCCACCAGTCGACCGGGTTATCGGCGTGCTGCAGCAGGTAGGGGCTCGTTGACTTGGCAAGGCGATTGGGCATGTGGGCCATTGTTCCCCACCCAGCGGCGTACAGCGCCCACGGCCCGCCACCATCTATTGACCGATCGCCGCCTGTGACCCACCATGTGCATACATCCGATGTATCCGACATCAGCTGAAAAAAGGGAACTCACATGGGACTCATGGACGGCAAGACAATCGTCGTAACGGGCGCCAGCACCGGCCTCGGCAAGGCCATGATGACAACACTGTGTCGCGAGGGTGCCAACGTCATCGGAGCGGCTCGAACCAAGTCCACGCTCGACGAGGCAGTCGCAGAGGTCGTCGCGGCAGGTGGCCAGGCGATTGCAGTCGTCGCCGACATGAGCGACGACGAGCAGGTCGGCCGCGTCATTGATGCCTCCATCAGCGAGTTTGGCCGCCTCGATGGCCTGGTCAACAACGCGGGCGTCGGTTACGGCTACCGCTCGGTGCGCCCCCTGAGCATGCTCCCCATCGTGGAGTCGCCGCTCGAGGACTGGAACCATGTCATGGACATCAACCTCGGGTCGGTCGTTCACGCGTCACGTCGGGCCCTGCCCCTCATGATCGAGCAGGGAAGCGGCTCAATCGTGAACGTGGCCAGCATTTTGGGCATGGTGGGCCACCACGACGCCCACGCCTACACCACCGCTAAGGGCGCGGTCATTAACTTGACGCGGTCGATGGCAAAGACGTACGGGCCGATGAACATCCGCACGAACTGCCTGTGTCCCGGTTACATCGACACCCCGATGATTGCCGAGTACTTCGACTACCTGAACGCCGAGGAAACGCGCAATGCGTGGGGCTGCCCCATGGGTCGCACCGGTACTCCCGAAGAAATTGCGAACGCTGTGCTGTACCTCGTATCCGACATGTCCACCTACACCAACGGCGCCGTGATGCCGGTCGACGGCGGGTTC
The DNA here is from genome assembly GCA_943329595.2 of Bifidobacterium breve. Taxonomy (GTDB): domain Bacteria; phylum Actinomycetota; class Actinomycetes; order S36-B12; family CAIYMF01; genus CAIYMF01. The sequence goes on from CALQEM020000150.1 coordinate 8,000, forward strand.
ACCGCCTGTTGAGTCGAGCGGTCGCTTGAAGTGCTGAGCGGCACCGTGTCGGGGTTTTCCCGGCACGGTGCCCGCCGCCACTACGACAGGCCTACCCCTACACCGGTACTGCTGTGACGACGAGGTTGTCGCGGTAGCCCAGCTCGGGGTCGTACGGCCCACCGCACGTGATGAGAGTGAGGCGAGGCGCGCCATCGCGGCCGAAAAGGATGCTGGGCAGGCGATCGCGCAGGTAGAAGCGGCGCTCGACCACCCGATACACCACCGTGGTGTCGTCGCTGAGGGTGACGGTGACAGTATCGTCGGGATTCAACTCATCAAGCCGGAAGAGCGCCCCTCGCCCCTGAGTTCGCGAGTCGCGATGACCCACGATGACCGTTGATCCCATTCGTTCAGCCGGTGAGCGCCCAAACTTGTACCAGCCCAGGCGGAAGGCATCCGAGGGCACAACGACTGCACGTTTCTCATCGACGCCCACCGGAACTACCAGGGCGGAGATATCGAGGGAACTGAGCACGACCCGAGTCGGACGCGCAGGAGGAGGGGACGTGCGGCGATCGGTCGAGCGCACGATGGGGATGTCAGAGGGGA
>CALQEM020000151.1:0-8565 GCA_943329595.2 Bifidobacterium breve
CCCAGCCCGCCGACACTCGTTCCGAGCAGGGCGACCGCCACCACCCGGCCGTTGAACAGCTCGGGAGCGTGCGCGGCCAAGGCCATCACGGTCATGCCGCCCATCGAGTGCCCCACCAGTACGACCGGCCCTTCGGGAGCGACCGCCTCGAGCACCGCTGCGAGGTCGAGGCCCAGCCTGTCGATGGTGGCGGCGCCATAGCGCGGCCCCGCGGTCGAGCGGCCGTGGCCGCGCTGATCCCACAACACCAGTCGGTCACGGCCTCGGAGGTCGCGGCGCTGGTAGTGCCACACATCGAGGTTGAGGCAGAAGCCGTGGGTGAAGATGATGGTCAGGACAGCTTCTGGCGTGCCGACCCCCACCCCATCGATATCGGGCTCATCGATTTCCACGTGCAGCAGCACACCGTCGTCGGTCGGAACCACCAGTGGCGCCGACCGCAGCGAGCCGAAGTGCTGGTCGGACTCCGCGTCGACGGTCAGGGTGCGCCGCACAGCGGCGCGCTCGGCCACCACCCCCATTGCCGCGCCAGCGGCTGCGGCGAGTCCGAGGCCCAGCAGCGCGAGGGGCAGGGGACGACTCACCGCGGCCGAACTTCAGCGTTGACGAATCGGCGGGGCAGGCTTGTTCCGAAGCGGGTGAGGATCTCCCACACGATCGTGTCGCATGCCACCGCCCACTCTGCTGCCGTGGGCTCGCCGTTGCTGCCCGGCCCCAGTACGACCACCGGGTCTCCGACCCGCACCAGCGAACCGGGCCCACAATCAACCATGACCTGGTCCATGCACACTGAGCCCGCGATGGTCACCCGCTGGTTTGCCACTAGCAGGGGGCCACGGTTAGAAGCGGCCCTCGGCAGTCCGTCGGCGTAGCCCAGGGGGATGAGCGCCACGCGGGTGCTGTCGCCCGTGGTGTAGTGATGCCCGTACGACACACCCACCCCTGCCGCGACCTCCTTCACCATCGACACCGAGGTGAGCACCGACATGGCGGGAATGAGGCGCACGGCGTTCGTCGCCTCGGTGGGGTTGATGCCGTACACCGCGAGTCCGGGCCGCACGATGTCGAACGCTAGGTCTGCGCGACCCAGAGTGCCCCCCGAGTTAGCGAGGTGGCGCTGAGCCCCTGCGAAACCTGCGCGCGAGGCGACCTCGGACGCCGCGATGAAGGCCGCCAACTGCGCGTCGACCGTGTCGTGACCAGGGTGCTCGCCGTGCGAGAGGTGCGACCAGATGCCCGTCACGTCAACCTGGCCCGACATGGCTGCCTCAGCCGCGGCCGTCACCAGTGCGGGCCACTCCAGAGCGGTCGCGCCCCCTCGCGTGAGCCCGGTGTCGATCTTCAGGTGCACCGAGGCCCTCACGCCCAGGTGCTGGGCCGCCGCCACCACGGCCGCGAGTTGCTCAACTGCTCCGACCGACACGTCGACACCGGCCGCCACGGCGGGCTCGAAGTCGGTGTCGGCGGTGTGCAGCCACGCGAGGATTCGACCCGTGTCTCCCGCGGCCCGCAGGGCCAATGCCTCGGCCACGAATGCCACGCCCAGCCACTCGGCCCCCGCCTCACGAGCCGCACCCGCCGACTCGACCAGTCCGTGCCCGTAGGCGTCGGCCTTCACCACCGCCATCAGCTCGGCCACGCCTGCGGCCTCCTTGAGCGCCGCCACATTCGAACGAATCGCTTCGAGGTCGACCTCAACCCACCCCGCTGACCGCCCGTGTACACCGGACGACTGCCCCACGCCCATTAGTGCCTCCCACCGGGGTACTCGCCAGAGCGCGCCACCCCGACCGCGGCCGGAAGGGCCTCCATCAGTTCGAGGGCTGCCAGCGGTTGGCGCGAGTCCCCCACGGCGAGGCGAGCAGCCAGCGCGTGCACCCACACCGCAGCGGCCGCCACCTCGGCCGCGGCATCGAGGCTCAGCCGGCGGCCGTCGGACGCGAGCCGGGCCTCAGCGGCGGCGAGCCACGAACCCACGAGCCCGGCCAGCACATCGCCACTGCCGGCAGTGGCGAGGTCAGGTGGGGCCACGGGGTTCACCCACGAGTGGCCCGTCGGCGACGCCACCACGGTGGTGGCGCCCTTGAGCAGCACCACCGAACCCCACGACGTTGCCAACTCGAGGGCGGCCGCGAGTCGGTCGCGGCGCAGCAGGTCGGCGGAGCCACCGAGGGCGAGGAACTCTCCATCGTGGGGGGTCATGACGGTCACCGCTCCGCGCGCGGCTCGCCGGCGTACCACCTCGGCCCACGCGTTCGACTCTGCGGCCCAGCGCAGCGCCGTGGCGTCGAGCACCAGCGGCAGATCTGACTCAAGCAGGTCGAGCGGCTGCGACTCCATGGCATCCCTCGCCGTGCCAGACAGGCCCGGGCCCACGACGGCGCCGGTCGCCCGCGGCATCGCCGACTCGCCCGCGACCACATCGGGGAAGCGCGACAACACCTCACCGGTGCGCAGCCCGCAGAACTGCACAAGGCCGGCACCGCCACAGCGCGCTCCGCCCGCCACCAGAACGCCTGCCCCCGGGTAGTCGTCAGACCCCGCGCTCAGCACCACGACCCCGCGAGAGTATTTGTGGTCGTCACCGCCCGGTGAGCCCAGCAGAAGGGCCACATCATCGGCCTGGAGCACGCGGGTGGCGGGTGGACCCACCCCCAACAGGTCGGCCCCGAGTCCGATGTCGACCAGATGCGTGATTCCGACGAACTCGGCACCGGGCATCAGCAGCAGGCCGGGCTTGAGCGCGCCGAAGGTCACGGTGACATCGGCCCTCACCACAGCGTCACGGTCGGCGACCGCGCCCGAGTCGGCGTCGACCCCGCTCGGGAGGTCGCAGGCAACCACCAGGGCTCCGCTGCGCAGTGCCGCCGCTGCCACCCCAGCGGCAGTCGGCCTCAGGGCTCCGGTACCGCCGATGCCCACGATGCCGTCGACCACGAGGTCGGCCGACCTGATCTCCCGCTCTGCACCTGAGGTATCGCCCGTGTCGAGGAGCCTGCCGCCGGCCGCCAGCAGCGCCGTGCGCCCAGCGCCATGCACCGATGTCGCGAGGGGGACCGCCACCACCCGGGCACCGCGCCCGGCCAGCCAGGCGCCAGCCCACAGCACGTCTCCGCCATTGTTTCCGCTGCCCACGAGCAGCACGACCCGAGCACCGGTAACCCGGCCCCTGGTGGCCGCCACCAAGCGGGCGCACACTACGGCCAAACCGGTCGCGGCACGCCGCATCACTGCCTCGTCACCGTCGCGGCCGATGAGGCGCTCCTCGGCCGCACGGATGTGGTCAACCCGATAGGCGGCCCTCACAGGTCCGACTCCGCGACCACCGTGGCGAAGCCCACCGAACCGTCGTGGCTCAGCGAGACGTGCCAGCGCGTGATTCCGAGTCGTTCGGCGGCCGCAAGCACCGTGCCACTGACGTTGAGAATCGGCTGACCGCTCGACAGCGTCTGCACCTCGCAGTCGTGCCAGGCCATTCCACCCGGGGCCCCGAGCGCCTTGGCGACCGCTTCCTTCGCCGCGAATCGCACGGCGAGCGATGCCGAGCTGCGCTCTGAGCCGTCGGCCCGGAATCGCTCGTGAGCGGTGAACAGCCGGTCGACGATGAGGGGAGTGCGCTGGAGAGTCTGCTCGAAGCGCGGCAGGTCAACCACGTCGACGCCGATTCCGACAATCATCCGCTACTCGACGGTGACGGACTTGGCGAGGTTGCGCGGCTGGTCGACGTCGTGTCCCTTGGCGGTCGCCATCTCACACGCGAACACCTGCAGCGGCACGGTGGCCAGCAGCGGCTGCATCAGGGTGGGGCACTCGGGCATGCGGATGAGGTAGTCGGCGTACGGAGTCACGGTCTCATCGCCCTCTTCGGCGATCACGATGGTGAGCGCGCCCCGAGCCCGCACCTCCTGAATGTTCGACACGATTTTCTCGTGAAGGACACTGCGCCCGCGAGGCGACGGCACCACGACGATCACGGGAAGACCATCCTCGAGCAGGGCGATGGGGCCGTGCTTGAGCTCGCCGGCGGCGAAGCCCTCGGCGTGCATGTAGGCGAGTTCCTTCAGCTTGAGTGCACCCTCGAGTGCGACCGGGTAGCCCACGTGGCGGCCGATGAACAGCACCGAACTTGAGTCGACGAACTGCCGCGCGAGGTCGCGCACCGGCCCCACCGTGTCGAGCATGAGGTCGATCTTCTGCGGCATATCGGACAGCTGCCGCACGATGGCAGCAATCTCGTCGCCAAACTTGTTACCGCGTACCTGGGCTAGATAGAGGGCCACCAGGTAGCAGGCCACCACCTGGGTCAGAAACGCCTTGGTTGACGCGACTGCAACCTCGGGGCCCGCGTGGGTGTAGAACACCGCATCGCTCTCGCGTGGGATGGTCGAGCCCTGGGTGTTGCAGATAGCCAGCACCCGCGAGCCCTGCTCGCGCGCGTGCCTCATGGCCATCAGCGTGTCCATGGTCTCGCCGCTCTGCGAGATTGCGACGACGAGCGTCTGGCGGTCGAGAATGGGGTCGCGGTAGCGGAACTCGCTGGCTAGCTCAACCTCGCACGGAATGCGGGTCCAGTGCTCAATCGCGTACTTCGCAATGAGACCAGCGTGGTAGGCCGTACCGCACGCGATGATGACGATCTTGTCGACGCCGCGCAGCTCGACGTCGCTCAACCGCATCTCGTCGAGCTGCAGCACGCCATCGCGACCCACGCGGCCGAGAAGTGTGTCGGCCACAGCACGCGGCTGCTCAGAGATCTCCTTGAGCATGAAGGTGTCGTAGCCGCCCTTCTCGGCAGCCGAGGCGTCCCACGTCACGGTGAACTCGACGACCTCGGCAGGGCTGCCGTCGAAGTCGGTGACCACGATTGAGTCACTGGTGAGCGCCACCACCTGGTCCTGGCCGAGCTCGATCGCTTCGCGCGTGTAGGCGATGAAGGCCGACACGTCAGACGCCATGAAGTTCTCGCCCTGGCCTCTGCCGACCACCAGCGGGGAGTTACGTCGCGCACCCACCACGAGGTCGGGCTGCTCGCTGTCTATCGCCACCAGGGTGAAGGCCCCTTCAAGTCGTCGACAGACTCGGCGCATCGCCTCAGCCAGATCACTGCCGACCCTCGGAGCCTCGGCCGCGAGCAGGTGGGCCACCACCTCGGTGTCGGTCTCGGAGGTGAGCTGCACACCGGCTTCGGTGAGCTCGGCGCGCAGTTCGGCGAAGTTCTCGATGATCCCGTTGTGAATCACCGCGATGCGGCCGTCTTCACTCACGTGGGGGTGGGCGTTCACGTCGTTGGGGGCACCGTGGGTGGCCCAGCGGGTGTGCCCGATTCCTGTGGTTGACGCCGGCAGCGGGTCAGAGCCGAGGAGTACCTCGAGGTTGGCCAGCTTGCCGGCCTTCTTGCGGCTCTCGAGCCGGTTGCCGCTCACCACCGCGACGCCCGCAGAGTCGTAGCCCCGGTACTCGAGGCGCCTGAGGCCCTCGACCACCACCGATAGCGCCTGCTTCTCGCCCACGTAACCCACGATTCCGCACATGCGATCAGGATACTGCCCGGTAGGTCTGCTTCCGGGCACCCACCGGATAGGGCACCATGGTGCCGTGCTTGAGATACGAATCGTCGCCCCCAGCCACTTGACCAGCGACATCACCGCGATGCTCGACGAGCATCCCGGTGTCGTCACCATCGCGCTCATGCGGGGCTCCAGCCTGATTCCAGTCGGCGACACGATTTCGGTCGGTGTCGTGCGCGAGGCCGGCGACGACGTGATTGGGCGGCTCCGCTCACTCGGCGTTGCTGAGCAAGGCACTCTCACGGTGGTCGAGCCTCGACTGGTGCTGTCGAACGCTGCCACGACCACCGAGGCTCACGTGCCCGGCTCGCCCATCGACGCCGTGATTTGGGAGGAGGTGAGCAACCGCACCAGCGAGGACGCGTCGATGAGCGGGACCTACCTGATCCTGATGATGGCCGCCACCATGATTGCCGGAATCGGCGTGCTCTCCGACTCGGTGATTCTGATCGTGGCCGCCATGGTGGTCGGACCCGACTTCGGACCCACCGCCGCTACCGCGGTCGGAATTGCCAGTCGTCGGTGGACCGTGGCACGCTCCGCCTTCTTTACCCTCATCGTCGGCTTCCTTACGGGCATCGCCGCCACCGCGTTACTCGCAGGCTTCCTGCACCTCACGGGCATTTACCAGAGCCAGGCCGTCCTCGGGCTGAGGCCGCAAACCGCGTTTATCTACGAGGTGGGATGGCCCTCGGTGATCATTGCGATGATCGCGGGTGTTGTCGGCATGATCTCACTGACCACCGCCAAGTCTGGCGCGCTCATTGGGGTGTTCATCTCGGTCACCACCATTCCGGCAGCCGCCAACGTCGCCGTGGCACTGGTGTACCGAATTCCCGACGAGGTGATCGGCTCGATGCAGCAACTACTGGTGAACATCGTCGCGATTCAGGTGGCAGCCGGACTCACCCTGCTGATTCAGCGTCGACTGACGTCGCGAGCCAACGACCGTCTGCGCGTCCTGCTCCGCGCGGGGCGCGCGGGCACCATCGCTTCGTAGGCCCAGGGTTCAGAGGCCCAGGGTTCAGCGGTTCAGCGGTAGCGAGGCTGCCACGACGGCCGCCAACGACTCGGCCACCGACTGCGCCTGCTGGGCATCGACGGCCTCGACCATCACCCGCACCAGCGGCTCGGTGCCGCTCGGTCGCAGCAGCACGCGCCCGTCGTCGCCGAGTTCAGCCTCAGCAGCGCGCACCGCCGACTGAACGGCATCGTCAGCATCAACCCGCGCCTTGTCGACGTTGGGCACGTTGATGAGCACCTGGGGCACGTGGGCCATTACCGACGCCACCTCGTGGAGCGGGTGGCCAAGCTCGGCGACGCGGGCCAGCGTGTGCAAGGCGGTGAGCGTGCCATCACCGGTGGTGGCGTGCTCGGACATAATGATGTGGCCGCTCTGCTCGCCGCCGAGAATAAACCCGCCCGCGCGCATGGCCTCAAGAACGTATCGATCGCCCACCGCGGTCTCGACTACCCCAATGCCCGCGGTGCTCATCGCTCGCATGAAGCCGAGGTTGGCCATCACAGTGGTGACCACGGTGTCGCTCACCAGCTCGCCGCGGTCGCGCAGAGCGAGCGCAAGGAGTGCGAGGATTTGATCGCCGTCGACCACCGACCCGTTGGAGTCGACGGCGAGGAAACGATCGGCATCGCCGTCGTGCGCCACACCCACATCAGCGCCATGCGCCACCACCGCGGCCTGGAGATCGCCTAGGTGGGTGGAGCCGCAGCCCTCATTGATGTTGAGGCCGTCGGGGCTTGAGTGAATCTCGATGACGTCGGCACCGGCGAGGCGGTAGGCCTCCGGCCCCACCCGGCTGGCAGCTCCGTTGGCGCAGTCAACCACCACGCGCAGGCCGTCAAGGCGGTTCGGAAGGGTCGCGACGAGGTGGGCGACGTAGTCGGTGCCGGCGTCGACCAGGTCGCTGATGCGGCCCACCGCTGCCCCGACGGGACGATCCCACGGCTCGCGAAGCCGCGACTCGATGCGGTCCTCAAGCTCGTCGGCCAGCTTGTGGCCGCCGCGCGCGAAGAACTTGATGCCGTTGTCGGGCATGGCGTTGTGCGAGGCCGAGAGCATCACGCCGATGTCGGCACCGTGCTGCGCCGTGAGCCACGACACCGCGGGGGTCGGAAGCACCCCTACCCGCAGTACGTCGACGCCCGCGCTGGCCAGCCCTGCCACGACAGCGGCCTCGAGGAACTCCCCCGATGCCCGAGGGTCACGACCCACAATGGCGAGCGGACGAGCGCTTTCGCCCGTCCGCCCACTTTCAGTCAGAATGTGAGCCGCAGCCACCGCGAGGTCGAGCGCGAGCTCAGCCGTGAGGTCACGATTGGCCAGACCTCGCACCCCATCGGTGCCGAAAAGCCTGCCCATCCGCGATCAGCGCTTGCTGTACTGCGGAGCCTTACGGGCCTTCTTCAGGCCGTACTTCTTGCGCTCCTTGATACGGGCGTCGCGGGTGAGGAAGCCAGCCTTCTTGAGCGCGGGGCGGAGCTCCTCAGCGTCGATGTCGTTGAGCGAGCGAGCGATGCCGAGGCGCAGCGCGCCGGCCTGGCCCGTGGGGCCACCACCGTGGATGCGCGCGATAACGTCGAAGCGTCCCTCAAGCTCGGTGATCCGGAACGGCTCGTTGACGAGCTGCTGGTGCACCTTGTTGGGGAAGTAATCGTCGAGGGTGCGGCCGTTGATGGTCCACTGCCCGGTACCGGGCACGATGCGAACTCGCGCCACGGCCTCCTTACGGCGGCCGGTGGCACCGGCGGGGATGATCGCGATGTCGCGGGGCGCCGCGGGCGCCGCCACGGTCTCGGTGGAAAAGTCGGTGAGCTCGTCGTCGAGGCCATCAGCGGCCTCGTCGATGTCGAGTTCGGCGTCGTCGTTCATCACGTCACTGCTCACTGGGCAACCTGAGTAATCTCGTAGGGCACGGGCTTCTGGGCGCCGTGGGGGTGGAGGGGACCGGCGTAGACCTTGAGCTTCTTGATCTGGGCG
>CALQEM020000152.1:0-8253 GCA_943329595.2 Bifidobacterium breve
ATTCAGGACACCGCCTCCACCGGCTGCCTCGTGGCCATGCTGGCTGCGCGCGAGCGCGCCACCAACTTCAGCGAGCTGCGCGGCGGCCTGCAGGACGAGCCACGGCCGCTGGTGGTGTACTCGTCGCCGTGGTCGCACTCGTCGGTGGCCAAGGCCGTGCTGCTCGCAGGGTTTGGGCATGACAACCTGCGCTTCGTCGACACTGATCCTGTCACCTTTGCCGTCGACCCTGAGGCATTGCGACTGGCGATGGCGACCGACCTGGCCGCCGGGCGAACTCCCGCTGCGGTGGTGGTAAATATCGGCACGACCGGCACTACAGCGATCGACCCGGTGGCCGCCATCGTGCAGGTGGCCCGAGAGTTCGGCGCCTGGGTGCACGTCGACGCAGCAATGGCGGGCTCGGCGATGCTGCTACCTGAGTGTCGCTGGATGTTTGAGGGCATCGACGGCGCCGACTCGTTGGGGTGGAACCCGCACAAGTGGATGGGCACGATTCTCGACACCTCACTGCTGTACGTGCGCGACGTCGACCACCTCACGCGGGTGATGGCGACCAACCCGTCGTACCTGCAGTCGGCTGCCGACGGCGACGTGGTGCAGCTCAAGGACTGGGGCATCCCCCTCGGCCGGCGATTCCGCGCGCTCAAGCTGTGGTTCCACCTGCGCCTCGACGGCGTCGAATCAATTCGGGCGAGGCTGCGTCGCGACCTCGCGAACGCGCAGTGGCTGGCTGAGCAGGTGCGCGCCGAGCCCGACTGGGAGGTCATCGCTCCTGTGCCGCTGCAGACCGTGTGCGTTCGACATGTTCCGACGGGCATGTCCGGCGACGCGCTCGACGCGCACACCAAGGCGTGGTGCGAGGCCGTGAACGCGACCGGCAAGGCGTTCATCACCCCGTCGCTGCACGCCGGCCAGTGGATGGTGCGCGTGTCGATCGGCGTCGAGGGCACCGAGCGCGAGCATGTGGCCGCGCTGTGGGGCCTCATGCGCACCTCCGCCCTCGCCACTGGGTGACACTGCGCCGGGGCATCTGTCACACTGCGCGCTATGAGCCCCGACCCTCAGGCGACGCCCGAGGTCACCCCCACGGGCACATCACACACGCACCCACTGCTGTCGGTGGCACTCGGGGCCCTGATGCTTTTCTTCTTCGTTGACGGATTCGTGCGGGGCGCCACTCCCAGCGCCGGCATCGTGCTGCTGGCCCTCGGCTGCTTCGTCGTGATCGGTCTGATCGACGTCGCGACCAATTCACGGGCCCGCAGGATCGAGCCGCGGGCCGTGCTGTTCACCGTCGCCGCAACCCTGCTCGTCGCCGTGCTCGATCGCAGTGTGGGCATGTCAGCAGTGTTCGCTGCGGCCCTGGTGGGAGTCATCGCCGGACTGCTTCCGCGCGTGATCCCGCTCATGAAGGCCTCCGACTCAGCATGCCTCTATGTGGGCGCCTTCGCGGGCATGACCTCGCCCGTCGTGGTGATGGGACCCGGGTGGCTCATTCTGGTCGGTGTCATGGCGGGGTGCATCTGGTCGCTGGTGCGTGATGCGTGGGTTGGTGTTGGCGGCAAGATGGGCACGATGGCCTTCGCCGGGGTGGCGATTACCACAGGGATCGCCACGATGCTCGGACACCAGGAAGGCATGGTGCCCCTTCCGAAGTACCTCCCGGCCCAGGAGGTGATTGTCGTTGTCGTGTCGGTGGTGGCCGCTCAACTCACGTACTGGCTGGTGGCGAGTCGGGGGTGGGGCATCGTGATGGCCTCAGCCCTGCCGACCCTCATCGCCACCGCCCTGTTCGTGTCAATCAGCCACGCCACCACGTTGTCCGCCGACTCGCTCTCGGCCGCCTGGTTCGGTGCGAGTTTCGTGGGCCTCACCTCAGCCACGCGCCTAGCGGATCGCCGGTGGATGATGCCCGCGATGGCGGTGGTGTTCGGCGTGCTGCTGATCCTGTTCGAGGCGAACCTGTCAGGGCTGGGCGGCGACCTCGGCGCCACGGCCTCCGCCGCAGTGATCGCTGTGCTCGGCATGGGCTGGCTCGCACGACGCGGGTCGGCGAGCAGCACCGATCCGACTGCGATTCCTGTGCGTCATCTGGGCCACTGAACCCTCGGCTCGACTCTCGGGCGCGGTTCGATATCCTCTTACAGCACGGCACGGCCAGGTAGCTCAGTTGGTACGAGCGTCCGACTGAAAATCGGAAGGTCGACGGTTCGACCCCGTCCCTGGCCACCCACGAGAGGTTCATGCTTGCTGGGGCTTGTGCCCCTCTCCGAGAACAGTCCTGAAGCATCGGCACCTCACGAGAGGCACGTTGTGCTCTGGGCAACGTGTCAGTCGCGCGCGACATCTGGAACAGCGGACGGCGCGCTGGTCGCGGTAGAGGCGGGCCACGATTCGCCCGACCGCCTCGACGAGTTCCCCGCCCTGTAGTTTTTCCCAACTTGTGTCAGGAACAGACATTCATTGTCTTGTTCTGACACAAGTTCGGGTATGACGTGGGATAAGGGTCGTCGTGAGGTGGTGGGTGACGTCCCAGATGGTGTTGTCGAGGTGCGGCCGCGGCGGTGGAGAATCCTCCATTTTTCCCAACTTGTGTCAGAACGAGACATTCATTGTCTTGTTCTGACACAAGTTCGGGTTGGAGGGGCGGGCCTCGGTCGATCGCGAATCTAGGCAGCGACCGACGCCGACCCCTGCTTCGTGATGATTCGCTGGCCCACGAAAACAGCTGCCACGTAGAGGAGAGCCGCGACACCGAGCAGCAGCTGGTACCCCAGGATCAGCGACAGATACTCCAGACAGCCGCCCACCATCGCACCGAAGAGGTTCGCGGCGAATGCGGCCGTTGGGTGAGGAGCATCCTTGAAGCGTGAGGTGAACAGCAGGTTTGCGAAGAAGATCGGCGCGAAGGCCAGTACAACTGCCGCGACCAATCGAACTGGAACCGCCAGCGACAGTAGTGATGAGTTGGGGATCAGGAAGGCCACTCCGAGGGAGATGAAGAGGGCACCGATGATCAGGGGTCGGGGGATCGACCTGCTGACCTTCTCCAACCGTTGAGTGACCTCAATGGCACAGAGCACGGCAAGCAGAACGCCGGTGAAGACGAGCGCGTTCACCAGCCACGTGGTGCCAAACAGCAGGGCGAAGGTAGTGATCGATCGGGTTTCCAACAGTAGGAACGCAGCACCCATGAAGAACAGGTCGCCATACCCGCGCATGGTCTTGAACGGCCCACCGAAGACCCGGATACCCACCGCGGAGGCGAAGAGAATCAGCGCGATGACGATCAGGTAGAGATTGGGAATCGACGCGTCCTTCAAATACAGGAAGGGCCGATCATCGGTGGAGGGGGCAGGGATCTCACCACCCGTCGCAGCGACCGACGCGCGATTCCACACCTCGTTGACGCCGGTGCCGCAGATGGCGTTGTCGGCGTTCTTTCCGACGGTAATCGCTGCTAGGGATTGTCCGGGGAACTGATCGATGCAGGGATCGTGCCCGAAGACGGTCTCGACCGTGCCGGCGAGTCGGTTGATGAGCCAAGGCTCGCGATAGTAGTTGTACATCGCGAAGACACCATTGTCGGTGAGATGGTCGTGTGCCGACTGAACCGCCTGTTGCGTGAACAGGTACGACTCCAAGCGCAATTGGCTCGCTCCGGACACGAGGGTCAGCGAGTCGGGCAGCGCGAACAGGATCAGGTCGTACTTTGTGTCGGTGCCCGACAGGAACGCGCGTCCGTCATTGATGTCGGCCGACACGCGCGGATCCGAGTACGGCTGGTTCGGATTGATCTGCGTGCCGATCTGCTGGATGCGTGGGTCGATCTCGACCGCATCGACGTGCATGGCACCCTTGGCCAACGACAGGGCCAGATCGGTGCCCGACCCAGCACCCACGATCAGCACGTTGTTGAGGGGGTTGCCCGAAGCGCGCTCGTAGGGCTTGCCATAGACCCCCTCGAGCTTGAGTCGCTCGTTCACGTCCATGACCATCTGATGAGGGATGCCGTTGACATGAATGTCAGTCCACTGCTGAGGCGTGCCCTGCAGCTTGGTCTCCGTCGTGACCTTGTAATAGGGCGACCACGACACCCCGGGGGCGAGCGCCTCGACGACGGTGGCGCCTACCACCAGTGCCATGGCGACCCAGGAGATCCAGGGGAACCGGCGTCCGTACAGCGCCACCAGCAGGACCAGCGTGATGATCGGCCAGACCCACGAGGGGGCTCGAAGGAAGGAGATGAGGGTGAAGCCGAGCGTGCCTAGGATCGAGCCGACGATGTCCCAGCGGTAGGCATCGAGCGCCTTGAACTCGCGGAACGCGCGCCCGGTGATCTCGCCGAAACCTGTCATGGTGACGGCCACGACGATGAAAACCAGCGGCAGGGTTACCCACGTGGGCAGGCCCGTTGGCTCGACCTGGTGGAAGAAGATGAGGTCCCGGGAGCTGACCTGCACGCTCGCCGGGAACTTGAGGATGAAGGCGATCAGCAGAAGCAATCCGACCGGCGTGAACCGACCTAGGTCGGTCTTGTACCGCGACCGCAGAAAGCCCAGCCCGATTCCCAGAAACGACGCCAGGAGGATCAGGTTAGAGAAGTAGGACATGTGGATCAGATTGGAGCCCGTCCACCTGATCAGGGCCAGTTGCACGAACAGCATCAGGGCGCTGGCAGCCATGAGTCGCCATCGCCCGGTGAGGATACGGGTGGGGGTGAGAGCCGACTCAGTGGCGGTTGTTGTCACGGATAGTGACCCTATCAAGAGTGCTCATGGTCACCGATTGACCAAAGAATCCCGGGACGGTCACCGAGTGACCAAAGAATCACCACTACCCGATGGTGAAGCACGCCCCATCGACGATGAACTCGCTCGGCAAGGCCTTGCCGACGGCACGGTTAGCTAGCCAGACTCGACCATGCGCAGGTAGTCGACGAGCATCGACTCGGCCACCTCGTGCAAGGACTTCACCCGACCGGTGGTCTTCATCAAGAGCAGCCCGAACACCCAGGTGGAGTGAATGACAGCGACGTGGTGGGCGTCAGCGCGCGCCACGCGGCCATCCATCACGAGGCACTCTGCGATTTCGTCGATGACCGTGTTGAGCATCGTGTTCAACTTGTTGTCGAGGTCATGGGTCAGCCCCACTCGCCTCGGCCCAGCCCCGTAGAGATAGAAGCCAAGGGCAAAGTCCGACGGGTGAGTGTCGTAGAACTCCCACAGACCGGTCAGTGCGGCTGCGGCGAGGCCAACATTGCGATCACGCGCTGCCGCAACGGTCTCTCCCACGTGGGTGCGCAGTTTCACCAACGAGTCGCGCAGGACCTCGGCGTACAACTCTGCCTTGCCACCCGGAAAATAATTGTAGATCGCCCCTGTCGTGTATCCGGCCATCTCGGCGATCTGTCGCACCGTAGCCGACTCGATGCCCTGCCTCGAGAAGGCCTCCTTGGCAGCGTCGCGGATCAAGTCCCGCTTGAATGCGCGCACGGCATCTTGACGAGACGCGCCCGCCTCACTCGACACACGTGGGTGGGCGCTGTCACCAACGGCGGAGTTGGTGGGCGGAGGCACGGGCATAGCACTAGATAACACCGTTCAGATTTGTAGAGTCAACTGGCCCCTGACGTGCTGGTTCATCGGCACCGGCATCCGTGTCTGAACGTTGTTATCTTTTTCGCTACCGTGTACCGTGTGAGCACACTTGTGGCCCGCTGACCGCGACCAACCAGGCTAAGGACACCTCATGGCACCGACAGAAATTGGGCTGAGTATCGAGCCAACAGACCGTGTGCGCGACTACACCAGTCGATTCGCGCGATTCCTCGACGACCACGTGGCGCCCATCGAGGCCGAGTTGGCGACCAAGGGGGCCGGCACGTCGGCGGTGCCCGCACTTGATGCCGACGGGCGCATGCACCCGGCCGTGCAGGAGGCTCGCGGGCAGGTACGCCGTCAGGCCGGATCGCTGGGGCTCTACGCCCCCCACATCAGTACCGAATTCGGCGGCGGCGGGTTCAGCCGGGTCGAGATGCATCACGTGGAGGAGTTCGTCTACCGAAACTCCGGCCTCGGCCTCGGCCTTGCGGCGCTCGCCTGGACCGAGGGACCCAGCCCCGCGCACGAGCATCTGTCACCTGCGATTCGAGAGCAGTACCTCGACCCCATCGTGAGCGGCCAGATGTCGACCGGCTTCGCGAATACCGAGCCCAGCGTTGGTTCCGACTTTCTCGCCATGGGCGCACGCGCGGTCAGTGATGGCAGCGACTGGATTCTTAGCGGCACCAAGAAGTGGATCACCAGCGCCGCCTTCTCTGACACGTTCCTCGTCACGTGCGTGACGCAGCCAGGTGCGGGCACCAAGTCGCTGTCGATGTTCCTCGTCGATGCCAACGACGCCGGGTTCAGGCGCGGAGCCAACAACCCCTCCATGATGAACGACGGCCTCACCGGCGAACTGCACTTCGATGACATCCGTCTGCCAGCAGAACGCTGCGTGGGTGAGATCGGAAGCGGCTTCGCCCTCGCGATGTCGTGGATTAACTGGCGGCGGCTGTGCCGCGGCGGCATGTGCGCGGGGTGGGGAGACTGGCTGGTCACCCGCGCGATCGAACACTCGCACGAGCGAACGTCCGGCGGCAAGCCGATCGCAGACCTGCAGGCGGTGCAGCACCTCATCGCCCAGATGGACCTCGACACGTATCAGGCGCGCGCCACGTCATTGGTCGCCCAGGCCGAACTCGATCAGATGGGAGCTTTCAGCATCCCGCTGTCGCGGGAGGCGCCACGGCTGATCAGCCTGGTCAAGGTCATCAATGACGAGGCCTTCTATCGAGTGGCCGATCGAGCGGTGCAGGTACACGGTGCCGCTGGCCTGGCGATCGGCACACCCGAGGAGAAGTTGTTCCGAGTGGCCCGCAATCTCCGCATTCCTGCCGGTACTACTGAGATCCAATACAACGCAATTTCCCGAGGACGGTTCCGGGAAAAGTTGAGTGGATGAGCAGCCTGCACGAGGTGAGCCTGCAGCGCGACGACGCGAGTGCGGCTCGGCCGCGGTTGACTCAACTGTCCCCCGGCGGGGGATGCGCCTGCAAGTTGCCGCAGGCCATGCTCGACGACGTACTCGGCATGATCGGCACTACTGCTGGCGTACAGGGAAGTGAGTCAGCGAATCTTCTGGTGGGCCTGCAGGCGCCAGACGATGCGGCCGTGTACGCGATTGACGACCGTCGAGCCTGGATCGTCACCGCTGACTTCGGCACGCCGGTGGTTGATGACCCGTACCTCTGGGGACGCATTGCTGCCACCAATGCACTGTCTGACGTGTATGCCATGGGCGGACGCCCGCTGCTCGCGCTCAACTTGCTCGCCTGGCCCCTCGACCTCGATCGCACCATGCTTGCCGAGGTGCTCGAGGGGGGGCGACGTGCAGTCGTCGACGCAGGTGCCCTCATCGTGGGCGGCCACAGCATCGATGACCCCACTCCGAAGTTCGGCCTGGTGGGCATCGGGGAGGTTGAACGAGATCACCTGCTGACCAAGGGAGGTGCATGCAACGGTGACCTTCTGATCCTCACCAAACCACTCGGAGTCGGAATCGTGAGCACCGCGATCAAGCGAGGTCTGGCTCCTGCCGGATTGGTGGAGGCCGCCGTGGAGTCGATGATCCGGCTCAACGCAAACGCGGCCGACGTCGCCCGCCGCGCCACCCTCAGCGGCGGTACCGACGTGACCGGCTACGGCCTGCTGGGTCATCTTCACGAGATGACGAAGGCCGCAGGTCTCGTTGCGCACCTCCATGCCAACTCGGTGCCCGTCCTCGCTGCAGGGGCCGACACGGTTGCTCAACTGATCGTCGAGGGATGTGCACCCGATGGTTCGCGCCGCACGCTCGCCCATGCACTGTCGACAGGGTGGTTCGAGCCGGGTGGGTTACCCGACAACACTCAACTGCTGCTGGCCGACGCTCAAACCTCGGGAGGCCTGCTGCTCGCAGTTCCCCCAGCGATCGTCGACGTCGTGTTAACTGAACTGCACGACGGCGGTGACCGCGCGGCTGCCGTCATCGGTCAGTTCACCGCCCCCACACCCGAGCACAAACCCGGAACCGTGACCGCCAGTTCCACCACCATCTGAGAGGCCGGAAATGACCTCACCTCTCACCCCGATATCGGCGCTTGTGTGCGTGACCGGCCGGTTCCAGCCGGTGCATCGGCAGCACATGGAACTCTTCGAGTTGGCA
>CALQEM020000153.1:0-8251 GCA_943329595.2 Bifidobacterium breve
TCGACGCCGCAGAGGACCTATTCCAGAAGGCATCCGAACACGTGTGGAGGCACTTCTCAACTGACGCCTCCAACCGTGAGTGACGTCGACTAGACAAGGAATGAAACACCTGCACTAGTTGTCCTACGTCTATTCAGGTACCGCAGCCAGCGCGGCTGCGATCTGGCGGCCGCCAGTCATGCAGCGCCCGACCTCGATTGGTGTTCGTCGGTGCTCAGCCCATCTTTGCCGAAGTAACGACACCCTTCGCGACCACGAGGTTGATGCGATTGGGGTTGTAGTCCATGGTCACCACCTGTCCTACACCGTCGACTTCGACCACGCGCACCGTGTAGTTGTGCGCAGTGGCCCATGTGGTGGCTTGATCGACCGTGAGACCAATCACCGCCTCGGTCGGAACCGTGCTGGTTGGCGCGGACGAAGTCGCGGGCGCGGACGAAGTCGCGGGCGCGGACGAAGTCGGGGACTTCGGCTTAGCAGTTCCGGCGAGTCCATCGGTCGACGACCGCATGCCGATCACGACAATCGCCGCCACGGCCACCAGCACGAGGGCACCGCCCACGGCAATCACACTGCGGCGACGGGAGGCGCGTCGAGACAGCTCAGGTGCGCTCGACAGCGAGGAAGCATCCATCGAATCTCCTGACATATGCGGCACCTTACCCACTGCGACTGAACAATTCCAAACACGGTATCACCGAGTGGCGTCGGCCCCACGCTCCGTACTTCCCGTCACGGTGACCCCCTGAGGCCGGCCTCACCTACCGCGCCGTTAGCTCCTGCGGGCCGGTCAATCGCGACCTGCACGCACTCCTGCACCAGCGTCGGGGCAAGGTGCTCGCCCCCCTCACTCCCATTCCGTCGGCCAGCCCCTGCACCCACGTGGTCTTTCCGGCACCGAGCGGACCCGCCAGAACAATGACGTCCCCGGCCCGAACCAGCGAGGCAAGGCAGGAAGTACAGCAGGTTGCGCGATTCGGTCGTACAACTTCCCAGCCACGGGTGATGTCAGTCGATGGCGGGCCACGGCCCATTGACGGTGGCTGTGGCGATGTAGCCGAAGTCAGCGTCGGCCGGACCGGAATGGCGAAGTCGCAGTCGCTGCGATGTCACCGGCAGGAACCGGTGTTCCGCGCCCTGATTCACCATGACGTCACCTGACTCTGACAGCACCGTGACCACTCCCTGGGGAGTGACGAACTCGAACATGCCCAGACCGGTGAGGAAGGTGTGTACCTCATCGACGTTGTTCGTGTGCCAAGCGCAGTGCGCTAGGTGCTCCTCACCGGCGGCTGGCGGTTCAGCGTCGAAGGTTCCACGCACATGCCTTTCACCTTCCGGCAGGTAGGCCGCGATGAGTACCAACTCGGCCTCGGTGCCCTCGGAGTCAACAGCGTGCCACTGCACGCCAACCGCGGCGAGTTGCTCCTGGGCAACAGTCTCATCAACGCCGATATACCTCACGGCCGAACTCCTTTGTGTTGGGTGCGTTTGTAGGGTGCGCTTGCTAGGGGCAACAGTTCCGCGAACTCCTAGGGATCGAGAACTGCGTCGAGGTGCTCAGTATGCAGTGAGTGCATTGATCCTGCAATGAATGCACACACCCCTGCCTGGTCGAGCGCATCGCTGGATTGACTGTGCACCCTCACCGAAGCCGTCGAGTCAGTCCCGCCGGGAGTTGGGCGGAGCTCATGAGTGGCGGAGATACTCAATAAGTCTTTTTTAAACAAAATTCTGAAAAATCTAGACAGATATAGGTGCCTCAGTGTCATACTTCACACAGTCGACTGGTGATTCGCTGGTTTCCAGCAGATCTCAGTGACGAGCACTTGTTACGACATTGTGATGTGCAGTGCGTCACTTTGGCACTACAATCATGATGTGCACATGTTGCATATGTACTGCACGGAATGCACCAAACGAACAAGAGTGACGAACATCGTGCGTCGGTAGATACCGGCACGCGACACCCAGGTACCGAGCCGATCTCGTCCCCGACGGGCAGGCAAACCACGAAGGAGTCCAGTGACCACGACCAAGAGAAGCCCGCGCCGTCGGGCCATTATTCTGGTTCCCACGGCTGCCGCGCTGCTGCTGACCGCCGCCTGCGGGGCCTCATCGGGCGGAGCATCATCGTCATCCGCCGCCAGCTCACCGAGCGGAGAATCCTCAGCCTCCAGCTCGTCCAGCGCAGAACCCTCCAGCTCGGCAAGTAGTGAGACACCGGCCTACTGCGCAGACGACGCAGCAACGGCTCTCCCCGCACTGCAGCCGTCGGGCATCGTCGGCCAGGGACCGAACGGCGAGCCCGCCGCGTCGCCCGACGACGTTGCGATCAGTGACGCCGACGCGGCCACGATCAAGGCCGGCAAGAACGGCACGCCGTTCAAGGTTGCCATTGTGTTCCAGTTCAGTGGCGACTGGCCGAACGGCCAGACCAAGGGCCTGACCGACGAGTTCAGCAAGTACGGCGTCGAGATCATCAGCAACACCGAGGCCAACTTCAAGGTTGACAAGCAGATCGCGAACATCGAGAACGCGATCCAGCTCCAGCCTGACGGCATCATCTCGATCCCGGTCGACGACGTCGCCACCGCTCCGGCCTACAAGAAGGTGTCAGAAGCCGGCATCAAGCTGGTCTTCATGGACAACGCTGCCAAGGGCCTCAAGGCACCTCAGGACTACCAGGCGGTCATCTCCGCCGACTCGCAGGGCAACGGTCAGGTCGCAGCCAAGAAGCTGTCCTGCTATATCCCGCAGGATGGCACCGTCGGCATCGTCGACTTCGGCATCACCTTCTTCGTGACCAACCAGCGCACGAAGGGCGCCAAGGACTGGTTCGCTGCGAACCGCCCCGACATCAAGATCAAGGAAGGCAACTTCACCGACCCGAACCAGGCCGGCGACGTTGCAGCCAACTTCCTCACCGCGAACCCCGACGTGAACGGTGTCTGGGCAGTCTGGGACGGCCCGGCGCAGGGTGTCATCTCGGCACTGCGTGCTCAGGGCAAGAACCTGCCCGTGACCACCATCGACCTGGGCGACCAGGCCGCCACGGACCTCGCGTCCTCGGAGTTCCTCAAGGGTGTTGGTGCCCAGCGCCCGTACGAGCAGGGTGTGGCCGAGGCGCGGGCGATGATGCTCACGCTCATCGGTAAGACTGTTCCGGCCTGGATCGGGGTGCCCGCACTCCCGGTGATCCAGAACAACCTGCGTCAGGGCTACGAGGACTCGTGGGCCAAGCCGCTGCCGGAGAAGCCGGAGGCGGCCTGCAAGACGAACGAGCCCAAGTGCGCCTAACGGCACACAGGTGATCAGATGGCAGTGGCCGGAGCCCGAGAGGGTTCCGGCCACTGTCATGATCTGGGAACGCTAAGACCTAGACACGGCGGCCCGGAATGACTCGGCGCGGGCACGGATGTCGTCGTAGCGCTCAGCTTCCACGAGAGCGGCCGATGCGAGGTCCGAGCCCGCGAACAGCGCTACTGCTCCGGCATCAAGGAAACTGCGCGCGTTCGCGGGGGTCACGCCGCCCGAGGGGACCAGCCCGATATGAGGAAAGGGCCCTCGCAAGTCCTTGATGTGGCTCGGTCCGCCAGTGCCAGCAGGGAACACCTTCACCAGCGACGACCCGAGTTCGTGCGCAGCCCACACCTCACTTGCAGTGAAGGCACCGAGCAGGAAGGGGATACCGCGATGACGACACGCGTCGGCTACCTCAGGGAGTACTGCCGGTGTCACGACAAATTCGGCCCCAGCGTCAATGGCGTGATGCGCCTGCGAGGCCGTCAGCACCGTTCCGGCACCGACAATGGCGTCTCCACCGGCAGCGGCCGCGATCACGGCCACCACGTCAGGCGTCGTGAAGGTGAACTCAACCAGACGCACACCGCCCGCGGCGAGGCTGTCGGCCAGTCGGCGTGGGTCGGGAACCCGGTCTGCGCGAATGACCGCAGCAATCCGATCGATACGAAGAACGTCAAGGACAGGCATAAGAACTCCTCGGTGTCTGGACAGTAACTCATCATAACGTCATTATGTCTACTACCACCACGACGACGTGGCCTAGCGAAATGAGACACACATGAGCCGACTTGCCGACCGAACCGTTCTCGTCACCGGAGCGACCGGTGGCATGGGCAGCGCCACAGTGCGAGCCCTGGCCGCCGAAGGTGCCCATGTCGGTGTGGCGGACATCAGTGCCGAGCTCACCGCCCGGCTCGCAGAGGAGGTAGGCGGCACATCCCTCGTCGTCGACGTGACGAGTCCTGACAGCGTGACCGCTGGTGTCGAAGCGCTCGCTGCCGCTCGAGGCACCATTGACGTCCTCGTCAACTTCGCCGGCATCGTCGACCCGCGTCGTATGGATGAGATCGAACCGGAGGCCTGGAGCCGGGTCTTTGATGTCAACGTCCGAGGCACGTGGCTGATGTGCACTGCCGTCATTCCTCACATGCCCCGAGGCGGCTCGATTGTCAACATCGGCTCTCGCGCAGGTCTCGTCGGTGGCACGACGAGCGGGGCGAGTTACGCCGCGTCGAAAGCCGCGGTGATCTGCTTCACCAAGTCAGTCGCGAAATTCGCGGCCCCGCTGGGTATTCGGGCCAACGTGATTAACCCTGGATGTATCGAGACCCCCATGCTTGACCACTTCGCCCCAGAGGTCGTGGCCGCGATGCCCGGTCAAGCGGCTCTCGGCCGACTCGGCACCCCGGCCGAGATTGCCGAGAGCGTCATCTTTCTGGCCACCGATGCCTCGTCGTTCATGACGGGTGCGCAGTTAAACGTCAACGGTGGCAGCCACATGTAGACCGCCACCCATCCCCGACGACCCCAGACAGCTCGACAGCTCGACAGCTAGACAGCTAGACAGCTAGACAGCCAACACTGTCCCGAGAAGAGGAGGCCTCCCGTGCTGGGAGCCGATGTGATCGTGCCCGTTCCGCTCATTCCTGGGGTTCCCATCCTTGCGGCCATGGGGGCGCTGTCGACCATTCTGGTCAACCGAAACGTGAGTGTGTTTCACGACGGACTTAGACCTCTGATGCCATCGCTGCGATCGGGCGAGATGACCCGTGCCCAGGTCGCCAAGGTCTCCTTCAGCCTGGCACTCGCCTTCATCTGGGCCTTCGGCCTGCCCTACTCCGTCGGCGCCGTCATCCCGCTCATCTATCTGGTGTACATCGCGACCGACTACATCGGTGTGCGACTGCCAGCTACATACGACAAGCGGTGGTGGCAGAGCCGAACAAATCTTGGCGGAGTCGTCGGATCGCTGATCCTCGGAGCGGCCTGGGGCGCCGGCATCGCACTCTTACTGCACTACCTCGCCGTGGGGATGGCAAATCTGCCAGTGCCCATGGCCGCAGGTACGGCCCTGTTCACCGCACCTGTAGCCCAAGCCTTTTTCCTCTTTCCTGTTCTCACCGTGGCCTACCGCTACGGCTTCAAGCCAGCGCTGGTGGCGTTTGGCCTGGCGACCCTCGCGTGGTTCACGGCAAGCCAGTTCGGCTGGCAATTACCACCGGTGTGGGCCTTCGGCGCAGCACTTCTGGTGATGATCGTGCTGCTCGTTCGTGAGGCACGCCGTGCCACTCCCGCATCCGACCAGGTGCCGGCGAGTTGGCTGGTTGACGACGATGACTCCGAGACTCCGGACTGGGTTACCGCCGATGACGACGACGAGGCTGAGGACGAACTGTTCACCACCAACGTGCGTCGCATCAAGAGCAACCTCCCTCTGATCGCCCTGCTTGCCGGGCTGGGTGGGGCGGCTTACCACTGGGGCATCGTCGCGATGGATCCGCTGTCGTCGCACCTGTACGCCATCGGTTTCGCCGTGCCTGCCGCAATCGTCATGCTGATGTGGGCCTTCGCATTCATTCCGATGAAGGTCACCACCGCAGTCGTCACCGGAACCATGGTGACGGGCACCTTTCTTGAGCCCGTCGTTGCGCTTCTGATGCCCAACGTCTGGGCGGCTGCCATCGGGGTGGCGGTGCTGCGAGTCGTCGAGGTGTTCTTGCTTCTCGCAGTTATCGGATGGATCGAGCGGTGGCCCAGCATCCGCGAAGTGGCTGATGTGATGCGCACCGCGATCTTCCAGGTGATGGAGATCGGATTTCTCGTGGGTGGCGCTCTGGCGGCTGCAGCCTGGGCGGGTACGTGGGGAGTGGGTGTTGTTGTCGCGGCGTGGTTCCTGAACATCAGAGCGAAGTCGCCGGTCATGCCGATGTCGCTCGGTGCGATCGCGGCTCTAGGCGTTGGCGTGCTGGTGAACCTGTTCGCTGTGGTGGGCCTGCACCTCACGCCCTGAGGCCCCCCCAACACGACCCCGTCGTCACGTTGACGACGATCACAGGTGCGTCTACTATCGGGAGTACTGTGCACAGATTGCAGTTACTACGCAATATATGCACAGGAACCAGCCGCAGCGCCACTCGCCCACCACCTTCAGGGAGCCTGTCATGAGCGTGTCGCACGACCCGGTGGACGTGCTCATCATCGGCGCAGGCGCCTCGGGTTCCACGGCGGCGAAGGCTCTCGCCGAGCAAGGGCTCAGCGTCGTCGTTCTCGATCAGGGCCACTGGACCGACGTCGGCGACCTGCCTGGGGATAAGACCGAATACGAATTGCTGTGGAACAACCACCGCTACCACCCCGACCCCAACATGCGTGACCGCCGCGAGGACTACCCCACGAACCTCGAGGACTCCGAGCAGCCCGTCTACATGTACAACGGCGCCGGGGGCAGCACCGTCTACTTCGCGGGGGTCTGGAGCCGGCCCCTCCCCTCAGACTTCCGGGTGCGCACACTTGACGGTGTCGCCGACGACTGGCCAATCAGCTACGAAGACCTCCTGCCCTATTTCGCGATGACTGACTACGACATGGGAGTCTCCGGTCTGGCGGGTAACACGGCCTACCCTCCGGGAGGGGGGCCGCCGTTGCCCATGCACCCCATCAACCCGACCGGTCGTCGCATGGCGGAGGGGCTGAACAAACTCGGCTGGCACTGGTGGCCCGGCTACTCAGCAATTCCTTCTCGCGACCACAACCGCCAGGCGAAGTGCGTGCGGCTGGGCGTGTGCCGAACCGGGTGCGTTGCCGGCGCGAAGGGCTCCGCAGACATCACGCTGCTCCCCGACGCCTTGGCTCACGGTGCGAAAGTGGAAACAGGAGCACGCGTCGCGCGCATCACTCTTGACGAGAAGGGCCGCGCCAATGGCGCCATCTATCTCCAGGACGGCCATGAGAAGTTCCAGGCCGCCCGCGTCGTCATCGTCGCGGCCAACGGAATCGGAACGCCGAGGCTGTTGCTGATGAGCGAGTCGAGTCGATTCCCCAACGGTTTGGCCAATAGTTCAGATCTCGTGGGTCGCCGGCTGATGCTGCACCCCTTCGGTTCCGCGATCGGTCTGTACGACGATGATCTCGAGGATTGGCTTGGACCGGCCGGTGCGCAGATCGAGTGCATGGAGTTTTACGAGACCGATATCTCGCGCGGGTTCGTGCGCGGAAGTAAGTGGCACGTGATGGGAACGGGCGGACCGCTGGAGATGGCCACCCGCTGGCACATCGGCGAAGGAGTGCGCGATGAGGACTTCTGGGGTGAGCAGTTCGCGCTGAAGATGAAGCAGTCCGTGGGCCACTCAATCGACTGGATCGTGCACGCCGAGGACCTGCCTGAGGAGCACAACCGGGTCACACTTGATCCCACGCTCACCGACAGCGATGGGCTGCCGGCTCCGAAGATCACCTACGTCACATCTGACAACACTCACCGCATCTTGGATTTCGGGCTGAACCGCGCCATCGAAGCGCACTACGCGGCGGGCGCCACCAAAGCGTGGATCACCTTTCGTAACTTCTCTTCGGGCCACAACCTCGGAACCGCGAAGATGGGCGACGATCCGCAAACCTCGGTCGTTGACCGATGGGGCCGAACCCACGACGTTGCGAACCTCTTCGTCATCGACGGTTCGGTGTTCACCACCTCGACTGCAACTAATCCGACCTCGACGATCTGTGCTGTGGCGAAACGAACGGCGACCTACATCGCCAACAACCGCGACCAGGTGGTGGCGTGGTGAACATCGACGTCACCCTGCAGGAATCACTGCCACTGACCCCCGAACAGCGCACCCGCCTCGCCCAACTCGCCGACACCCTCATCGCCGGCGGCGCCGGCCTACCCAGCGCCAGTGAAGCAGAAGTGCACTCAGTCTGGATCGACCGAGTATTCACCGCA
>CALQEM020000154.1:0-8201 GCA_943329595.2 Bifidobacterium breve
CTGCCGTGACCCGCGGCGCGACACCACGATCATCTGCGTGGTCGAGGAGAGCAAGGACGTCATCGCCATCGAGCGCACCCGAGAGTTCCGGGGGCGCTACCACGTGCTGGGCGGGGCCATCAGCCCCATCGAGGGGGTGGGCCCTGAAGACCTCCGCATCCGCGAACTCATGACTCGCCTCGCCGACGGAACAGTGACCGAGGTCATCCTCGCGACCGACCCCAACCTCGAGGGCGAGGCCACCGCCACCTACCTCGCCCGGCTCATGGGGCCCATGGACGTCGCCGTATCGCGGCTCGCCAGCGGGCTTCCCGTAGGAGGCGACCTCGAGTATGCCGACGAGGTCACGCTCGGCCGCGCATTCGAGGGCCGCCGCCGCATCGAGTTCTAGTTCGCCTCAGATGTCGGGCTGAGCGGGACAGGGCGGAGTTGGGCGGCGCGAGGGTGTGGTCCGCGTACACGAGGGGTCTGTGTCACCAGTTCATGCGCTATCGTCCGAATGTCTCGCCCGCCCAGGGCGACAAAGAATGGACACCACATGAATCACCTGCGGATTGCCACGTACGACGTGCTTCACGGCACTGTTGCCGACGTTAAAAACCTCGTCGTGGCTCCCGGGGGCGCTCTCGACATCTTCAAGGCCCAGCCCGGATTCCAGGCCTCCTCGCTCATCGAGGTAGACCCGGTCACGCTCATCGCGGTGAGCGTGTGGGAGACGCACGCCGAGGCCGAGGCCGCGGTGACCGCCGCCGCCGTATGGGTTTCCCAGCACCTCGACGGTCGCATTCACCGCACGTCGAATTCCGTGGGAGAAGCACTCTTCTGGGAAGGCGTCGCGAAGTAGTCGCGAAGCTTCTGGCCCTGCCCGACCTCGCGTTGGGCAGGGCTTTTCCATGTCGGGGCACCTGTCCCCTGAATAAGCTGGCCGGATCACCGGTAACGGGTCCCGGTGTCCGTCAGTGGTGATCTGGGAAGTTTCTGCGGATCTTCTGCGCACCTTCTGCGCATCGGGGCGAGTGCGATGCCACGGGAAGGTCCCGATAGGCTGTTACCTCCGCCGCTCGATCTCGAGGAGTTTCGCCATGGGCCTTATCGTCCAGAAGTACGGCGGTTCCTCGGTGGCCAACGCCGAGAGCGTGCGCCGGGTTGCCCGGCGCATCGTCGATACCGCGGCGGCCGGAAATCAGGTGGTGGTCGTGGTTTCGGCCATGGGCGACACCACCGACGAGTTGCTCGAACTCGCCGAGCAGGTATCGCCTGTGCCCCCGGCCCGAGAACTCGACATGTTGCTCACCGCGGGCGAGCGCATCTCGATGGCGCTGCTCGCGATGGCGATTTCCGACCTGGGGGCGGTGGCGCGCTCGTACACCGGAAGCCAGGCCGGACTCATCACCGATGCCGCCCACGGTCGGGCGCGCATCATCGACGTCACCCCGGGCCGTATCCGTGCGGCTCTCGATGAGGGGGCCATCCCCATCGTCGCTGGCTTCCAGGGGGTAGCCCAGGACACCAAGGACATCACCACCCTCGGACGCGGGGGCTCCGACACCACCGCGGTGGCCCTTGCGGCGGCTCTCGAGGCCGACGTGTGCGAGATCTACACCGACGTCGACGGAGTCTTCAGCGCCGACCCGCGGTTCGTCCCCCTGGCGCGCAAGCAGCAGGTACTCACGTACGAGGAGATGCTCGAACTGGCCGCCAGTGGCGCCAAGGTGCTGCACCTCCGATGCGTCGAGTACGCACGACGTTGTGCCCTCCCGATCCATGTGCGCTCGTCGTTCTCGCCCCTCAACGGAACGTGGGTCGTGTCCGACCCTGCGAACCTGCCGGCGATCGCTGCGGCGGCGCTGGCCCAGACGAATGGAGATACCCCCGTGGAGCAGCCGATCATTGCCGGAGTGGCGCACGACATGGGCGACGCCAAGATCACCGTTGTCGGCGTTCCCGACCGACCCGGAGAGGCTGCCGCAATCTTTCAGGCCGTGGCCGATGCCGAGGTCAACATCGACATGATCGTGCAAAACGTGTCGGAAGACGGACGCACCGACGTCACCTTCACCACGCCGAAGGCCTCAGCAGCCAAGGCGCTCGCCGCACTAACCGCCCTGCAGTCGGAGATCGGCTTCGAGCGTCTTGCCAGTGACGAGGACATCGCCAAGGTGTCGCTGATCGGGGCCGGAATGCGCTCGCACCCGGGTGTGTCGGCCACCTTCTTCCGGGCCATTGCCGACGCTGGAGTGAACGTGCAGATGATCTCGACCTCGGAGATTCGCATCTCGATTGTCACGGCGGCAGCCGATGCGCAGAAGGCCGCGCAGGCAGTGCACGCGGCCTTCGGACTCGACTCCGATGGCGAAGCGGTCGTGTACGCGGGGACGGGTCGATGAAGAACCCGCCCGTCGTCGCGGTGGTGGGCGCCACCGGCCAGGTGGGCGGCGTGATGCGCCACCTGCTCGACCAGCGTGACCTGCCCATGGCCAGCTTGCGACTCTTGGCGTCTGCTCGATCGGCGGGCTCAACGCTGTCGTGGCGCGGTGCCGAGATTGTGATCGAGGATGCAGCGACCGCCGACCTCAGTGGCATCGACATCGCCCTCTTCTCGGCGGGAGGCGCCACCTCGAAGGCCCTCGCGCCCCTGTTCGCAGCCGCGGGAGCGATTGTGATCGACAACTCGTCGGCCTTCCGTATGGACCCCGACGTGCCGCTCGTGGTCAGCGAGGTCAATCCCGAGGCCCTCAACAGCATCCCGAAGGGCATCGTCGCCAACCCGAACTGCACCACCATGGCCGCGATGCCGGTGCTCATGCCGCTGCACCGCGAGGCCGGGCTTCGTAGGCTCGTCATCAGCTCGTACCAGGCGGTGTCAGGAAGCGGTCTCGCCGGCGTCGACGAATTGGCCCTTCAGGTCAGGGCCGCAGTGACACAGGACTTCACCGCTCTGGCACATGATGGCTCGTCCGTAACGATGCCCGCGCCCAGCAAGTATGTGCGGCCGATCGCGTTCAACGTCATTCCCCTGGCCGGAAGTGTGGTCGACGACGGCTCGCTCGAGACCGACGAGGAGCAGAAACTGCGCAACGAGAGTCGCAAAATTCTCGGTGTCCCCGATCTGCTCGTGTCCGGAACATGCGTTCGCGTGCCGGTATTCAGCGGTCACTCCCTCAGCATCAATGCTGAGTTCGAGCGCTCGATTTCGGCCGCGCGGGCCATGGAAATTCTGGGTTCGGCCGCGGGCGTGGTGCTGACTGACGTGCCCACGCCTCTTCAGGCCGCTGGCGCCGACCCGTCGTTCGTCGGACGAATCCGCAGCGACTCAAGCGTTGCCGACGGTCGCGGGCTCGCGCTGTTCGTCAGCAACGACAACCTGCGCAAGGGTGCTGCGCTTAATGCCGTTCAGATCGCTGAACTGCTCGTGGCCCGCGGGCGCTAGCCGCCGGCACGACACCGGGGGTGGTGCTCCCACGCCCTCGACGAGGTGGGCGTCAGCAGTCTCTCCCCGTGCCTCATGCGAGGGTTGGGGAGCGGTGCCGCCTCGTGACGTGCTAGACCTGCGCCATGGCCGTCGACCTCCGTTCGCGCTGGCGCTCAGAGGCCACCGCTCAGCACAGGGCCGACGAGGCGACCCTGCGGCGGCGTGGCGGTTTCGACGCCGACTGGTACTGCGCTGTGATCGAGCGGTCGTTCAACAGGCGGGGAGCGCTGAGGCACTACCTCCTTGTGGGTGCGGCGCAAGGAATCCCGCCGCATCCTCTCTTCGACGCCCACCACTTCGTTGAGTCGGGCGGGACCGTGCCCGACGGAGTCGATGCCTTCGCCCACTACCTACGCACTCCCGAGCAGTGGAGGGTGTCCACTCACGGACTGTTCGACACGGGCCAGTACGTCGACCGTGAGCCGGCCTCGCTGAAATCGAGGGGAGGGCCGCCGCAGCACTACCTGCGACACGGGCTTCCGCGCGGTGTTCCTCCTCACGACCTGTGGCCGACCCCCTCAACCTTCCTCGACTGTCTCACCCGATGGGTCCGTGCGTGGTCGGGCATCGGAGCGGTGGCACCGGTGGAGCCGAGCCTGGACCCCGGGACCGTGCTCGTGCTGGTGCGTCGGGGCGGGCGAGTTGCCCGGGTGCGCACTCTGGTGGCGAGCCTGGAGGAAGTACGACGACCGTCGGACCCCGCTCTCGACTGCTGGCTCACCACGGCGGGCCTGCCACTCGCCGCGTCACTGCGGTTAGCCGCCATCGCAGAGTCGAGCGACGTGGTGCAGGTGCTGGTCGAGCCAGAGCAGGCCACGTGGCAGGAGTCATGGGAGTCGATCGCGAGGGCCTCAGCGGCCAGGCTGGTGGTGGTCCTCGACCCCGACGTGCTGGTGCGTCCGGGCTGGCTCTCCCCCCTCGTCGGCGCACTTGAGTCACCCACGGTCGCGGCGGCGGCGGCGGTCGTGATGGACCGCGGTGGTTCGGTGCGGTCAGCCGGAGTGACGTTCTGCGCGGTCGACGGCTCCCCTCAGATGGTGCTCGGGGGGTTCGCGGCAGAGGATGTTCCGAGCCCGGAATTCATTGAGGTGTCGGCTCTCTCGGGCGGCGCCGTCGCGCTGCGGCGTGATGACCTGCTGGCGACCGGCCGATTCAACCTGCGGCTTCGCGGGGGACTTCAGTTGGCAGACTTCACGCTCCGGCTGGCCGAGGGTGCCATGGCGAGGTCGCTCGTGGTCGTGCCCGAGTCGCGGGTCGTGTTCTGGGGCGAGGCGGATGGCGATTCGCTCGTGTCGCGCCCCATGGACCTCTCGCGGTTCATGGCGAGGTGGGCAAACCGAGTGCCGAGGCTCGACGAGCGGGTCTGGCGGATGCTCGGCTGGAGCCTCACCCATGAGCCGGACGTCGGCCAGCGACCCCTCGCAGGTCATGCCCTGAGTCGTCTGCGTGAGGCGAAGAGCAGTGCGCTGCGTTGGGCGATCAAGAATCCTGCGCCGCCCTTTGACCGTGGCGAGCGATGGGGTGATACTCACTTCGCACGAGATCTCGCGGCGGCCCTCCGACGCCTCGGCGAGGAGGTCGTCATCGATGCTGCACCGGCATTCGACCGGTCGGCCGCCAGCATCGACAACGTGGCGCTGCTGGTGCGCGGCATTCGGCCGTGGACTCCGACACACTCCCAGGTGTCGCTGCTCTGGGTGATCTCCCACCCCGACGAGGTGCTGGCGGCGGAGGCGGGCACCTTTGACCGCGTGCTCGCGGCGAGTGCTCACTGGGGTGCTGAACTGGGGGCTTCGATGCTGCTGCAGGCCACCGACCCAGCCCTGTTCCACCCTGATATGGCCGCCCCCGACTCCGGTCCCGAGGTGCTGTTCGTCGGAGGGGCGCGGGCCAGTGGCCGTCCGATGGTCGAGTGGGCGGTGGAGGCGGGGCTGCCCCTCGCGGTCTATGGGCCCGGGTGGGAGGACCTGCTGCCCGAGGGGGCGTGGCGTGGGTCGTACGTCGAGCACGACCGCCTGGGGGCGCTCTATCGCTCAGCCGGACTCGTGCTCTGCGATCACTGGTCCGACATGGCCGAGCAGGGTTTCGTGTCGAATCGACTCTTCGATGTGCTGGCCGCCGGGGGCCGGGCCGTGAGTGATCCAGTGAGCGGGCTTCATGCGGTGGCACCGGACGTGCCGGTGGTGTCCGGTGCCGAGGAACTACGCGCGGTGTACGAGGCCGATCGAGTCAGCCTGTTCGGCGACGACGTCGCGGTACGCGCCCGAGCCGCCCACGTTGCCGCGCTGCACTCCTTCGACGCCCGTGCCCGTGTGCTCATTGATGCCGTGGCCTCGGTGCGGGAGGCGCGTGCTGGCCGGTCCTAGCCGGGACGCGTCACTGCCTCGCTGATCCAACCGTGCAGAAGTTCGACGAAGGCGGGGCCGTCGACCTCCCAGTTGGTGTTCTGACTCGCGAACCTGTGCCCGGCCGCGCCAAGTCGGTGGCGTAGGGCGGAGTCGCCGAGAAGCCTCACGACAGCGTCGGCTGCCGCAGGCGGATCATTGAACGGAACCACGAGGCCGCTGTCGGCGGCCTGCACTAACTCGTTGGCCAGTGGGAGCGGGGTGGTGATGACTGGAATCCCGCGAGCCATGTATTCGACCACCTTGGTGGGCATCGAGTGTCGGTAATTGGGTTCGTCGTGCAGCAGCGACAGTCCGGCGGCGGAGCCCTCGAGCCGCCTGAGGGCGCGGTCGTTGTCGACGAATCCGCTCCAGTCGATCCACCCCGCATCCCGAGCGGACTCGAGGTGCGGCCTCATGCGCTCGTCAGCTGGGCCCATGATGACCAGGGAGCACTTCTGCGGCACGAGGAGGCGCCCGACCTCGATCAGGTCGAGGCCACCACGCTCGATGCTGACCCGGCCGAGGTACACAGCCTGTCGCGTGTCGGGCTGGGCCACCGTGCTGGGCACCCGCGAGGTGTTAGGAACCACAGGGTGAGCCGTTCGGAAGCGTGCGGCGTAACCGGGCTCGGCCAGCATCAGCCTCCGGTGCCTCTCGGCACGGGCCTCAAGGGCCGCGACCCCGCGGCGTACCAGCGGCCGCGCGGACTCGGGCAGCCATGCCTTCAGCGACAGGGCGGCGGCGGTGTCTTCGTGCACGTCCCACACCAGGACGCGATGGCGAAAGCCTGCGGCAGCGACCAGCAGCTCGGGATCGTGCAGGATGACGGCATCGTGCTGACGACCCAGCCGGTGCAGCAACCGGCCAGCCTCGACGATCGCGACGGCGCGACTGCGTCCTGACGCGCGCGGGAGGTCTTCGGCCAACACGTCGGAGGGCGGGGCCACCCCGTAGCCGCTGAAGGGGGCGGCGAAGGTGACCTGGTCGCCAGCCTCGAGCAGGGCCCTAATCTGACGCTCGTAAATGCGGGCGTCGCGTGGGTCGTGCACCACCGTGACGACTAGCACTCGGGCGGCGCTCACGTAGCGCCCAGCCGCTCGTAGGCAGCGCGGTCGATCTCGGCCACGGCAGTCCAGGTGCGATGACGGGCCACCCACGCATGTCCCGAGTCGCCCCACCGGCGTCGCGCACCCTCGTCGGAGTGAGCCTCTCTGAGCGCGTTAGCCCAGGCCTCGGGGTCGTCTGGGGCCACCAGGAGGCCGCCGCCCGAGGGCTCAATCACCTCTCGTAGGCCTCCAACGTCGCTGGCCAGTAGTGGCCTACGCATGGCCATGGCCTCGATGGGTTTCAGTGGCGACACGAGTTCGGTCACCCTCGAGCGAATGCGTGGGACGCAGAAGACGTCGAGAGCGGCGTACCACGACGGAATCTCGTCGAACGGCACCCAGCCGGGCAGAAGCGCGGTGGAGGCCACGCCGCTTGAAGCGATCTGGCGCTCAAGAGACTCGCGCTGGGGGCCGTCGCCCACCAGAAGCAGTCGCATCGGAAGTCCGTCGCGGGCGAGCAGGGAGACCGCCTCGATGAGTGTCGGAATGCCCTCGTGGTCGAAGAAGGTCGAGATCAGCCCGACCGTGAACTCATCGGGTCTGATGCCAAGTCGCGCGCGAACGACGCTACCGTCGTCGTCGGAGTCGAGGAACCGGGAGTCGACCCCATTGGGAACCACGACCACCCTGTCGGGGTTGACACCTCGGTCGATGATTTCAACTCGCATCGCGTCGCCGAGCGTGGTGACTAGGTCTGCCTGGTGCATCACCCACGTCTCCACCTCGCGAGTGCGCAGGTAGTTGTCGGTGGCTGGTGCCCCTGGCTGGTCGCCGTGCCGAGCGAGCCACGAGTCCTCGAGGAAGCCGCGTACCTCGTAGGCGAAGGCGAGTCCGGTGCGCCGTGCGACCTCGTGGGCGACCCGTCCGTTGAGATGGTTGGTGGCGGCGTGCAGGAGTGCTGGCCGAGTCGACCTCACGAATCCCTCGAGGGCCGTGGCGTGGGCCCGGAGAGCTGCAACCGGATGGGCCGGCAGGGGTGTCAGGGGCAGTAGCCGGTGGTACGGCACAGTGCCAACCCTGTCGAAGGCGCCGGCCGTGAGGTGGCCGACTGTAACCGGGTAGCCGAGGCGCGTGACGACCTGGGCGTCGAGGCCGAGGGCCCTCTGGGCGGCGACGAGCTCCTGGGTGCGGATGGTGTACCCGGCGCGGGTGAGGGGAAGTGAATTGGTGACCACATGCAGAATTCGTCCCGGCGTTCCGACGACGCTCGTGTACGAGGGGGCGCCGGTCGTGGGC
>CALQEM020000155.1:0-8165 GCA_943329595.2 Bifidobacterium breve
CCCGAGTCGCTGAGGTGAGTCCGGAGCCTCATACTGAGGGTCAATCAAACGCTCGCGTGAAGGGAAAGCCGATGGCGAAACTGGGCCAGACTGACGGACTTGACGACATCCAGATCGAGATTCTCGCTGCGGTGCATGAGTTCACCGAGAGGGAGATCATCCCCCAGGCGCAGGAGCTCGAGCACACCGACACGTACCCGCAGGCGATCGTCGATGGCATGAAGGAGATGGGAATCTTCGGCCTGATGATCCCCGAGGAGTACGGCGGCCTCGGGCAGTCGCTGCTGACCTACGCGCTGTGCGTCGAGGAGATCGCCCGCGGCTGGATGAGTGTGAGTGGCATCATCAACACCCACTTCATCGTCGCCCACATGCTGATGCAGCACGGCACCGACGAGCAGAAGGCCCACTACCTCCCGCGGATGGCCACCGGCGAGGTGCGAGGGGCGTTCTCCATGAGCGAGCCCCACTGCGGCAGCGACGTCGCAGCCATCACCAGCAAGGCGGTGCGTCAGGGCGACGACTACGTGCTCACCGGGCAGAAGATGTGGCTCACCAACGGAGGCTCGTCCACTCTCGTCGCGGTACTAGTGCGCACCGACGACGCAGCCCCCGCAGACTCCAGCGTGTACAAGCGCATGTCCGCCTTCCTCGTCGAGAAGCCGTCGGGATTCGGCGAGGTGGTGCCAGGGCTCACCATCCCCGGCAAGATCGAAAAGATGGGCTACAAGGGCGTCGACACCACTGAACTGATCATGGATGGCCTCGTGCTACCCTCCACGAGCATTCTCGGCGGACAGGCTGGCCGTGGCTTCTATCAGATGATGGACGGCGTCGAGGTCGGTCGGGTCAACGTGGCCGCGCGTGCTTGCGGCGTTGCTGCGCGGGCCTTCGAGCTCGGGGTTGCCTACGCCCAGCAGCGGCACACCTTCGGCAAGCAGATTGCCGATCACCAGGCGGTTGCCTTCCGCCTCGCCGACATGGCCACCAAGGTCGAGGCGGCCCACCAGATGATGATCATGTCGGCCCGTAAGAAGGACTCCGGCGAGCGCAACGACCTCGAGTCGGGCATGGCAAAGTATCTTGCCAGCGAGTTCTGCAAGGAGGTCGTCGAGGACTCGTTCCGCATTCATGGCGGCTATGGGTACGCCAAGGAGTACGAGATCGAGCGCCTCTACCGCGAGGCACCCATGCTGATGATCGGCGAGGGAACCGCCGACATTCAGCGCATGATCATTGCCCGACGGCTACTTGAGGACTACGCGGCGCGGTGAGTGTGCGTGGCTGAGGCCGCATCGACTAACGCCTGCGAGGCGCGTGCCCTGCGGCCCAGCAGTGCGTCGATTCCCCAGTAGATGAGGCCCAAAAAGATTCCGAACAACAGGATGAACAGGGTGGTCTTGAGCACCGACGGCAAACCCCAGTTGCTCACGCTCAGGAACCCGTAGGGGTAGGCGTGAATGAAGGAGCCTCGCACAAGCGTGTACAGCACCCACACGAGTGGTAGCACGATTGCTGCGGGGATGATCCACCAGCGAATCCAGTTGCGCGGGCCGACCAGCAAGAACACCACGATCGTCACCACCGGGGTGATCGTGTGGTCGAACACGTTGCTGATCACGTCGATTCCCAACGGGGTGTAGGAGCCGGCTAGCAGTGCCCAGAAAATGATTCCGGTCACGCTGATCATCACCAGCGTGTCGAGGCGCAACACCTTGAACACGCGGCCGTGGCCCGACGGCTTGATCGCCATGATCGTCATGATGACTGCCACCATCAGCACACTCAAGATGGTGAAGTAGCTGTAGGTGTCGATGAGTCGGCCTAGCGCGCTGGAGTTGTTGCCGAGCAGGTTGGGGTCGGGGTGCGGGTAGTCGTAGAGCCCGAGCGCGCTGCTGTAGGTGCCGATGAGGAGACCCACCCACGCGCACGCGGCATTGAGCGCGAAGAGAAGTCGGGGAAAGGTGCCGTGATGTGACTCGTGCGCCGCAAGCGTGGGCGTCGGTGTGATGGTTGCCATCCAGCCACGGTAGGGGATCACCCCTGCGAAGTGGGTGATTGCGTCCTACTGGGGAAGCGCGCCCCACCCGCGTAGTGCCTCGGTGAGGCCGGGTGAGGTCGTGAGGCCACGAAATTCCTGATGGCTCACCCAGCGGCAGTCGGCCGCGTCGTCGCCGGCGACGGGGGTGAGCGGGGTGCCGACCACGACGTGGCACCGGAAGTCGTCGATGAGGTAGGTGCCGCCGCCCGGTGCCGGCCTGGTGACCCTGCCCACAAGTTCGCCGACCTGCACGTCGAGGCCGGTCTCCTCGCGCACCTCGCGTGCGCACCCCACCTCGGGGCTCTCGCCGGGCAGCAGGCGTCCGCCGGGGATCGACCACGTGCCCTGGGCGGGAGCATTCGCCCGCAGCACCATGAGCAGGCGGCCGCTGGAATCGTGCACGACGGCCCCCACGCAGGGGATGCGGGGTGCGCCGCTCACTGTCTGGCGACCAGCAACTCGGCCCACACCTCGGTGACCCCGTCGCCGACAGCGCTGCCCCAGGCGCGCGACAGTGCCGACACAATCAGCAGGCCCCTGCCGCTGTCGTCGTTCGAGTTGGACTCTTGAGGCACGAGCCCGGTGGTGCCGTGGTCGGTGACCCGGATGCGCACGACGTCACCGGAGTCCTCGGCTTCGAGGGTGACCACGCCCATGCCATGAGCGGCCGCGTTCGCCACCAGTTCGCTGGTGACCAGTTCAAGGTCATCGAGGTCGGGGCCGATTCCGCGGGTCACCGCCCATGTGGCGACCGCTCGCCGGGCCTCTCGCGCGGACAGTGGCTCACCGGGTAGTCGCAGGCGCAGGGTCACGGCACCCTGATACCCATCCTCGGAGGCGCTCACACCGACTCCGCCCGGGAAGGTGAACCAAGGGGTGAGTTCCAGAACGAGAGAAGGGCGGCTGCGGTGGCTTCGGGCTGGTCGACCGCGGGGGAGTGTCCTGCCGAGGGAATCACCACGAGGTCGGCCCGCAGTCGCACTGACATGCGCTCCTGTTCGTCGATGGGCCACGCGTCGTCAGTCTGGCCGTGCATGACGAGGGCGGCGATGCCGTGCGCGCTGAGCACGTGAGCGAACTCGTCGGTGCGGTCGGGCTCGGTGGTGAGCATGCCTGCTTTCGCGGCCAGCGATACGGGGTCGTTGGACACGAAACGACGGTGCATGAACTCGTGCACCTCGGGGTCAAGCGGGGCGATGCCGTGTGCTCGGTCGAGATGTTCCTTGGCCTCCCACACGGTCTCGATGGGAAGGGCTCCCAGGGCCGAGACGAGTGCATCGAGCAGTGCGCGCTGAGACTCGGGCAGGGCCCCAGGTCCACTGCACATCAGGATCAGCGACGCGACTCGCTCGGGGTGACGCATGGTGGCCACGCGCGCGACCAGCCCCCCGAAGGAGTGGCCGACGAGGTGCACGGGGGAGGTGGGCGATAGCACGTCGACGAGGGCAATGAGGTCGTCGGCGAGCTGCTCGAGGGTCAGGGGTTGGCCGTCGGGGCACGCGGCGTCGAGCGCCGACTCGTACTGGCCACGCTGGTCGAAGGTGGCGGTGGCGAACCCGCCGGCCGCGAGCGGGTCGAGAATTGAGAGGAAGTCCTCCTTGCTGCCGGTGAAGCCCGGCACCAGCACCGCCATGCCGAGGGGGACCCCCGACCGGGGTTCGGCGAGCAGCACGGCGTGCTGGTGACGGAGGGACCGAAGCGTCAGGGCGCGCACCGTGGCCGGAAGGGCCAGACCGCGCGGAGTGCTCACCTCACGAACCCTAGGGGGTCGTGCGTGAGAAGGGGGTCAGGAGGCCGGTGCGGTGGTGTCGTCGGACCCGCTCTTGCGAGTGCGCTTACGGGGCCCGCGCGAGCTGCGTGCGGGCCGATCGCCGCTAGCCTCGGCCGCAGGTTCTGCGGCGCGGGCGCTGCCCCCGCCTGAGCGTGAGGACCCACCTGACCCGCCCGAGCGTGAGGACCCGCCCGAACTGCCCGAGCGTGAGGACCCGCCCGAACTGCCGGAGCGTGAGGACCCGCCGGAGCCGCCCGAGCGCTGGCGCTTGCCGGTCTCGCCGAGGTCTTCGACCTGTTCGGCTCCGAGGCCCTCGCGGGTGCGCTGCGCCCGAGGAAGCTTGCCGGTGGCTGTTGTGGGGATGCCGAGGCCCGTATAAACGTGGGCGCTGTTCGAGTACGTCTCGAGGGGTTCGGGAAAGGCAAGGCCGAGGGTCTTGTTGATGACCTGCCACTTGGTGGTGTCGGCCCAGTCGACGAACGTGATGGCCACGCCCGAGGCGCCGGCACGGCCGGTGCGACCCACGCGGTGCAGGTAGGTCTTGTCATCGTCGGGGCACTCGTAGTTGATGACGTGGGTGACGTCCTGCACATCGATGCCGCGAGCTGCGACGTCGGTGGCGACAAGTACGTCGACCTTGCCGTTGCGGAACGCGCGCAGAGCCTGCTCGCGTGCGCCCTGGCCAAGGTCGCCATGCACCGAGCCGGCGGCGAAGCCTCGCTCGGTGAGCTCGTCGGACACACGTTGGGCCGTGCGCTTGGTGCGCGTGAAAATGATGGTGAGCCCACGACCGTCGGCCTGCAGGATGCGGGCAACCAGTTCGGGCTTGTCGAGCGGGTGGGTGCGCCACACGTGCTGCTCGATGGCATCGACCGTGGCGCCGGCATCGTTGGGGTCGGTGGCCCTGATGTGCGTGGGCTGCGTCATGTAGCGGCGTGCGAGGTTGACGATCTGTCCGGGCATCGTGGCCGAGAAAAGCATGGTCTGACGGACTGTCGCAGTTTGCGACACCAGGCGCTCGACGTCGGGCAGGAAGCCCATATCGAGCATCTCGTCGGCTTCGTCGAGCACGAGTACGCGCACCTGCGAGAGGTCGAGGTGGCGCTGCTGGGCGAGGTCGATGAGGCGACCCGGGGTTCCGACCACCACCTCGATGCCCTGGCGTAGGGCCTCGACCTGAGGCTCGTAGGCGCGACCGCCGTACACCGCCAGCACGCGCACGCCGCGATGGCCGCCGGCGATCTGGAGGTCGCTGGCCACCTGGATGCAGAGCTCGCGCGTGGGCACGATCACCAGAGCCTGCGGTGCTCCGGGCTTGAACTGAGCCTCGTAGCCCTCGTCGTTGGGGCTGACAACCGTCTGCAGCAGCGGAATGCCGAAGCCGAGGGTCTTGCCGGTGCCCGTCTTGGCCTGCCCGATGAGGTCCTGTCCGGCGAGGGCGAGGGGCAGCGTCATGGCCTGAATCGGGAAGGCGCGCAGAATACCGGCCTCAGCGAGGGCGGAGACGGTGGCGGGATGAACGCCGAGTTCGGCGAAGGTGGGAGCCTCGTCGGGAGTAGGCGTGCTGTCGGGCGCGGACGCCGGATCGGTGGTCAGAAGAAGCTCCTGGTGTGTGATTGTTTCCCCAGCGTACCCTGCGTTCACTACGCTTGGCGCTCGTGACCGACGTGACCGTTCCTGACGCGCATTATCGGGCGGCTGTGGTTGACCTGTTGGCCGTTCTTGCGTACGGCGAACTCTCGGCCTTCCAGCGCCTCGCAGCCGACTCCGCGCTCGCCCCCACGATCAACGACGCGGCCGCCTTGGCCGCGATGGCCTCGGCCGAACATCGGCATTTCACTCGGCTGCGCGAGCGGCTCGTGGAGTTGGGCGCCGACCCCGAGGAGGCGATCCGGCCCTTCGTGGCTGCGATTGACGGCTTTCACCAGCACACCGCGCCCAGTGACTGGCTCGAGGGTCTGGTGAAGGCGTACGTCGGAGATGGCATCGGCTCGGACTTCTACCGCGAGATCTCGGTGATGCTGCACCCTGACGACCGAGCGCTGGTGACCGAGGTGTGCGAAGACCTCGGCCAGTCGGCCTTCGTGGTCGAGACGGTGCGAGCGGCGATTCAGGCCGACCCGGCGGTGGCCGGTCGACTGGCGCTGTGGGGTCGTCGGCTTGTGGGAGAGGCCCTGTCGCAGGCTCAGCGGGTGGCGGCCGAGCGCGACTCGCTGTCGGACTTCCTCATCAGCGGCGGCGGTGCCACTCTTGACCTCGCCGAGATCGGCGCGATGTTTAGCCGCATGACCGACAATCACACCCGTCGCATGCAGTCGCTGGGTCTCGCCGCGTAGAACGGGCTGGCGAGGTGGGCGAGAGGGGCGAGCGAACGGCTGTCAGGTGGAGAAGCCGACCTTGCGTCCCTCTTGAGCACCAATCTCGACGAATGCGATGCGGTCGCCGGGCACGATCACGAGCCGGCCCTTCTCATCGATGAGCGAGAGCAGGGTGCTGTTCGTGACCGCCGCCTCCACCAGCGAGGTGACCTCGTCGGCTGTCTGCGTGCTCTCAAGCATGAGTTCGCGGCCCGAGTGCTGAACGCCGATCTTGATCTCCACTGGAACCTCCGTGACGGGTGCGGCTGTGATGCGTTGGCATAACCCTATGCGCGGGCCAGGCATTCCGACCCATCGGTCCGCTCAGGGCCATGTCGCTCACCCTGTGGTCAGGGATGGCGAGGGACCCCGGAGATACCGCGCCACTGGAGGCGGGCGACCAGGGCCGCGGCGTCGCCGCGCGTGAGCTGGCCGGGTTCGTGCAGCCAGTGGCGGGCCGCCGTCTGCGCGGCCCCGGCGAGGCCGGTGCCGAGCAGCATCGCTTCGGGCTGGGATAGGCCGGTGTCCTCGGCGATGACCTCGGAGATCAGCAGGGCGATCTCGGCGTTGGCGCTGTCGATGAGGTCGCGCACCTGCTTCACATTCGTGAGGTCAGACTCGAACACGAGGCGAAAGGCGCCCGCGCTCTCCTCCACAAAGGCAAAGTATGCGTCGGTGGCGGCGTAGACCCGGAGCTTGTTGTCGGTGGTCGACAGCAGAGCCTCGCGAACGAGTGAGATGAGGCGGTCGCGACCCGCTTCAAGGAGGGCCACGTACAGATCGAGCTTGCTGGGGAAGTGCTGGTAGAGAACGGGCTTGCTGACTCCGGCGCGGTCGGCGATGTCGTCCATCGCGGCCGAGTGATACCCCTGCGCAACGAACACCTCGAGCGCCGACTCGAGCAGCTGAGCCCGGCGCTCCTGGCGCGGCAGACGCGCACCGCGCAGGGGCGGAACTGCCGTACTGGATGCGGGCACATCCCCATGCTACCCACCAGTAACAAAAGCGGTGGCCTTCCGGATACTCTGGCCCCATGAATGCGACTGCCCCTGCCCCTGAGACTCTCGACTACGGCGACGTGCTGCCCCCGTGGCCCGGCGAGACCCTCAGCATCCCGGGCCGCACCCTGCACGTGCGCCACGCGGCCACCACCGGTGCGGGTGAGCCCGCGGTGCTCATCCACGGACTCGGTGGATCGAGCACCAACTGGACCGACCTCATGGGACTGCTACGCACCCGCTGTGAATCACTGGCGGTCGACCTCCCCGGATTCGGTCTGTCACCCCCGCCCCGCGACGGCGACTTCTCGCCGGCGGGCCATGCCCGGGCCGTGGCCGACCTCATCGAGGCCCGCTTCGGCGATGTTCCCGTTCATGTGTTGGGGAACTCGATGGGCGGCGCGGTGGGGCTGCAACTCGCGGCGCGCCGACCCGAGCTCGTGCGCTCGCTGACGCTCTGCTCGCCGGCGCTTCCCGAGCGGCGACCGCGCCGCACCAACGTGCACCTTCCGGTCATCGCGATTCCGGGCGTCGGATCGACTCTGATGCGGCGCTATCTCACCCTCGACTCGGCAGTGCGGGCGCGCACCACGATCAATATCTGCTTCGCCGATCCGTCACGCGTGCCCGAGGTTCGCTGGCGGGAGTTCGCGGCCGATGTGGCAGTGCGCGACTCACACCCGTACCTCGCTGACGCCTTTCTCGGCTCGCTGCGCGGGCTGATGGCCACCTACCTCGACCGTGGCGCCGACCGGCCGTGGGTCCTCGCGGGTCGCGTGTCTGCTCCCACGCTGGTGATCTACGGCAGGCACGACAAACTGGTCAACTCGCGGGCGGCGCATGCGGTGACCAAGGCTTTCCCCAACGCGCGGGTGGCGGTGCTCAGTGACTGCGGGCATGTGCCGCAGATGGAGCTTCCAGGGGAGGTCGCTGCCCTGTGGCACGACCTCACGCCGGTTACCGCCTGATGCGTTCACCCGCAGGGTCGTAGGGCGCGC
>CALQEM020000156.1:0-8146 GCA_943329595.2 Bifidobacterium breve
GACGCGTCACCGCCGCGTCGGCGCTGGCGTCGCTGCCACCCGACCCTGAGCACGTCGTGCTCTGCCTCGACGACACGATGGGCGCAGGTCCCACCCTCGCCGACTTCGTGCGCTGCGTGCATCCGGGCCCGGTCGTTGAGGCGTCGTCACCCACCGATCCCGAGGTCCGCACGGCCCTCGCTGCGCTGAGCCCGCTAGGACGCGCAGACATTGTGGTGTCGACCCACGACGCCCGGTCAGCGGTGAAGGCTGTGAGACGCGGCAGGTGGGTGTGCCTGCCGCTCGACGAAGTGGCGTCGCCCTCGGTTACTGAGGTGGTGCAACGTGAGGTGACCCTGGTGGCCGCCAGGTCGCTCGGTGACTTTAACGACGTGGGAGGTGCGCGGTGACAGAGAACCTAGCGGGATGCGTGGTGGTAACGGGAGCCGGTCGCAGGGCCAGTATCGGCGAGGCGGTCGTGCGTCGTTTGGCGGCGGCTGGGTACCAGGTGTTTGCATCAGACATCAGCAGGCCGCTCGACTCGCACCCTGGCTACGAGGTTGCGCCGTCGGACGACCTTCAGGCACTCGTGCTGATCGACCCTGCGAATGTGGCCGTCGCGGCGTGCGACGTGACGAGCGAGGACGAAGTGCGTGCCCTCTTCGACTCGGCAGTGGCACGGTTTGGCCGCATCGGCGCGGTGGTCAACTGCGCGGGCCTCGGCATCGGCCTCACACCGACGGTCGACCTCAGTCTCGACGACTGGCGGGTCAACATCGATGTGATGGCCACCGGCGCCTTCCTCGTTGCGCGTGAAGCAGCGCGACGCATGCTGGCTCAGGGCGGGGGCGGTCGCATCGTCACCATCGCGTCGCAGGCGGGCAAGACCGGAATGCCGCTGCTTGCCGCCTACTGCGCCGCCAAGTTCGCGGTGATCGGCCTCACGCAAAGCATGGCCGTTGAGCTCGGTCCTGAGGGCATCACGGTGAACGCCGTGTGCCCCGGAACGATCGACACCCCGCTGCTCGCCGTGAAGGGCGGGGTGTACGAGCGCATCGGGGGCGCTGCGGGGCGCACCCCCGAGGAGTATCGCGAGAGGCTCGCTCGGCAGATTCCGCTGCGACGTTTCGGCCAGCCCGACGACGTAGCGTCGGCGGTTGAGTTTCTGCTGTCGGACCGCGCGTCGTTCATTACCGGTGAGGCGCTGAACGTCACCGGCGGCCAGGAGGTGCACTAAAGGTGCGCAGTGCGGTGTTTGTCGAGCCCGGGCTTCTCGTGGTCGAGGCGAGCGAGCGACCCGACGTCGGCGCACGCGACCTGCTACTGCGGGTTGAGGCGTGCGGTGTGTGCGGGTCGGATGTTGCGTCGTACCTGCACGGCCACTACGCGGTGGCCGGGCAGGTGCTGGGCCACGAGATGTCGGCGCTGGTCGAGTCGGTGGGAGCCGACGTGACCGGGCGTGACCACCTCGCGGTCGGAACGCGGGTGGCCGTGCGTCCGGCGCGTGCGTGCCAGCGGTGCGACTACTGCACCGAGGGCCGTCCTGGCCTGTGCGGCGAATCGGGCGCCCGCACGCTGGGCTACGGCGCCCGAGGCGGGTTCGCCGAATGGGTGGTCATCACCGATGTCGACCTCGGCGCCGATGTTGTCGCGGTGCCGGCCGACCTGTCGCCCAACGAGGTGCTGTGGGCCGAGCCGCTCGCGGTAGCGGTGCACGCGGTGCGGCGGGCGAGGCTGAGTTCGGGTGAGCGGCTGGCTGTGATCGGCGGCGGCTCGGTGGGACTGTGCGTGGCCGCTGCCGCGATCGCGGCGGGTGTCGCGCAGGTGCTGGTCATCGAGCCGCGTGAGGCGAGGCGCGCCGCCGCCAGCCTGATCGGGGCCGACGCCACTGCTCCCGACTCGCTGCCTGGGCCCAGCGCGGTGGATGCCGTGATCGACACATCGGGAGCGGCGTCAGCGATCGCCGCTACCTCGCAGTTGGTTCGGTCCGGCGGACGACTGGTGCTAGTCGGCCTGGGCGGTAGCCCGCTGCCATGGCCGCCGGGCCCGTTCGATGTGACGACGTCGTTCGCCTACGACGACTCCGACTTCGCTCTGGCGGTGGAGCACATCGTGACGGGTCGGGTTCGGCTCGGACGATTCCTCACCCACACCTTCGGCCTCGACCAGACCGGC
This sequence comes from Bifidobacterium breve, assembly GCA_943329595.2. Lineage (GTDB taxonomy): Bacteria > Actinomycetota > Actinomycetes > S36-B12 > CAIYMF01 > CAIYMF01. The sequence continues at coordinate 2,155 of CALQEM020000156.1, forward strand.
GCCGCCATCGAGGCGTCGGCGCACGACGAGTCGGTCATTAAGGCTGCCGTGAGGCCGTAGGTGCTGGCACGGGGCGCGGGCGCGCCGGGGCAGGGGCGAAGCCGCGAACCAGCAGAGCAAACACGATGAGCGCCCCGGCTGTGACCAGCAGCCCCAGCGACCACTGCGCCAGGGCGTCGGTGCCGGCGAGCACGTAGTGAAGGGTGGCCACGGGCCACGCCGCATACGCCATGAGGTGGGTGCGACGGAACCACACGTTGCCCGACTTGCCCAGCCTTCGTCGCAGTCGCCCCACCACCGATACGGGGATGAGCAGCCACAGCGCCACGGTGCCGAGCCCGGCGGCAAACGGCTGCCAGGGCGCCGTCAGCGGCACCAGAATCTGCCACGGGGTGAAGCGCACCATGGGGTCGATCGTGAGGAGCACTAGGTGCGCGGCGAGGAAGCTCAGGGCAAGTGCGCTCAGCCAGCGGTGCATCACGAGCAGGGTGGCCGGTGGCGCGAGGCGTCCGAACAGCCGGGTGCGAAGCAGTAGCCCCCACACGACCACGGCGGCGAGGAGTCCCCACGCGGTGAGCCCGGTGCCCCGAATGAGTAGCCAGGTCCAGGGAAGGTTGGTGAGGGCGTCAGGCATGTACTCGGCCTCCTCGTGCTGCCACGTGCGTGGATGAACGGGTGGTGTCGGCAGGGAGAAGCAGCCCGTTGAATCCCTGCTCGCGGAGCCAGTGGGCACCCTCGTGCTCGCCGAGCAGGAGCACACAGGTGGTGGCAGCCTCGGCGAGCCACCCGCTGGGAGCCTGCACACTGACCTGGGCGAGGTCGGTCTCGGCCGGAAGCCCGGTCAGCGGACTCACCACGTGGTGACGCCCATGCCAGCGCCGCTTCAGGGTCGACGATGTCGCGATGGCAGGAAGGGCGTCGGTGAGGGTCACCTGCTCGAGGACGGGTGAGCTCGGAAGGCGGTCGTCCTGAATCCCCACCAGCCACGGCTCTCCGGCGGCCGTGCCCCGTGTGACGACGTCGCCGCCGAGGTTGACGAGCACTCCGGTGGCACCGGCTGCCTCAATCTCGCTGGCGACGATGTCGGCGGCCAGCCCCTTGCCGATGCCCCCGGGGTCGAGGCCGACACCGCGGGGAAGAGTGACGGTCGAGGCGGTCGGATCGAAGTCGATGTGGAGAGTTCCGGGGGTGGGCGACGTGACAGCGGCTGCCACCTCGAGGGCCTCTCGTGCGATGACGGCCGCGAAGTCGCGGTCGTAACCGAGCCTGGTCATGCTGTGCAGCACCGTGGGGTCGTAGCGGCCCTGGGTGACGGCGCTGGCCTCGAGCATGGCGATAACCAGCAGCGCCAGATCGGGGCCCATGCTCTGCGGGCCGCGGCCGGCCCTGTCGTTGAGCCGTGACAGCGCGCTGTCGGGTCTGAATCGCGACCAGGTGTCCTCGAGGATCTCGATACGCTCCAGCGCGAGGCCGGCGAGGTTATCGGCGTGGTGGGGGCTGTGCGTGTAGACGATGACCTGGGCCGGACCGCCCATAGCGCGTGCGTGTCGATCGACGACGACGCTCATGCTCGCTACCCGCTGCTGCGGGAGTTTGACACTGGCTGCGCCTGAACTGCTCCGGAGCTGCTGCCCGAGCTGCTACCGCCGGAACTGCCGCCCGAGCTGCTGCCGCCCGAGTAGGTGGGGATCGATGGTGACTGCCGAGCCGCCAGCTGAGTCGTTGCGGCGCGTGCCTTCACAGCCCCGTTGTACGCGAGCACGTCGCGATTGAGCGCTACTGCGGCAGCGCTGAGGCGGTGCTGGTAGCGCGTGAGCCTCGCCTGCTCGGCCTTGAGCTCGGCCTCCCAGGAGGTGAGATCAGACCGAGTCAGACCCGACGGCGTCACTGACTCGATTGAGGCTGCAGGCACCATGGCCTCGGTGAGCGATCGCGCCTGGGCCGACCGCACTCCGACCACTCCGACGAGCCCGAGACACGTCGCTGACGCGAGCCCTACCGCGACAATGCGGTCGGACGTGTGGTTGCGCCCTCGCCGTCGCGACGCAGGAGCAGGAGCAGGCGCAGAGCGCGCTGCTTGACTAGTCATCCTCGGACTCTTCGGAGTCTGGCGAGTCCTCGGAGTCTGGCGAGTCCTCGGGCTCTTCGGTGTCCTCGGCCTCTTGGGTGTCCTCGGAGTCTGGCGAGTCCTCGGACTCTTGGGTGTCCTCGGCCGTCTGGGTGTCGTCAGGCCCCTCCGTGGGCTCGGACGACTGGGTGTCCTCGGGCTCCTGAGTGTCGCTCGGCGCCGTGGTCGGGCCGGTACCGCTGTCGACGTTCGACGGGTCGGTCACCGCACCTGAGTCTGAGGGGATTGTCTCGGATGCTGCGTCGGCGCTGGTGGGCCGGGGGCTGCTGATGAGGGGAAGGGATGAGGCGGTGAGCGACGGCCGGCTCGTGGCGGTGTCAGAGGGTCGGGCCGAGTTGGTGGAGGTCACCACCACCGCGCGATCGGTGCCGCTGGTGCCCGTGGGCGCGACGCCGGTGACCACCGCGATGGCGGCGGTAGTTCCTGCGACCAGCACCATGCTGGTGGCTCCAATGACTGCCAAGATTGATGACCGCTTCATGGTGACTCCTTTGTTGAGCATGGGCTCCCTGCCCACTGCTCACGCTAGGTGGTGGCGCTAAAAGTCCGCCCCAGCGCGAGGTAAAGCCTGGGTAAGGCCTGGTCAGCAACCGGTGAGCGGGCGAACCGCGTGCGAGGATCGGGGTGTGATGGTTCTGGTGGTCGAAGATGACCCTGCGGTGGGCGTACCCCTCCGAGAGGGGCTCGAACGCAACGGCTTCGACGTGCACCTGGTAGCGCTCGCTGCCTCGGTACTTCCTGCACTGCACGCGGTGCACCCTGACGTCATTCTGCTCGACCTCGGCCTTCCCGATGGCGACGGGCTTGACGTGCTGCGCGATATCCGGCGAGTCAGCGACGTTCCGGTCATCATCGCGTCGGCGCGCGGCGACGAGACCGACCGAGTCATCGGCCTCGAGCTCGGTTCTGACGACTACGTGGTGAAGCCGTTCTCGGTGCGCGAACTGGCCGCCCGAATCCGCGCAATCAGCCGTCGTCGCCGGGTCGACCCAGACTCGGCCACCACCCGCGTGATGGTTAATCGAAGTCGCCGCGAGGTGACCGTTGACGGCGTGGCAGTGAACCTCACCGCCAAGGAGTTCGATCTGCTCGCCGTGCTGTCGGAGGAGCCGGGCCGGGCGGTGCCGCGCCAGGAGATTTTCTCGCGCGTGTGGGACCCCGTGTGGGTGGGCACCGGCAAGACTCTCGATGTCCACGTGGGCTCACTTCGGAAGAAGTTGGGCGATGCGAGCCTGGTCGAAACCGTGCGGGGCGTGGGCTACCGCCTCGTCGACTCATGACCCGACGGCTCGTGGTGGCCATCGTGGCCGTTGCGGCCGCAGTCGCCCTAGCCCTGGCCATTCCACTCGTGCTGCTCGTGGCTGCTGACCAGCGCGCAGCTTTCGTGTCAGACCTAGAGATCGAGACCCTGTCGGCGGCGTCGCAGCTGTCGTCGCAGCGCCCCTCCGACTGGGCGGCAACCGCGGCCGAAGTGGCCAGTCGCACCGGAGCACGGGTGGTGGTCGTCGACACCGCGCGCAGGCTGGTCGCCGACAGCGACCTCTCGGGCCTCGACCGGGCCTTCGACCGACCTGAGATCGGCCGCGCGCTCGACGGGTACCTCACCTCCGACGTTCGACCGTCGGTGACGCTGGGGGCCGATATCCGCTACGTGGCGGCTCCGGTAGTGCAGAGGCTCACCACCGTGGCAGCGGTGCGGCTCTCGGTGCCTGAGGGAGAGGTGGCCGCGGCGGTGCGCACCACTCAGTACCTGCTCGCGGCGTTCGTACTGGCGGTCATGCTGGCGGCGGCCATCATTGCCTGGCTGCTGGCACGCTCAATCGCGGCGCCGCTCGACCACCTCGCCGAGGTGGCCGGGCGCCTACCCGACGACCTCAACCTGCGTGCCGATGAGCGGCGGGGGCCGCCCGAGGTCCGTTCCGTGGCTGCAGCGCTGAATGCGACGGCCACCAGGCTTTCCGATCTGGTGAGTCGAACGCAGCGGGTGGCAGTAGACGCATCGCACCACCTGCGTACCCCACTCACCGGGGTGCGGCTTCGTCTCGAGGCGATCGAGGACATGGCGTCGGGCACCCCCGTGGCTGAGCAGGCACAGGCCGCCACCACCGAGGTCGACCGGCTTGCCCGTCGCATCGACCAGGTGCTTGCCCTCGCGCGCTCCGACTCGGGGGCTGCGCCGGTCGAAGTCGTTGACGTCGCGGTCATCATCGCTCAGAGGGTTGACGCTTTCGGTGACCTCGCACAGTCGTCGGGGCGGCACATCACGGCCTCCACCGACACCGAAGCCGCAGCGTTGGCGCTGCGGGGCTCGGTGGCCCGCAGTGTCGACGAGTTGCTCAGCAACGCGCTCAATTATGCGCGCTCGCGAGTCGACGTACGGGTGGCAGTCGAAGGCACGTGGGTTCAACTCACGGTCTCCGACGACGGCCCGGGGGTCGAGCCCGCCGAACTGGAGCGACTCTTCGAGCGGTTCGCCAGGGGGCGTGACGCCGTTGAGGGGGGCAGCGGGCTCGGCCTCGCCCTCGTGCGCGAAAGCGCGGTGGCCTCGGGAGGTTCTGCTCTTGGCCGTCGTAGCGACCTCGGAGGACTGGCGGTTGAGGTGCGCTGGCCTCGGGCGTGAGACGCACAGTGATGCTGTGATGCTGTGATGCTAGTGTGTCGACATGCGTACGACCCTCGACATCGACGACCACGTCCTCGAGCAGGCCCGGGTGCTGAGCCAGGAACTGCACGTCAGCCTCGGAGCGGCCGTCTCGCTCCTGGCCCGCCGAGGCCTGGCGCCGCGGATGTCAGCGGGGCCGCTTCCCACCTTTGAGGTGTCGGCCGAGATCGCACCGCTGACCCCCTCAATGGTGCGGCAGGCCCTCGACGAATGACCATCCCCCTTCTCGACGTCAATGTGTTGGTGGCGCTGGCATGGCCCAATCACGTGCATCACGTTGCGGCATCTCGCTGGTTCAGTGACCACCACGAGCAAGGCTGGGCTACCTGCCCGCTCACCGAATCGGGCTTTATCCGGGTGTCCACCAACCATCGGATCACGCCTGACGCACGCTCGGTTGACGAGGCCGCCAGCATGTTGGCCGCCTACCGTCAGGTTGTCGGCCATACGTTCTGGACCGACGACGTGTCATTGGCGATGCTGTCGGCACCACTGCGCGGGGCAATCCTCGGACATCGTCAGGTCACCGACGCGCACCTGATTGTGTTGGCGCAGCGTCATCGAGGCACGCTGGCCACCTTCGACGCCGAGGCCGGACGGCTGGCAGAGCGGCTGGGAGCCGACGCTGCTGTGATCACCTCTGGCTGACCCATCGGTATCGCTGAACCCCGCTGGCAGTTAGGCCTTCGCGGCGATGTCCTTGAGCACCTGCTGGCTCGCGAAGCGGCCGGGTGCGCCGCTGACGCATCCGCCGGGGTGGGTGCCCGAGCCGCCCTGGTAGTACCCCTCGATGGGCGTGCGGTAATCGCTGTACCCGGGGGCGGGGCGGAAGAAGTAGGTCTGAGGCGCGAGGTACTCGCCCGCATAGATGTTGCCCTCGGACAAGCCTGTCACCCGCTCAATATCGAGGGGGGTCACCACCTCGCGGTGCAACACGAGGTCGCTGAAGCCGGGGAAGTACGACTCGAGCGTGCGCTGCACGGTGTCGCCGAGATTCTCGCGCTCGGCGTCCCAGGTGCTGCCCTTGAGCTCGTAGGGCGTGTACATGGTGACGCACGACATCACGTGCTTGCCAGGGGGGGCCATGTCGGGGTCGAGGAACGACTGGATGCAGCAGTCGAGATACGGGCGGTCGGAGTACCAGCCGTACTTGCCCTGGTCGAACGCGCGCTCGAGGTACTCGATCGAGGGTCCAATGCTGA
>CALQEM020000157.1:0-8117 GCA_943329595.2 Bifidobacterium breve
CTATCCGGCGGTGCGTCGAGTTCGGGGTCCGGTGCATCGAGCACGGCACCCTCATGGATGCCGAGACCGCGGAGTATGTCGCGGAGAAGGGCGCCTACGTCGTGCCGACCCTGGCCATCGGGTTCGCGCTCAAGGAGGCAGGCGCCCAGCTCGGGTTGCCGCCAGCAAGCCGGGAGAAGGTCGACGTAGTCTTCGAGCAGACGCTCCTCGGTCTCGAGCACATGCGACGCGCGGGAATCAAACTCGGCTTCGGCACCGATCTGCTGGGCGAGACGTACGTGCAGCAATGCCGGGAGTTCACAATTCGCAGCGAGGTCTTCAGCTCGCTGGAGATCCTGCGCCAGGCGACGTCGATCAGCGCCGAGATCCTGATGAAGCAGGACGAGCTCGGCTGCGTACGCGCCGGTGCCTATGCCGACCTGATCGTCGTCAACGGCGATCCCCTTGCGGACCTGAGCCTGCTCGCGGCCGATGGAACACAGGTTCCCTTGGTCGTTCGCGATGGCGAGATCGTCAAGAATCGTCTTGAGCAAGCGGCGTAGGCGACGATCGCCGCCCACGACGTGAACCGCGGGACTTCGGTCTGGCACTGGCGGACAGCGATCATGTCATTCGCGCAAGAGTAGTGACTTGCGTAAGAAACTTTTGTAATGTCGTCGGCATGGTGAAGAGTCAGAACGTCGAAGCCCCCGGCCCTGGGGCCCAGGTTGAACTGCTCTTCCTCCACATGATCCCCACACGAGACGGAACTCGACTCGCGGCCAACGTGTTTCTGCCGCGTGAGCGATCCGGCGGTGTGCCGGCGATCATCGAGTTCACTCCCTACTCGCGCGACACGGGCTCGCCGGAGGGCGTGAAGTTCGGCGCTGAAGGCTTCGCGTTCGTGTCGGTCGATTGCCGTGGCCGAGGCGACTCCGAGGGCGTGTTCCTCGGCCACGGCCCCGAGGAGGCCGACGACGGCTACGACCTCGTCGAGTGGGTGGCGGCCCAGCCGTGGTGCAACGGTGACGTAGCACTGTTCGGTGGGTCGTATACGGGGCAGAACCAGTGGACCACGGCAGCCGCGCACCCGCCCCATTTGCGCACCATCATCCCGGCTGTCGCGTCGATGGGCGGCCTCGCGCCGGGTGCGGGCGGTGTCCCGATCGACCACCAGTTCAACTGGGGCATGCTCACGGCGGGCAAGACGTTGTCGAGCCGCCTGGTCGCAGAGGCACCGCTGCACATCGCCCGACTGGCCGAGTCGTTCGAGGCGCACGAGTCGTTCCGGTCGCTGAACGCACGACTCGGCGGGCCGTGGGGCTTGCCTGACGAGATGAACACCACGCCGCAGCACGCGCCGTGGCGACCCGAGTGGGGCCCGGCGCAGGACGGTCTGCCGGGGATCGATGTGCCGGTGCTGGAGATCACCGGACCGTACGACATTGCCGAGCGAGGCGCGATCGAGCACCACCGCCGCTACTGCCGTGCGCGGCCGGCCGATCAGCGCCCGCACCACCACATCATCATTGGACCATGGGAGCACGGCGCAGCCTTCGAAGGTCGCCCGCAAGCGGGTGACCTCCAGTTCGGCCCCGCAGCGAATGTCGACATGATGCAGCTAACGATCGACTGGTACCGCTGGGTGATGGACGGTGGCGACAAGCCAGCCTTCCTCACCGACCCGGTGCACTACTACGTCACCGGTGCCGAGGAGTGGAGGACGGCAGCAAGCCTGGAAACTGCCACGGCGGGCACGGTGCCGTGGTACCTCGTGGGCCACGACGCACATCACAGCGCCGTGCATCCCGGGTGGTTGCGGCCCGATCCCGTCGACTCTCCGTCGTTTCGTTTCGTGTGCGACCCTGATGAGCGCACCACCATGCTGCTCGAGCAGCAACCCAACCCGTCGGGCCAGTCGCACAACCCTCTGATGGAACTGCCTCCCAACTACCACGACCTCGGGGCTCACCTGTGGGGAGTCGACCCCACCTCCGGGGCGTTCGTCGCATCGATCGACGGCTTCGGAGCGGTGTACACCTCGGCCCGTCTGTCTGAACCGCTCGAGCTGGCGGGTGAGCCCCAGCTCGATGCGTGGGTGGTGCTCGACCAACCCGACGCCGACCTGTGCGTACTGCTGTACGAACTGCGCGTCGACGGGTCGCGCGTCTTGCTGTCACCTGCCGTGCAGCGTCTGCGTCACCGCGAGCCGTCCAAGGGCATTCAGCTGATGGTGCCAGGTGAGCCGACACTCGTGCAGTTCCGCAACTTCCACTGGTTCGCCCGCCGCCTCGCGGCCGGCTCACGTCTGCAACTGGCAGTGCGCCACACCGGGTCGCTCCGCATGGACCGCAACCACCACACCGGGCGTCCCGATGGGTTCGAGACACCCGACGACGTCCGCATCGCCACCGTGAATGTTCTGCACTCGGGTGAACACCGATCGGTCCTGCATCTCCCACTCGCGGCAGTGGCCGACCGATGAGCACACGATCCGCGCGCCATTGAACTGAAGATGATGTCGCGCCCCCGCCAGTGGCACTCACTTCCGCGAGCGCTGCTCCACGGTGAATCCTTCGACCATGGAAGCCAGCGCCCACGACGAGAGCCGCTGACCCTGCCTGTCAGTTCGTGCCACCACCTCAGGGTGACTGCGTCCGCGCAGGTTCATGCCAGCGGCATGAGCTTCCACAGCCCACACCACATCAGACATCGCAACACCCGGGGCTAACTTCCTACCGCCGTACTCGATGATCTCTGCGAGCACCGCACCAAACTCGCGCAGGTACTGGGCATTCGCCTCCTCCTCCGCCGCACGCACCCGTTCGGGAGCGACCAGGGCCGTCAGCCCCAGGGCAAGCGAGAGTTCAGCCTGCACACGCGGGTCAGCGTCGCCCTGACCAAGCGAAATCAACACGTCGCGCATCGCAACACCTTGGTCCATCGCCGCACGTGCGGCCGCTCGAACCTCGTCGAGCCACGGAAGCGCGACCCCATGCATGATGCGCTCGAGCAGTTCATCCTGGAACTCGGTCTGGCTCGGCCAGATCTGGTAGGCCGCGCCGGTGGTCATCGGCGCCTCCCCCGCCTCACGCTTGGCGTTCAAGCTGGCCAGCACATCGGTGACGCGGATACCAGCCAGCGGGTTGACGACGTCGTCACCCTGCTCGAGTCCGGCTAGCAGGATCGCCTCAGCCTCGAGCAGCAGCATTTCCCGGGTCTGCTCTCGAGGCCGCCGGCGGCGCACCTCGGCCTGGCCGGCAGCCTTGCGCGGAGGGGTCATGGGAGACAGGTTAGCCATTCCGGGATCAACCCGTTCCGCTGCCGGGTATTACTGCAGCGCTGGGCCTAGGCGAGCAAACGATCGTCGAGCGCCTCACGTCATCACCACCACTACGCGGGAGTATCGATCGAGAAATTACCAAAGCAACTGAACTCCACACTGCCTGATCCTCGGTAAGGAAGTTACGCTAATGTCTGCTGCGGTGCAAGGCTGACCCTGCGAATGGGAACTTCGCGGGTGCATCCAGAAGTGACCGACTCAGCGACAGAGTAGTGACGATCACAACACGTCGAAGGGATGCCGACATGAGGGCACAGTTCATTGGTACCGCGTGCGGGCTAGCGCTCGTCCTCGGTGCGGTGTCAGTTCCCGCGGCAGGCGCGGCCACCGTGGCCACCTGCAACGGAGTCCGGGCCACCATCGTGTCGTCGGCCGCCAAGGTCACCGGAACCGCGGCCCGCGACGTCATCGTCGGCACCCGCACATCGGGCCAAACCATCAATTCCCTGGGTGGTAATGACATCATCTGCGCGTCTTCAGGCCCCGATGTCATCAATGCTGGCGACGGCAGCGACATGGTGCTTGCCGGGCTGGGTAACGACCGTATCGACGGCGGCGCCGGGGCCGACATGGTCAACGGTGGCGCCGGAACAGACACCCTCACCGGCGGACTAGGCAACGACTCCCTCAACGGCGGCACGGGCAGCGACGCGCTCACCCCCGGCGCGGGAACCAATGTGTGCTCCACCGACCCCCTCGACACCCTCGTGGCGCCGTGCCCGCCCGACACCACCGCACCGGTGATCAGTGCCGTGTCGGTGCCATCCTCCGTCACGGCCGGCAACACCCTGTCGCTGAGCTTCGACGTCGCAGATGCGGGAGGTGTCACCAACGCCTTCTTCAAGATCTCGGGAGCCAGCAGCTGGGTCACCACCTGGTGCGGGTTCGCAACCGACGCGCCGCTTGTCGCAGGCACCCCATTCGCCGGCACCTACGCTGCGAACTGCCCGGTTCCAGCTTCCGCGGCCAACGGCACGTACACCCTCTGGCTCGACGCCCAGGACTCCTTCGGCAACCTCACCACCTCGACCCAGGTCGACTTCCAGGTCGTCGGCGGCCTAGCCGACACCACGGTGCCGGTGATCAGCGCCGTGTCGGTGCCCTTGTCGGTCACGGCCGGCGGGGTTCTGTCGCTGCGGTTCGACGTTGCCGACGCGGGCGGGGTCAGCAATTCCTTCTTCAAGATCTCCGGGGCCAGCGGCTGGGTCAGCACCTGGTGCGGCTTCGGAACCGATGCGCCGCTCACCTCCGGAACCCGATTCGCCGGCACCTACGCCGCGTCGTGCCCCGTTCCCGCAGCTGCGGTCAATGGCACCTACACCCTCTGGCTCGACGCGCAGGACTCGTTTGGCAACTTCACCACCTCGACCCAGGTCAACTTCCAGGTCGTCGGCGGCTCGAACGACTCAGCCGCTCCCGTGGTCAGCGAGGCCAGCGCTCGGACTGTTTCGGGTTCCCCGGGCTCCGTCGTGGTTCGCTGGCGCGCGACCGACGAGACCGGCGTGGGTGGGGCGGCCGCGTACCTTGCCCTCGGCGGCTACAGCTTCGCCGACAACACCGGATCGTCGTACTTCGACTACGGCGCCCCAGTAACTCGCGTGTCCGGTGACGCGAACGACGGAATCTACGAGGTCACCTTGATGCGGCGCTCCAACGCGCCGGCCGGCATCTACACGCTGTGGATCTCGATCATCGACACGCTGGGGAACAAGGTGTTCCAGATGCAGCCGCCCAACTCGCCAGTGACAGTTACTCTGCCGTAGGGGTCGCTGCTCAGTCGGGCAGTTCACTCACAGGCGCCGCCTCCCGCCCCGAGCCGTGTGACGACTATTCCCACTTTGGTAAGGAAGTTACGCTAGGGTCAGCCCATGCGCACGTAGGCATGCTTCACCTGCCTACATCGAATGTGACCGCCCGCCCGGGCGTGACCCTGAGGAGCTGGCGTGACAAACGACGACGGTGCCACGCACTGGATCGGCGGCCGAGCCGTTTCTTCCGGCGGTGGGCCCACCCTTCCCGTTGTCGATCCGGCCACTGAATTGCGAGTAGGCATCCTGCCCATCGCCGGATTCGACGAGGTGGGGGCGGCCGTTGATGCCGCCCGTGCGGCTGGGCCTGCGTGGGCCGCGATGAAGCCGATCGAGCGACTCGAACTCCTGCAGTCGGTCGCTGCCCGTATTGCTGCCGCCGTGGACGAGCTCGCTGACCTAGAGTCTCGCGAGATGGGCAAGCCCCTAGTGATGGCGCGTGACGACATTGCGATGTCGGCCGAAGGCTTTTCCGGTGCCGCCGAAGCCGCGATTGACTTTTTCGCCGTTGACGACGCTTCGGCCGGCCGACTCGTGCGCCATCCCTACGGAGTCGCCGCTCTCATCACTCCGTGGAACTACCCTGTGTGCCAGGTCATTGATCCGCTCGGCGCACTCCTGGCTGCCGGCAACACCGTGGTGGTCAAGCCTTCAGAAAAGGCATCGCTCTCCGTGGCCGCACTCGGTCCGCTTCTGGCCGACCTCCCGCCCGGTGTGGTCAACATCGTGCTCGGCGATGGATCAACGGGAGCGGCACTCGTGGAGCACTCAGGGGTTGATCTCGTGCACTTCACCGGCTCGGTGGCCACCGGTCGACGAGTGGCAGGCACGGCAGGCCAGCGGCTGATCCCGGCTTTCCTTGAACTCGGTGGCAAGGACGCGTTGGTGATAGACGAGGGCGTGGACCCCACGTGGGCGGCGGAGGTCGCAGCCGAAGGCGGGTTCGCCAACACCGGTCAGGTCTGTGTGTCGGTCGAGCGCGTGTACGTGCATCGCGCTGTCGCTGAATCGTTCATCGCAGCGCTGACTGAGCACGCGGGGCAGTGGACTTTCGGATCGGGCCGTGATTCCGATATCCGCATGGGACCCCTGGTCGACGCTCGACAGCGCGACCTCGTTCATGCCCAGGTGCTGCAGGCGGTGGCCGAGGGTGGGCGGCTGGTGCTGGGCGGAGAACTACCCTCCGGCCCCGGATACTTCTACCCGCCCACCATCGTGGTCGACCCACCCGACGAGAGCGCGCTCATGACCGACGAGACCTTTGGGCCCGTAATCGCGGTGTGTGTTGTCGACTCCTTCGCCGAGGGCGTCGAGCGAGCCAACGCGACCGAGTACGGGCTCACTTCATCGGCACTCACCGCCAACCCCGACCACATCGCGCTCGCAGCACAGTTGCGCGCGGGTGCGGTGACCGTGAACGGCGGGGGCGACGGGCCCGAGGACGCACCCTTCGAACCTGCCGGTGCCAGCGGTGCCGGTCGACTTCACTTTGGCCCACGAGCACTCGAGTCGTACACCCGCCCGCAAGCCCTCAGCGTGGGGAGTGCGCGATGAACACTGAAGAAACTGCCGTCGCGAAGGCGCTCTCCGACTGGTACGACGCAATCCAGCACCACGATGCGCGGGGTATCGAGGATGCGCTGACACCCGATTTCCTTCTCATCGAGCACGATGAGTTGATCGATCGAGCCTCCTTGGTCGCGGGGCTCATCGACGACACCACCGCCGGTTACCAAACCGCCGCACTCTCGGAGTTCCACATCACTATCGAGGGCGATATCGCGTGGAGCACTCATCGCAATGACGAGGTGTGGTACCCGGTCGATGGTGAGCCGCTCGAGATGGAATTCCTCGAGACCGTGGTCTTGCGCCGGGTCGATGGTCGCTGGCTGATCGACCGTTACCACGCAACCCGGCTGCGGCCGGACATCGTCGAACGCCCCACGGTCTGACCTCAGGGCACCCGCACACGCACCCGCACCGGGCACTCGCCCCCAGTCCTATGCGTCGGGGGCACCCAAGCACGTACCTATCGCGCTTACGCGCCCCACTGATCGCGCCGGTGCACCACCCGCTCCCACCGATGCGCCTACTATGAGGCCATGACCTACCCACCTCCCGTGTACTTCGGCGACTCAGGGCAATTCAACGCGACTAGGCGACCGGCCACCGAGCAGTCCGACCTGTCGATGACTACTGGTGTCGAGGTTTCGTTCTTGGTTGGCGCCGATCAAACGGACGGCGAGTTCACACTATTTCGCTGGGACACCGGGCCTACGCCTGTGGAAGCGTTCGCTCATTTTCATCGCTCGATGACTGAGACCTTCTTCGTTGTTTCCGGAATCATGACGTTCTTCAACGGAGTTGAGTGGATCGAGGCCGGTCCCGGTGACGTCGAGATCGTGCCCAAGGGAAGTGTTCATGGTTTCCGCAATGATCACGGAGAGACCTCCATACTCATGCTGGCGACGCCCGGAGCGCCCCGCGAGGCCTACTTCGCACTCTTGGCCGACCGGGTCTCGGGAGAGTTAAGTGTGTCCCAAGAGGAATGGGTGCAGATCTGCGCGCAGCACGACCAGTTCTATCCGCACTAGGGACAACCCCAGGTATTAATGGAATCGGGTTGCCGTGCCGATGCGGTCTTTGCCGCTCGATCGCGGCAGACTTTCTCGCAGAGGAGATCCCGACATGCCACGTCGTAGCCGTCGTCTGATGAGCGCACTCTCAACGGTCGGGGCGATAGCCCTGCTGAGCGCCATACCCGCCGTACCCGCCTCAGCCATGCCGCCGGATGGGTGGGCGCCCGCCGGCTACTTTCCGTCAGGGTGCGGCCCGATTGTCCTGAATCCGTCGTCGGTCACCTACACCGACACCACCCTGCCTGTCCTGAAGTCCGTGGAGTTCACGGTCAACGGTGTGCGCTCGGGACGAACACTGGTGGTCGGGCCCAGTGGGCGAAGCAATATCGGAGTGGTTGGGCGGGTCAC
>CALQEM020000158.1:0-8055 GCA_943329595.2 Bifidobacterium breve
CGATGCCACGAGCGAGCCAAGCACCGAGGCGAAGAAGGCAAGGCCATCGGTGGTGGGGCCCGTGAGCGCCTCGACCGCGTGCTCGGGGTGCGGCATCAGCCCCACGACGTTGCCAGCCTCGTTGCTGATTCCGGCGATGTCGCGCCGACTTCCGTTGGGGTTGACCTCCAGGTACCGGGCCACGACCCGGCCCTCGGCCTCGAGTGCATCAAGCGTGCGCTCGTCGGCCACGTAGCTACCCTCACCGTTCTTGAGCGGCACGACGATTTCCTGGCCCTCGGTGAACTCGCTTGTCCATGCGGTGCTGGTGCTTTCGATGCGCAGGCGCTGGTCGCGACAGATGAAGTGCAGCGAGTCGTTGCGGGTCAGCGCCCCCGGAAGCAGGTGGGACTCACACAGGATTTGAAACCCATTGCAGATTCCGAGCACGGGCATGCCCCCTCGCGCTGCGTCGACGAGCGGGCCCATGACCGGCGAGAACCGCGCGATCGCCCCACAGCGCAGATAGTCGCCGTACGAGAAACCGCCTGGAAGCACCACGGCATCGACCCCGTGCAGGGTGGCATCGCCATGCCACAGCGACACCGACTCGCCACCGGCGAGTCGCACTGCTCGGGCCGCATCGCGATCGTCGAGGGATCCGGGAAAAGTCACCACGCCAATGCGAGGTGCCATCAGCCAGCGTCCTCGACGCTGAGCGAGTAGTCCTCGATGACCGGGTTGCTCAGCAGCGTGGCCGCAAGTTCCTCGAGTTGGGCCCTTCGGGTGTCGTCGAGCGCCCCGTCGAGATCGATCACGAACTGCTTGCCCTGGCGCACCGATGTCACCCCAGCGAGCCCGAGTCGGCCCAGGGCGCCTTGAACGGCCTGCCCCTGGGGGTCGAGAATCTCGGGCTTGAGGGTGACGTCGACGACGACGCGGGCCACGGGCACTCCGATGGGTCAACGGGGAAGAGCGGACTTGGCTGGGTGACAGCAGTCTATCCGCCTCCCCGCATTGCGTCGGGGGCACCCAAGCACGCACCTATCGCGCAAACCGCACCCAGCGCTAGTCAGACCTCGTAGACAGCCTGTGCGCGCGTCATGAACTCCAGATCCCACACCCCGTGCTCAGGCGATGCCGTGCCCAGACGCCTTCCACCCGATGAAGGGCGCGTCGGCGTGGATCGCGGGTGCCTGCGATCCCCCCTAGACGATGCCAACGTCCGCGCCCGCGAGAACCCGGCTCCGCGCGAGCTCGTCGTGGGTGTTCATCGGCTCGAACGCGGGCCAGGCCAAGGTGTCGGGCTGGGTGTTCAATGCGCGCGCCAACCCCGAGGGATTCGTCGAGGTCGACGGCCAGCACTTTCGGGCACAGTTCGTCAAGGCAACCGACGGCGACCGCGACGAGTTGTACGCCCGTCTCGTCAGCATCTGGAAGGCCTACGCCCTGTACGAGCAGAACGCCGAGCGCTACATCCCCGTATTCAGGGCGATTGTTGCCGAGGCGGTGCTGGCTTCAGCCCTGCCGTCGATGGGCTAGCCGACCACCTCAGCGCTCAGGCCAGGCCGCCCACGCCGACTCGACCATCTCGACCAGGTCGCGGCCGGCGGTAAAGCCGAGCACGTTCTCGATGTGATCGACCCGGGCCACGACCTCCGCAGGATCACCCTTCCGGCGGGCGACCACCACCGGCTCGACGGCCGATCCGGTGACCTCCGCCACGACAGACAGCACGTCGCGCACCGACGAGCCCACGCCGCGCCCGACGTTGAACACGGAGGCCGCCTGCGTGCCCGCGCAGTGAGCGACCGCTACCGCGTGCGCCTCAGCGAGATCGACCACGTGAACGTAATCGCGGATGCAGGTGCCGTCGGGAGTGGGGTAGTCGTCGCCGAAGATGCGCGGGGCCTGCCCCGACGTGATGGCACGCAGAGCCAGCGGCACCAGGTTGAACGCGCCGACGTCGCCGATGTCTACCGACCCGGCACCCACCACGTTGAAGTAGCGCAAGGAGGTGAACGAGAGACCGTGGGCGACGGCCGCATCGGCCATCAGCCACTCGCCGATGACCTTGGTCTGGCCGTAGGGCGATTCAGGGCGCAGGGCGGCTGCCTCATCGACAGGGTTCTCAAGTGGGGTGCCATAGACGGAGGCCGACGACGAGTACACCAGTTGGCGCACGTCGCAGGCATCCATCGCCTCGAGCAGGGCGAGCAGGCCATCGACGTTCTGGCGGTAGTAGTGCAGCGGCCGCTCGACCGACTCGCCGACCGCCTTCTTGGCAGCGAGGTGAACCACGCCATCGATCGCATGGGCTCGCAGGGCGCCTTCGACAGCTTCGCGGTCGCTGACATCGGCGCGCACCAACGTCACACCGGCAGGCACCACGGACTCACGACCGGTCGACAGGTCGTCGAGCACCACCACGTCGTGGCCGTCGGCGAGCAGCGCGCGCACCACGTGCGCCCCGATGTAGCCCGCTCCCCCGGTGACCAGCAGCGTCATCGGAACTGAAGTCCGGTCAGCCGCTCGTACGCCTCAACGTACTTGGCTCGGGTGCGCTCGATCACGTCGTCGGGCAGCGGCGGCGGCGGCTCGCTTCCGTGGCGGTTCCACCCCGATTCAGGCGAAGTCAGCCAGTCGCGCACGAACTGCTTGTCGAACGATGGCTGGGCGCCACCAGGCGCGTAGGTTTCGGCGGGCCAGTAGCGCGAGGAGTCGGGGGTGAGCACCTCATCGGCCAGCACGAGCTGGCCCTCGAGTGCCGACCCGACCGGCCCTCGACCGAACTCGAACTTGGTGTCGGCCACGATCAGCCCGCGCTCGCGCGCGATCGCATCGGCCCGCGCGTAGGCCGCCAGGGTCAGGTCACGCAACTCGTTGGCCGTCTGCTCGCCCACCGTGCGCACGACGTGCGCGAAGTCGACGTTCTCGTCGTGCTCGCCGAGGTCGGCCTTGGTGGCCGGGGTGAAGATCGGCTCGGGCAGCCTGCTTCCGTCGACGAGACCAGCAGGCAGGGCCACTCCGCACACCGCACCCGTGGCGGCGTAGTCGGCGAGCCCCGACCCGGTGAGGTAGCCCCGCCCCACGCACTCGACAGGAACCATGTCGAGCCGCTCGCACACCATGGCCCGGCCGGCCACGCTGGGAGGCACGTCGTACGACACCACGTGGTGGGGCACGAGGTCGACCAGGCGCTCGAACCACCACTGCGACATCGCGGTGAGAATGCGGCCCTTGTCAGGAATGGTTGAAGGTAGCACCCAGTCGAACGCCGAGATGCGATCGCTGGCCACGAACAGGAGTTGACCGTTGGGCGTGGAGTAGAGGTCGCGCACCTTGCCCGAATAGAGGTGGGCGTACTCGAGGGGCAGCCCGAAGTCAGTGGCCTCAGGGGTGCCGGTCACAGAATGTCTCCGGGCCAGTACGAGGCCCCCTCGGGGTAGCGAACAGCCACCTCCTCGACGGCGGCCACCACCCGGGCCACCTGCGACCGCGCGGCACCGGTGAAATCCATGGGCTCGGACACCAGCGCCCCGAGGTCATCGCGCGTCAGCCCAAGCCGCTCGTCGTCGGCAAGCCGCTCGAGAAGGTCGTTCTCGGCGCCGCGCTGCTCGCGCATTGCCACCGCGACCGCAACCGCGTGCTCCTTGATCACCTCGTGGGCGGTCTCGCGGCCAATGCCTGCCTTGACCGCAGCCATCATGACCTTGGTGGTAGCCAGGAAGGGCAGATACCGATCGAGCTCGCGGGCGATGACCTCGGGGAAGGCGCCGAAGTCGCCGAGCACGGTGAGGAACGTCTCGAGCTGTCCGTCGACGGCAAAGAAGGCATCGGGAAGGGCGACGCGACGCACCACCGAGCAGCTGACGTCGCCCTCGTTCCACTGGTCGCCGGCGAGCTCACCCACCATCGACAGGTGCCCGCGCAGAATGATGGAAAAGCCGTTGATGCGCTCGCACGACCGGGTGTTCATCTTGTGCGGCATCGCGCTGGAGCCCACCTGGCCAGCTTTGAAGCCCTCGGTGACGAGCTCAAGCCCGGCCATCAGCCGAATCGTGGTGGCGAGGCTGCTGGGTGCGGCAGCGAGCTGAACGAGGGCAGACACTACGTCGAAGTCAAGGGAGCGGGGGTACACCTGGCCGACGCTGGTGAGCGTCGCCGTGAAGCCGAGATGATCGGCGACGCGCCCCTCGAGCTGCCCGAGCGCGGCCTCGTCGCCGCCGAGGAGGTCGAGCATGTCCTGCGAGGTTCCGACCGGGCCCTTGATGCCGCGCAGCGGGTAGCGCGCGATGAGGTTCTCGACGCGGTCGAAGGCGATGAGCATCTCATCGGCAGCGGTGGCGAAGCGCTTTCCGAGCGTCGTGGTTTGTGCGGCCACGTTGTGCGAGCGGCCGGTGAGGGGCTGCTCGGCGTGCTGCGCCGCCAGCGACGCGAGCCGGGCGAGGGCCGCGACAGCCTTGGAACGCACGAGCAGCAATGACGTGCGGATCTGCATCTGCTCGACATTCTCGGTGAGGTCGCGGCTGGTGAGGCCCTTGTGCACCTGCTCATGCCCCGCCAGAGCGTTGAACTCCTCAATGCGCGCCTTCACGTCGTGCTTGGTAACGCGCTCGCGCGCCGCGATGGACTCAAGGTCGACCTGGTCGATGACGCGCTCGTAGTCGGCGAGGGCGCCATCGGGAACGGCCACCCCGAGATCGGACTGCGCCGTTAGCACCGCCAGCCAGAGCCTCCGCTCGGCCACCACCTTGGCCGTGGGCGACCAGATCGACACCATCGCCGGCGAGGCATAGCGGCCGGCAAGAACGTTCGGCATCGACTCGGAAAGGCTCACGCCTTTATCCTTTCATTGACAGGTCAGGCGGGAACGACAACTCGGCCTTCGGCCGCCGCGAGCGCAATGTCGGTGCGGTGGTGCGAGCCGTCGAGGGAGATGCAGGCAATCGCCTCATAGGCACGGATGCGAGCCTCGGACAGGTTGCGCCCCACGGCCGTGACCGAGAGAACCCGGCCGCCAGTGGCGACTATCGCGTCGGCCTCCTCGACCGCGTGGGTGGTGCCGGCATGAAGAACCGCGACTCCCTCGACCGCCTCGGCCCTGTCGAGTCCGGTAATGACATCGCCCGAGCGGGGAGCGGCGGGATAGCCTTCTGCGGCCACCACGACGGTGACTGCTGAGGCGCTCTTCCACACCAGCGGCGGGAACTCGGCAAGTCGTCCGGTTGCGGCAGCGTTGAGCAGCGCGCCCACTCCCGAGTCGAGTAGCGCTAACACCACCTGCGTCTCGGGATCGCCGAAGCGCGCATTGAACTCGATGACTCGCAGACCGCGCTGGGTGAGCGCGAGTCCGGCGTACAGAAGCCCGGTGAACGGCGTTCCGCGCCGGGCCATCTCCTCGATCACCGGAATGGCAACCCGGTCGACGACGTCCTGCACCATGTTGGTGGGCACCCAGGCGAGCGGTGCGTAAGCCCCCATACCGCCGGTGTTGGGGCCGGTGTCGGAGTCGCCGACCCTCTTGAAGTCTTGCGCGGGCAGCAGCGGAACCACCGTGACACCATCGGTGACCAGAAAGAGCGACACCTCGGGCCCGTCGAGGTACTCCTCGACCAGCACCTGACCCCCGCTTTTGCTGAGGCACTGCGCAGCGTGGTTGAGCGCAGCATCTCGGTCGGTGGTGACGATGACACCCTTGCCCGCCGCCAGCCCGTCATCCTTGACCACGTAGGGGGCACCGAACTCGTCGAGTGCCGTCGCGACGTGGTCGATCGTGACGCATACGCTGGCCATCGCGGTGGGAACGGCCGCAGCGGCCATGACATCCTTCGCGAATGCCTTGCTGCCCTCGAGCTGGGCCGCTTCAGCGCTCGGGCCAAAGCACGCGATTCCCGCCGCACGAACGGCATCGGCGACTCCTTCAACCAGAGGAATCTCGGGGCCGATGATGACGAGGTCTGCCGGCAAACCCGCGAAGGCCGTAGCCGCGAGGGCGGCGACAGCGATGGGGTCGGCAACCACCAGAGAGGTGGTACGAACGTCGAGAGCGATTCCAGCGTTTCCGGGCGCCGCGACCACCTCGCTGACCGCGGGATCGGCCAGCAGGCCCCGCACTAAGGCATGCTCGCGCGCGCCGGATCCGACCACGAGAACCTTCAGCCCCTCAGACATGGCACGACCCTATCGAGGCCGGGCGGTCGTCTCGCCGCGCCAGATCACTGCGAGAGGGGCAGCGTCGCAAGGTCGGCCTCGATGACAGCCCGATCGTCGTCGTCGTCGAGCTCGACCGCCAACGCGTAGGCACGGTTACGCTCCACGAGCGCAGCGTCGAGGTCGCCTCGCACCGCGTGCGCGCGGGCAAGCGCCTCGTGGGCCGAGGCAGGAACGAATGACTCGACTCCGTTCTCATCGCAGAGGTCGAGGCACCGCTGTGCGTGATGCAGGGCCTGGTCACCCCGACCCAGCACCGAGTACACCCTGCTGCACTGCCACTCGCCGATGGCCCACTGCTCGGGCCCGCCCACACGGCCCCAGTGCCAGCGGCTCGCGTGAGCCGCATGTATGAGGTCGTCGTCCTGAGCCGGCGTGCGCACCTCGATCTCGAGAAGGCGCCACACGTGGTTGAAGAGGTCGACGGCCACCCGGCGCTCCTCGACAGGGTCGAGCGAGTCAGGGGCCGCGACCACTGGGTCAGCCGGTGTAGTACGAGTCGATGGCCGAGAACGACTCCTCGAGAATCGCGAGCCCCTCGGCAACCTCGTTTTCGGTGATCGTGCATGGCGGCACCACGTGCAGCCGGTTGAAGTTGATGAAAGGCAGCGCGCCGGCCGCGCGCATGGCCGCGCCCAGCTTCACCATGGCCTCCGAGGTTCCGCCATAGGGGGCCAGCGGCTCACGCGTGACCCGGTCGGTGACCAGATCGAGGGCCCAGAACACACCCAGACCGCGCACCTCGCCGATCACCGGGTGCCGCTCGGCCAGCTCGCGCAGCCCTGGGCCCAGCACCTTCTCGCCGATCATCTTGGCGTTCTCGACGATGCCCTCCTCGCGCATCGCGTCGATCGACGCCACGATGGAGGCGCACGCGATGGGATGCCCGCTATAGGTGAGACCCCCGGGGAACACACGGTCGTCGAACGTCGCCGCAATCTCGTCGGAGATCACCACGCCACCCACGGGGATGTAGCCCGAGTTCGAGCCCTTCGCGAACGGGATCAGGTCAGGCACGACATCCCAGTTCTGGAATGCGAACCATTCGCCGGTGCGACCGAAACCGGCCATCACCTCGTCGAGAATCAACGCAATGCCGTGCTTGTCGCACAGCGCGCGCACACCCTCGAGGTAGCCCGGCGGCGGCACCAGCACGCCCGCCGTGCCCACGACCGACTCAACCAGCACGGCACCGATCGTGCGCGGGCCCTCGAAGGTGATCACGTCGGACAGGTGCTTCAGCGCGCGCTCGGACTCCTGCTCGGGCGAGTCCGACCAGAACGGCGAGCGGTAAGCGTAGGGGCCGAAGAAGTGCACGTGGCCCATCGAGAACTCGTTCGGCCACCGACGAGGGTCGCCGGTGGCACTGATTGCCGCGCCCGTGTTGCCGTGGTACGAGCGGTAGAACGACAGCACCTTGTGTCGGTTGGTGTGGATGCGCGCCATCCGGATCGCGTTCTCGACCGCATCGGCGCCGCCATTGGTGAAGAACACCTTGTTCATGCCGTCGGGGGCCAGCGACGTGATGCGCTGTGCAGCCTCAGCGCGCGCCTTGTTCGAGTGCTGCGGAGCGACCGTGGACAGCGTCGCGGCCTGGTCCTGAATCGCCTTCACGACCTTGGGGTGCTGATGGCCGATGTTGACGTTCACCAGCTGGCTCGACAGGTCGAGGTAGCGCTTGCCTTCCCAGTCCCACACGTAGCAGCCCTCGGCAGCCGCGAGATCGAAGGGGTTCAATGCCCCCTGAGCGCTCCACGAGTGAAACACATGAGCACGGTCCAGGGCATGAACGCGAGCACCCTCAACAGGGTCGGCTTCGAACGGCATGGTGGCTCCTCAGGTTGTCTGGTGCCCCTAGCGTAG
>CALQEM020000159.1:0-7873 GCA_943329595.2 Bifidobacterium breve
ACAGCGCCCTCGACACCCCACCCTCCACGCCGCGCGCGACGCTGCGGTTCCACCCCCGCTGCCCGTTCTATGGTGCGATCCGACACCGATGCATGTCGCTTCCCACCACACGTCATGTCGGAAGACACCACAGAACCGAAACCGCGCCCTCGACGCCCTCGACACCGAACCCATCCGACCGGCCCGACCTCGACATGCCGCGCACGCCTTCCTACGCTGGATGTCTCCCCATCTTTCGGACCACCCCTGCGAAGGAGACCGCCATGAGCGACATGCTCGACAAGGCCAAGGCACTGGCCGCCGAGGCTGCCGCCAAACTCAGTGACGTCACCGGCGTGACTCCCGACGATCTCGGACAGAAGGCACAGTCGGCCGTCGACAAGTTCGCTGAACTCGCCGACACGGCCGTGGTGAAAGTGACCACACTCGCCGACACCCACGGTGATAGGGTCACCGACGCCGTGGCCAAGGCCGCAGCCTTCGTCGACGATAGGTCAGGCGGCAAGACGGTTGACCTCAGCGAGCGCGTGCAGTCGGCCACCGCGAGCGTCGTCGACGCCTTCAAGGGCGGCACTAACACGCCTCAAGCCTGAGGCAGCCACACCGCAACCGCGTAGAACACTCCGAATGGCGAGTCGGCGCGTCGCACCTCGGCATCGAACGACTCGGAGCCGAGGCCTGCGCCGACCGCAGCCCACACGGGGGCTCCCGACGACATCACCCGCGAGCCCTCGTGGAGGTCGAGTGAGGCGAGTCGCGCGCAGTTGGCCTCAGCGAGCGCTGACACCACCTCGTCGTCGAACGCCTCGGAGCCTTCAATGATGTAGCCCGGGGCCTTCGGGCCCCTGCCAGCCGAACCATCGGCAACGACCACGAGCGCCAACCCGCCCGACGACTCACCCAGCACGCCACCCAGCGCAGCGGCAGCGTCGGCCACGGAGCCTGCCTCCACCTCGACGACCGAGACCAGCCCTGACCAGCCCGCCTCGCCCAGCAGCCAGAGCCCGATGCCCGCATGCCAGCCCACCGCGCGGCCACCAGGCTGCCCCACCTCGAGGTCGACTCCGAATCCCTGGAAGCTCGCCGCCACGGGACCCGTCACCAGCCGTGACTCCTTGCCGGCGGCCACGATCACGACACGGCTAACACCGACAAGCGCGTCGGACACCGCACGCGTCGACTCAGCCCGCCACCCGTCGAGGTCATCGGAGTGACCGACACCCACCTCGGGCACCAGAAGTGGCGCGGCCGGAACAAAGGCAACGCGTGTCATGGGCCTACGCCGATGCCGGGCATGCCGAGAGACACCCCCGAAGAAACGGCCGGCACGGAGGGGCCGGCCTGACGCGCCGCCCACGCGTCGCCGCCTCGCGTGGCACGCACGCCCACGAGCGTGTCGGCCACCAGATGGTGGGGGGCGGCATGGGTCACGACTGACGTGACCATATCGCCGGGGCGCACCGCCTGCTGCGGACGCGCCACGTGCACGAGCCTGTGGTCACGGGCCCGACCCGACAGCCGGTCGGTGGCCGCGTCTTTGCGGCCCTCGCCCTCGGCGAGCATCACCTCGACCTCGGCCCCCACAAGCTCGCGGTTGACCTCCCATGAGATCTCCTCCTGCAGGGCCGCGAGGCGGTCGTAGCGCTCGCGCACCACCTCGGGCGGCACCTGATCGGCGAAGGTGGCGGCCGGAGTTCCGGGCCGGGGTGAGTACTGGAAGGTGAATGCCGACGTGAAGCGCGCGCGGCGCACGACGTCGAGGGTGGCCACGAAGTCGGCTTCGGTCTCGCCCGGGAAGCCGACAATGATGTCGGTGGTGATGGCGGCCTGCGGAATCGACGCCCGTACCTCGTCGATGATGCCGAGGTAGCGCTCGGCTCGGTACGAGCGACGCATCGCCTGCAGCACCGAGTCACTGCCCGACTGCAGGGGCATGTGCAACTGCGGCATCACCGTGGGGGTCTGCGCCATGGCGTCGATCACGTCGGTGGTGAAGTCACGCGGGTGCGGCGACGTGAAGCGAATGCGCTCGAGGCCTTCCACGCGGCCGCAGGCGCGCAGTAGGTCGGCGAACGCCCGGCGGTCACCGAACTCGACCCCGTACGCATTCACGTTTTGCCCGAGCAGGGTGACCTCGATGACGCCCTCGGCAACCAGTGCCTCGACCTCGGCGAGGATGTCGCCGGGGCGGCGGTCCTTCTCCCGGCCGCGCAGGCTCGGCACGATGCAGAACGTGCAGGTGTTGTTACAGCCCACGCTGATCGATACCCACGCCGAGTAGGCCGAATCGCGCCGGCTCGGCAGGGTCGAGGGGAACACGTCGAGCGCCTCGAGGATTTCGACCTGAGCCTCATCGGCGACTCGTGCACGCTCGAGCAGGATCGGCAGCGATCCGATGTTGTGGGTGCCGAACACGGCATCAACCCAGGGCGCCTTCGCCAGAATGTCGCCTCGATCCTTCTGCGCCAGACAGCCGCCGACGGCGATCTGCGCCCCGGGCTTGGCGTCCTTCCACGACTTGAGGTGACCGAGAGTGCCGTAGAGGCGATTATCGGCGTTCTCGCGCACCGCGCACGTGTTGAGCACCACGACGTCAGCCTCAGCAGGGTCGACTGCCTCGGAGTAACCGGCCGCCTCGAGCAGTCCGGCGAGCCGCTCTGAGTCGTGCACGTTCATCTGGCAGCCAAAGGTGCGGACGGAGTACGTGCGTTCAACCATGACGTCAGTGTCGCGCATGCCTGATGCACGCCAGACTCCGGACCGACGCCAGTGGTCGCTCGCCTTCCTCTGAAGCAGAGAGGCTTACGTCACCACGCTCGCTGGTAGCCTGACCGGCGTGAGTGGCCCCCGGATTTTCGTACTGAGTGTGCACTTCAAGGAGGACTACTGGGTCCGGGTTCAGCGCCACTTCCTCGACCTCACCCTCCGCCCCACAGACCGGCGGCTCTTCGCGCGTTTCGAGATCTCCGACGAGGTTTTTCTGCCGTCGGAGACGGTGGTCGAGTGGGACGACGGCAAGCACGCCACAGCCCTGAACCTGCTGGGACAGCTCGCACTCGAGGAGGCTGACCCCGACGACTGGCTGCTGTTCCTCGACAGCGACGCGTGGCCGCTACTCCCGGTGGAAGAGCTCCTCACCGGCTACGGCGACATCCTCGCGGTGCAGCGGCTCGAGAATCTCGGAGACCCGCAGCCGCACCCGTGCTTCACCCTCGTGCGCGCCCGACTGTGGCGCGAGCTCGAGGGCGACTGGAACAGAGGGGAGTCCGAGTTCATGTGGCTCAACGATGCCGGCGACCTGGTGGGCGACGTGGGCGGCAAGCTCCTCGCGCGAATCGAGGAGACTGGCACACCGTGGGAGCCACTGCGAAGGCTCAACACCGAAGGCTTGCACACCCTGTGGTTCGGCGTGTACGGCACCGCCGGCGGTCTGCCTGTGACCTACCACCACGGCGCCGGCTCCCGGATCGCCCAGCGCGGTAGCCGGCTCGACTACTTCCAGCTGGCCCAGAGCGAGGCCGCCCGGCGCGCACGAGTAGGCGCCCGTCTCGACTTCTGCGACAAGCGGCGGCTTGCCGCCCTCGGGCTCACCCGCGACGACGTGCTCACCAACTATCCGGGCCGCTGGGAGGACGGGGTGAGGGCGTTGATGGAGCGCGACGACGCGTTCTGGCGTGAGCTGATGCGTCCGGCGGGCGGTTGGTGGCGAGTACGACGACTGGCCGCGACGGCCACGTGGCGAGTACGACAACAGGGCAGGAGGGCCAGGTGGCGAGTACGACGACTGGCCACGAAGGCCATCCGCCAGCCACGTGACAGCTTCCGACGCGACTGAGCGCTGCACTCTCGAGCTGATCAGCCGCCCGCCACATAGGGCAGCCCGAGGTCGACGCAGAGGGCGGCAAAGGCCTCCTCCTCGGTCGACACCTGCATCATCTCGGCGCGGTCGCGCATCTCGAACCACGACAGTCGACTGATGGTCTCGAGCGAGTCGAAAACTGGGGTTCTCGTGACGCCCGACGCGTGCCACACCAGCGTCTGGCCGTTGCCATCATTGATGGATAGTGCGGTAGTTGAGGGTGAGGTTGAAGTCGTGAACCGCGAAGATGACCTTGTACACGTCACCCATCCAGCCGCCCTTGCCCGAGCCCGTGCCGATCTTGCGGAAGCGCATGGTGTCGTCGTGGGTTTCGAGCGAGCCGTACACGTCGGGCGGCCACACGTCGTCGATGAGGTACACGGCGTCGACAGAAGTACGGCTGAGGGCATGGCAGAGGTCGCGGTAGGTCTGCTCGAAGGTGTGCAGCCCATCGATGAACACAACATCGAAGCTGGCCTGACGTGGAAGCGAACGGAAGTAGTCGTCGGAGGGGACCTCGTGAAATTCATGCCCGGGGGCCGCATGCTGGGAGGTGTCAAAGAGAAAAGCCGGGTCAACCGCGATGCAGCGGTCGGCCTTGACCTCAAGAAAGGTGCGGCCCCGCTGCACCCCAATCTCGAGGTAGGTCGACGCACCGGTGAGATCGATCAGGCGTTGAATGCGTCGAACAGACCACTCAGGCATGGCTTGGGCCTTTCGGGCTTCCTGCGGAGCTAGCCTCACGGAATTCCGCGAGGTCGTGGCATGTTACCGCGCCCCCCTGGGCTGATCAGCCGCTACGGGGTGGGGCCTTCCGGGCCGCCAGCGCCCGACACTGCGGCAAGCTCGGCCTCGGCCACGACCTCGGGATCGTCCATGATCTCGTCGCCGCCCTCAACGTCGAAGTGCGGAAGTCGATTGTCGAGCCACGCCGGAATCCACCAGTTGTGGCGACCGAGAAGGCTCATCACGCTGGGCACCAAAATGAGTCGCACGAGGAATGCATCGATGATCACAGCGCTAGCAAGGGCGATGCCAAACAGTTTGATGGTGGAGTTGGTGGCCGGAATGAAGGCCGCGAACACGCTCGCCATGATGGCGGCAGCGATGAGCACCACGCGGCCTGAGCCGGCCAGGCCTCGGCGCACGGCTACAGCGTTGTCGCCGGTGCGCGACCACTCCTCCTGCATGCGGCTCACCAGGAACACCTGGTAGTCCATCGAAAGTCCGAACAAAATTGAGAACACCATCACGGGCAGGAACGGGAAGATGGGGCCCACCCCGCTGATGCCCAGAGGGCCCGACAGCCACCCCCACTGGAAGATGGCCACCGTGATGCCGAGGGCGGCCGTGAACGACAGCAGGCTGGTAACCACGGCGGTGAGCGAAACCACGGCCGACCTGAACAGGAACATCAGGGCCAGGAAGCCCAGGCCCACCACGATCGCGAGAAAGAGCGGCAGCGCCTTGGTGAGCACGGTGGAGAAGTCCTCGATGATGGCCTGCTGGCCACCCACGTAGGCGACGAGTCCGGCCGACTCACGCACCTGCGGGATGGTCTCAGTGCGCAGACGGTTCAGTAGAGCCGTGGTGCGCTCATCCTGGGGACCTGTCTGGGGCACCACCTGAATCGCGGCGACTCGCTGGTCGGGGGCGAGGGCGACCGGCAGCATCTCCACGGTGGGCAACACCCGCGCCACGCCCTCGGTGTTCTGCAGGGCGGTGATAAGCGCGGCCATCCCCTTCGTGTCGCCGTCCTTGGGCAGTTGCACCGCCACGAAGAACGGACCGTTGCTGCCGGGGCTGAAGCCCTTGGCCTGCAGGTCGTAGGCGACCCTCGCGTTGGAACCCACGGCCTGGCCGCTGGCGTCGGCAAATCCGAGTCGCAGGCTGAACACCGGAATGGCCAGCACGCCCAGCACGAGCAAGGCGGCGATGGTGGTCACCCACGGGCGCTTCTGCAGCAGGTGGCCGTAGTGGGCCCACGCCCCGCCTTCTGGGTGGAACGCCTTGGTCTTGCGGGCCCACGGCATCCGGATGGCCAGGGCCTTGGTGCCCAGCAGCGACAGCACCGCGGGCAGCAGCCACACCGCTGACAGCATGACCATGAGCACGGTTCCGGCGGCGGCCAGGGCTAGGCCATTGAAGAAGTTGATGCGCATCACGAACAGACCGAGCAGGGCAATGATCACGGTGCTGGCGGCGAACACCACCGCGCGGCCCGAGGTGGTGACCGACTCCATGGCCGCGGCCTTGGGGTTGCGGCCGGCCATCAGGGCCTGGCGGTAGCGGTTGATCACGAAGAGCGAGTAGTCGATGCCCACTCCGAGACCGATCATGGCGGCCAGCGTGGGAGCGAACGTGGCGACGTCGCTGAACCGGGCCACGAAGTTCACGAGGGTGAGGCCGAGCCCCAGACCCATCACGGCCGTGAGCAGCGGCAGGCCAGCGGCAATGAGCGAACCGAACGCCACGAGCAAGATCACGAGCGCCACCAATAGGCCGATGCCCTCAGACGACGGCGGTTCGGCGCCTGCCATCTCCAGCGCCTGTCCGGCCGCGCCAACCTGTAGGCCGTCGGCACGAAGTTCCTTGGCTTCGTCGAGAATCGACTTCGCGTCGGCGATAGGAACCTGCTGGCCCTTGAAGGTGATGGTGGCGTAGGCCACCGTGCCATCGGGGCTGATGGGACTCGTAGCCTTTTTCGAGGCCTCAATGGCGGCGAGGATGACAGCCTTGGCCTCGGCGGGCATCTGTGCGGGCAGGTTGGGTGCCGGGAACGACGGGCAGTCGGTACCCAAGGGTGTGCCATACGGAGTGGCTACGCACGACACCGAGGGCAGCGCGGCGATTTTCTCAAGGGCGGGGGTCACGGCCGCAATCACAGCGGGGTCGGTGACGGTGCCCGACTCGGGAGACCACACCACCCGTGCGGTGGTGGAGGTGGCCTCGCCCGCCCCCTTGACCTTGGTGAGCATCTCGGTGGCCTTGAGCGACTCGGTGTCGGGCAGGGAGAAGGAGTCGTTGAGGGTGCCGCCGAAGCGGGTGCCCAACACGCCGACGATGACGCTGAGGATGACCCAGGCTCCGAGTGCAAGCCACGGACGATTGACGGCCCAGCGTGAAAGTGCGCCCACGAGTGATACTCCTTGAGAAGAGGGTGTTTCCCCGCCGTTGACTGGCGTGGGGTACCTCCCCACTGTAGGTTGCGTGTGTGGCACACGCAAATTGAGTGTGTGGCACACCCAACAGACCGATTCGGAGGTGCACGATGTCGCCAGCGCGCCCGACCATCTCGGCACTGCTGTCGGATATCACGCACTCCCCCGAGGCCCTGACCAGACTCGACCGGGCACTGCTGGCCCTGCGCCATGTGCTGGTGCGCCCGGTCACCAGCGAGTTGCAAATTCCGTCGTTGGGTAGGTCGGTGGAGTTCGCCAAGGTAGCCGCCTGCGAAGGAGTTGCCGGGGTGTCGGCCGACGGCGCCACCGTGACGGTGAAGTCGCTGGCCGAAGCGCTGCAACTCGACCACTCGACGATGAGTCGGGTGGTGGCTGACTGCGAGGCCGATGGTCTGCTGGTGCGTGGCAGCGACCCGGCCGACCGGCGTCGCACCACCATCTCCCTCACCGCCGACGGTGACTCGCTGGTGGCTGACTCCCTCGCCCTGCGGGTGTGGTTCATGGATGAGGTGCTGGCCGACTGGCCGGATGCCGACCTCGAGGCACTCACCCACATGCTCGAGCGCGCAGTGAGCACCTTCGATGCGCGCTTTCCTTTAGTGCACCGCGCTGCCGAGGAGCGGCTGGGCTATCCGCTGCCCCTCGAGTAGTACGGAGCCCTCTCCCCCGACTTCTTTGGTCAATCGGTAACCACTGTTTCACGACCGTGTCGGAGAAAAAAGCGATGCGGACATCGAGCAGTTCGGGCAGCGTCAGGAAGTCGGCGCCGACCAGCGCGACCCTGCGTGGTGCGGCCCTGCGATCACTTAATCGTCGAGCGGACCCAACGCAC
>CALQEM020000160.1:0-7814 GCA_943329595.2 Bifidobacterium breve
CGGAATGCGCAGTGCTTCCTGCCACACCTCGCGGGCGTTGGGGTTGTATCCGCCGGCTGTCATACCGCCGATGTCGGCGAGGTGGCCCTTGCTAGCGGTCCAGCCGATGAGCACCCCCTCGTGGAAGATGGGGATGTAGATGCCCGTGTCGGCGTTCTGGTTGCCGCGGGTGAATACGTCATTGTGAATGATGACGTCGCCCTCGTGAATGTCGTCGCCGAAGAACTCGATGATGTACTCGAGCGGGGGTTGGGCTCCGAAGGCGATGATGGCAGCGAACTCGGCCTGCGCCAGGGTGCGGCCCTGGGCGTCGAAGACGACGGTCACCAGGTCGCCGATCTCGTTAAAGATCGGTGACCTCGACGATCGCATCAGCATCGTCGCCATCTCCTTGGCGATGGCCTCGACCCGGCGCTGGAGCACAGACGCGAGAACGGGGTCGATCATCACTGCCTCAGAGCTCATGAGCTTCCTCCTGCGACCTGGTAGAGCTGGGTGGGATGGGTGGACAGCACGCGGCAGCCGTTGTTTTCGACCACGAAGGTGTCGGCCATGTAGCCCATCACGTCATGGTGGGGGTCCCACAGCATGGGATGCAGCGTGATCACCGATCCTGGTCCGCACAGCACCGGCTTCTCGTCGGCCGACTGGCTCAGATCGTTATCGACCACCTCGGCACCGATCATCGGAGCCTCCAGCACGTCGAGACCAATGCTGTGGCCCGACCAGTAGCCGCTTGTCACGCCGAACCTCTTGGCTGATTCGAGCACCCGCTCCTGCACGAGAACGGGGTCGTCGATGCCCTCTCCGAGTGCCGCTGATGACACGGCGATTCCGTCGGTCACCGCTGCTGCCATGTGCGCGAGTTCGTCACTGGGTCGCTGGAAGGTCACCATGCGAGAGAACTCGGTCCAGTACCCCCGCGGGCCGGTGACCTCGAAGGAAAACACGAACAGGTCAGAACTGCGCAGCACGCGATCACGCGGTACTCCCCAGGTGACCCCTGCGCGTCCGGTGGCCGCGGCTACGTCGGCGTACATGGTGAGGAAGAGCGTGTCCTCGCCGCCGAGCAGAGTCGCGGTGCGGTACATCTCCGCCGCGATCTCGCGCTCGGTTCGTCCGGGCGCAGCTACTTCCAGCAGTCGATCGAAGCAGCGATCGAGGATGTAGGCCGACTCCTCCACCCCGACGAGCTCCTCGGCACTCTTCACCACGCGCACCTGCTCAAACAGATGGGTGGCGTCGGAGAAGGCGATCCGCGGCAGCGACTCGGTGAGCACCGAGTAGTCCTCAACCCGCATGATCTGGTTCTGCCCCACGATTCCGACCGAGCGCACCCACGATTGAGTGCGCAGGATGTCGACAAGCCCGCTGACGAGCTTCTTCGGAAAGCGGATGTCGGTCACCCAGTCGGAGGTATGGCGCTGGGTGCTGAGATTGCCGGGCAGCACCAAAATGGCGTCGCCGCCGCGCGGCTTCACCACGGTTCCGTTGCGGTGCTCGAGGTTGAAGTCGGCGACGTAGCGCAGGGTTCCCTTATGCCCTCGGTAGTCATTGCCAACGAAGATGAGCAGGTCGTGTCCGGCGTTGGACATGGCCTGATCGAGCAGGCTCCACCTGCGGTCGCGCTCACGAAGCGATGCGCCGGCCATCAGAAGAGCTCGAAGTACTCGTAGTGCTCCCAGTCGGTGACGTTCTCGATGTACTGGGAGGGATTGTCGTGCGCTCGAACGTGGTCGTGGAATCGCTGAAGCTCACACCTCTTGATGGCCACCATGTAGTCGACGAAGGAGTCGCCCCACGCGTTGCGGAAGAAGTCAGACCTCTCAAGAGCGTCCACGGCCTCGTCGAGGTTGGGGGGCAGAAGCGGCCGAGTCTCCTCGATGTAGGGCTCGTCGCTGAGGGGTCCGGGGTCAGATCCGCGCCTGATTCCGTCGAGTCCCATCACGATCTGAGCGGCCATGTAGAGGTAGGGGTTTGCCGCCGGCTCGCCAATCCGGTTCTCGACGTGGCTGGAGGGGTCGGAGGGTCCGGCCGACAGCACGCGCATCATCGCGCCACGGTTGTCGACACCCCATGTCGCGCGGTCGGGAGCCAGCGAGAACGGGCGCCTGCGTCGGTATCCGTTCACCGTGGGGGTGGTGAAGACCGACGCGGCAGCTGAGTGCTCGAGGGTTCCGGCGACCCACTGGCGGCCCACGTCAGACAGCACCTCGCCATCGTGCTGAGGCACGAAGGCGTTCTTACCCGACGACAGGTCGGTGAGCGAGGTGTGGAGGTGCCAACCGCTGGCGTAGAAGCCAGGGAGGTTGGGCTTGCACATGAACGAGGCGAGATAGCCCATCCGGCGGCACACCTGCTTGGTGGCCTGCCGGTAGAGGGCGGTCATGTCGGCCGCCCGGACACCCGTCATGACGTCGAAGGTGGTCTCCACCTGGCTGGGAGCCCACTCGTCGTCGATCGATCGCACGGGCAGGTCGAGGGCCATGAGGTGTCGACGCAGCGGCACCAGCACCTCTTCGATCTCGTCGAGGTGGTTCTCGAGCAGGTAGCTGTAGCCACGGGCGACGGGACGAACGATGGGGGGCGGGGCTGGCTGACCTGGCCCGCCGTGGCCTGCGGTGTCGAGCGTGTCGTCGACGATCTTGGTGAGGTACCACTCCATCTCAAGCCCGGCGACGAAGCCGTAGCCCGCATCCTCGAGGTCGGCCACCGCCTTGCGCATGATGGTGCGGGGGGCGAAGGGGAAGGGCGATCCGTCGCGCATGTACAGGTCGGCGATCATCCAGCCGGTCTTCTCGGCCCACGGCAACACGGTGAAGGTGGTGGGGTCGGGGATCATGAACACGTTGGGGCTGCCGGTGAGCTCAGGCATTCCGAAGCCGCCGCCAGCGATGAACGGGTTGAAGACGATGGCGTTGGCGGTGTCGAAGAAGAACGGTGCCATCGTGATTTCCATGCCGTTAACCAGCGCCGCCTCGCACGAGGCTCGCGTGAGGAACTTGCCACGCATGAGGCCGTGCTGATCTGGCCACGCGAGCCGGATCACTTCGAGGTCGAGATCGGCCATCCGACGACGCACAACCTCTGCGGCCGCCGCTTGGTCGGGGGTCCAAAGCGAGTGACGGGAGATGAAGCCCTGTGCCTGTGCCATGGTGGTGCCTCTCGTGAGGGGAAGGGTCAGAAGACGATGGTGAGGTTGTCGTGTCCGTGATCTGAATCGGTGAGAAAGATGACCTTGGTGCGAATGAGGGTGCTGTCGACGGTGGGGTTCGGAGCGAGGGTGAGCACGTGGCCGTACCAGCCGGAGAGAATGCGTTGGCGGCCGGCGCGAAACTCGTGCAGCAGAAAGTTCGAGCGCACATACACGGTGGTGTCGTCGGGCCCGGTCCAAGCTTCGACGTTGGAGATTAGGCGGCGCGTGCGCGAGGGGGGCAGTTGTGCGGACACCAGCCCGGTGCGCAGCCAGTAGACGCGGTCAATGAGGCGCCGGTGGTCGTCGAAGGCGAGCGAGACCTCGTTCATGGGATCCCCGCCGGTGGGGTTCGACGGAATCCAGTACAGGCTGTCGCCCGTCATCAGCGAGAGCCACGACTCGAGGTCTCCATCGTCGAGTAGCCGAGCCTCGCGGTAGAGCACCGATTCGGCGAAGGCTCGCAGCGCGGTGTCGGGCTCGGGCGTGCTGCCGCGGAGCGAGGCAACATCGCGCGCAAGGCGCTCATACGAGTCGAGGTCCCAGTGGGCCGATGTCGGAGTGGGGCGCGAGGTCATGGCGCACACTCCAGTTGGCGCAGCCACTCGGCGATGTACGACCTCATCGGGAGTTCATCGGTGACCGGTGCCGTCTGCACGCCATCGGCGTCGAGGGTCTGGCGCCCGGGGATTCCGAACCCGCGGTTGAACAGCACCCATTCAACCTCGGGAATCGCGAGGCCACGCTGCGCCTCTTCGAAGTTCGCCTGGTCATCGGGCTCGCCGAAACTGGGAAAGTCTTCCTGATGGCGCATCCGAAGTGCGTTGACCTCGGGCGGCACGCCGGTGAGCGTGGTTGACCACCACGTGAGCTGGGTCTTGTCGACGGCGAGCGGCTCAATGACCTGAACCTGGTTTCCGATGATGAGCAGGTTGGGGAAGATGTTGAGGTTCATCTGGCTGCCCACGGTGAGATCAAGAAGAACGTCGGCGTCGTCGTACTTCTCGCGAATGGCCGCTTCAAGTCGCTCGCGACCTGGGCCCACCCTCTGCTGGGCCCAGAACGATCCGCGCTCGGGCGACGTGGTGCCGGGGGCGCAGTAGGCGGGGCGCTGGTCGAGCAGGGTGTGCCCGTTGCCGAGGTCTTGAACGGTCATCGGACCCTCATCGGGGCTGGTGCCGAAGTACACCATGTCCTTCGACTCACCCTCGCGCCCCGCCATCTTCAGGAGGGAGCGGTGAGAGAAGGCCGGGTGGTAGCCGTCGGCGGAGTTGTCGTAGGCCAACTTCCAATTGCCCTGGTACACCATGCGGTTGGCGCCGCTCTGGAGCACGACGTCAGATCCGGGGTGGCGGTCAACCCACTGACTGATGAACGTGGCCGCCGGCCCTAGATGGTCAAGAAGTGACGGCGCATCGTGGTTGAGTGTTGCGAACAGGAAACCGCGGTGTGACTCGACGCGAGCCTGGGTGAGTCCCCAGTCGGACTTCTTAAAGCTCGGCGCGTAGCCGTCGGGCCACGGGACACCGGTGAGCTCGCCATCGTTGCGGAAGGTCCAGCCGTGGTAGGGGCACTGGAAGCTCTTGGCATTGCCCGAGGCGGAGCGACACACCGTGGCCGCCCGGTGCGAGCACCGGTTCATCATCACGTGAATCTCAGATCGCTTGTCGCGCGACACGATGACGGGTCGGTGACCCATGCGGGTTGTGACGAAGTCGTGGGGATTCGGCAGTTGCGACTCGTGGCAGAGATAGATCCACGTGTGCCCGAATAGGCAGTCCATTTCCAGTTCGAAGATGCTCGGATCGGTGTAGAGCAGTCGGTGCACGCGATCCTCGCGGACGAGCGAGCGCAGTCTGTCGGCACTCACGCGGTGAGGGAGCACACCTTCGCCCGTCAACGTCATCGTGGCCAACTCCTCTCTGAAAATCGCGAACACCGGGATGGCTTCACCCGTATCGGCACTCTAAGAGGGTCGTGCTGCCCCGACACAGCCCTCAGACGGGGCAACTCCGTCGCCGCGCGGCGCCAGTCTTCCCGGCTCGTTCGAGTGTGGGTGCAGGGTGGGTGTAGTGGGTGACTCGCTGACGGACTCCCTCGTTCGAGGGATGCGGGTCGCCTGTCGCCGCGCCCGGTCATGGCGAACTGCGGGCGCCTGTACGTGATTGTGCGAGTATCAGAGCCCGCCTGAGGGATCACAATCGTCAGTGGAGGTAGTCGCGTGGGAGCAGCACCGGATCTGGTTATCACCGGGGGAACCGTCGTGACCGACTCGTGGTCGGGGCTCGCGAGCGTGGTGGTGGTGGGGGAGAAGGTCGAATCTGTCCTCGACCCGTCGGTCGATGTCGAGTCGCTAGGAGCGGCCCGAGTCGTCGACGCGAGCGGCCAGTACGTGCTGCCGGGAGGCGTCGACCCGCACTGCCATCTTGCGATTCCCCTCGGTGCCTTTCTCACGCTCGACACCTTCGAGAGCGCGTCGCTGGCGGCTCTCGCGGGCGGCACCACGACGGTGGTCGACTTCGCGATTCCTGTGGTCGGACAAGACCCGGTTGCTGCGCTCGATGAGAAGCTGGCGATGGCCGTTGAGTCGCGCTGTGACTACGCCTTTCATGGGGTGCTCAACAGCCATCCCGCGAACGTCGACGACGTGGTGTCGGCGTTCGTCGAGCGTGGCGTGCGCACGATCAAACTCTTCACCACCTATCGCGGTGAGCTGATGGTGAGCATCGAGACCATCGAGTCGGTCATGAGGGCCCTCAGCACTGTCTCGGGGCTCACCTACATTCACGCCGAGGAAAACAATGCGATCGAGGCCGCCCAGGCGGCGGCCGCTGAGGAGGGGCGCATTGACGCCCGAGGGATGGCGGCGAGCAGGCCCGCAGAGGCCGAGGAGCAGGCGGTGGTGGAAGTCCTCGCTGCTGCGCGTCGGGCTGGTGCTCCGGTGTACTTCGTGCACCAGTCAATTCCCAGTGCCGTCGATCTCGTTGCCGAGGCGCGGAGTGAAGGTATGCACGCGTACTCGGAGTCGTGCCCGCACTACCTTGCCCTCGATGACTCCTGCTACGACGGCGACTATCCCGAGCGCTTCGTGTGCTGTCCGCCCATCCGCGATGCGAGCACTGTGTCAGTGCTCGGTCAGCGGCTGGCCGACGGAATGGTTCACACGGTCGGCAGCGATCACTGCTGCTACAGCTCCGGCCAGAAGGAGCAGGCGTCGCACGATGTGCGGATCATGCCGAACGGGCTGCCCGGAGTGGAGACACGCATGTCGGTTACCTGGAACCAGTTCGTGAAGCCGGGTCTCATGACGCCCGAGGACTTTGTTCGGGTGATGAGCTCGAACCCTGCTCGCCTCAACGGCCTGTACCCTCGCAAGGGCTCGATTGAGTCGGGTGCTGATGCCGACCTCGTCATCTTCGATCCGAATGAGACGCGCACGGTGACTATCGACGACCTCCACATGCACACCGACTACACGCCGTACGAGGGGCGGTCGGTGACCGGCTGGCCGACCACCGTGGTGATGCGTGGGCAGGTGGTGGTGCACGGGGGCGTTGTGACTGACCCGGGGCCGATTGGTCGGCTGCAACGTTCTGAGGCCATCTCCTTCTGGTGAGGTAGCCGCTCCCTCAGCGACGATCAGGGCAGCGGAATCACATTGATCAGGGGCTGCCCCGTGGCCCAGTTCTCAAGTTGCCGCTCGACGAGTCGGCGTCCGCGGGGCACGAAGGCCGTTGAGTCGCCTCCGACATGAGGGGTAATAAGCACTCCGGGGCTGCGCCACAGGGGGTGGTCGGCGGGGAGGGGCTCAGGGTCGGTGACATCAAGTGCGGCGACGATGCGGCCCGACGACGTTTCGGCAAGCAGCGCCGCGGTGTCAACCACGCCCCCGCGGGCGACGTTCACCAGCAGGGCGCCGTCGGGCATCCTGGCCAGAAAGGCTGCGTCAACCAGTGAGGCCGTCGTGGCGTCGAGGGGCACGGCAAGAACCACGATGTCGGCCCACGCACGGTGCACGTCGAGGTCGGAGATGGGGGCCACGCCGTCGCGCCCACTGCGGCCCATCATCACAATCGAAGTCTCGAAGGGTTCGAGGCGCTGACGAATTGCCTGGCCCACCCCGCCCGCTCCGATAATGAGGACGCGCCGGTCGGCGAGGGAGGCCAGGGTGCGGTGGTCCCAGGCGCCCGTTGCCATGTCGCGAGCGGAGCGATCGATTCCGCGCAGGCTCGCAAGGATGAGCCCCACCGCGAGCTCGGCTGTGCTGGCGTCGTGCACTCCAGCCGCGTTGCAGAGGGTGACCCCGGGCGGCAGGTGCGGCAGTGCGCCCTCATAGCCCGCGGTGAGCAGTTGGCACACGGCGAGATTGGGCATGCGCGACATGAGCATCAGGTTCTCAACGGGTCCGAGGTACGTGGGCACAAAGAACTGGGCCGACTCGAGGAGCTCGTCAGATATCAGCTCGTCGTAGAGAGCGACGTTGGCCTGAGTAGACACGGGCGCGATGCGCTGCGGAATGAGTGCGATGGGGTTCATGGGGTGCTCGACTTCTCGCGCGGCTCGGAATAGGTGACCACGTAGAACTTGCGCACCGTCTCGGTGATGTCCCACTCGCCCGACC
>CALQEM020000161.1:0-7772 GCA_943329595.2 Bifidobacterium breve
CAACGCGTCTGCAGCTCTCGTGATGCGGCTGGGGCACATGGCGCCCGACGGCGGAGAGACACTGCTGCTGTGTGCCGCTCTACTCGATCCTGAGAGCGCTGCGGCCTCGTGGCTGCAGTGGAGATCAACCCACGATGTGCAGGAGATTCACGGTCGGGCGAGCGCGCTGCTCGGTCTGATCGCTGCCAACGTGAGGGGCGACGAACTCGGGCCCGACCGCGAGCTGCTGCGCGGTCTCCGCCGCCGAGCCTGGGCCGTGAATGCAACCCAGCGCGAGTCGCTCGCACGTACTCTGGCTCACCTGTCTGACTCTGGGGTCGACGCCTGTCCGGTTCGCGGCTCGCACTCGCTGGTCGCGCCACCACCCCATGAGCCTGCTCTGCCCGTGACCAGAAACGACCTCTGGGTTGGCCCGGGCGACTGGGTCACCGCACTCGAGGTCTTGGTCACGCTCAACTTTGTCGCAGAGTCATTCGCGGGGTCCGACGACTCGAACCTGCTGCTCACTGACCCACAAGGCAATCGGCTCGTATTCACCTGGGGATACGTGTTTCCGCGCTGGTCGCGGACGCCATACGAGCACGGGCCCGAGCCGCGGGCCCAGTGGCGCGGACTGTCGATTCCGACGCTCTCCGCCCCGCAGGCCCTTGTGGCCGCCATCGTGGAAGGAGTCGGGCCGCACGGTGCGCAGGCACTCACGTGGCCGATCGAGGTCAGCCGTCTGGTGAACGCGCATTCCGACGACCCCGACTTCTGGGACCTCGTGGGCGAGGCCGCGATCGACAGCGGACAGGCACCGGTTGTGGCCGCTGCGCTCGAGTGGGTGCGAGGCACCCTCGACATTCCTTCACCTCCGTCGTTGGTGTCAGTTCTCGCCGAGTGCGCGATGAACCCCCGGCTGCGGCTCGAGCGCGCGCTGATGTCGCACGGCCTGCCGTCGGCCTCGCGGCCCCGACGCGCGCTCGACGTGCGCCGCGCCCGTCGAAGGGCGCCCTGGTCTGCAGTTCCTCACGCTGCACCGCAGTGATGACTAACTCAACTCGCGGCGCAGGTCGAGGGCGGCCTTGAGAATCGCGACCCGCCCTTTTTCGAGCGCGAACGGGTGGCTGTGTGAACTGTTGGTGGCGTGCACTCGACGGTGCAGCACCACCTGGTCAGTCTGCTCGAGCGGTAGGCCCATCACGACCGATCTCATGGCCCAGTCGAGCCCGTCGCCGTAGTCGAGATCACGAAACGGGCCCACCCTCCGATGCGCCTCGACCCGAACAAGTCCAACAGTGGGCGTCCGCGCTAACTCAGGCTCAGTGCGCACCACACTGTTCGCGGGAGCATCAGGATCTTTGAAGTGCACCACCGCACCGAAGCAGGCATCGAGGTCGGGACGGGCATCGAGGACTCCCACGAGGTGGGTGAGCCGATCAGTTGGCCAGAGGTCATCATGGTCGAGGTGCGCGATCAGGTTGCCCCGCGCCAATGCCAGACCGGCATTGCGTGACGCTGCCTTGCCGCGATGGGGTTGAGGCACAATCACGATGCGGGGATCGTCGATCGCGTCTAGCACCCGCAGAGTTGAATCAGTGGAGCCGTCGTCGACCACGATGAGTTCAAGGTCATCGAAAGTCTGGGCGAGCACGCTGTCGATGGCGAAGCGTACGTGGCGCTCTCCATTCCACACGGGCATGATCACGCTCACCCGCGGGCGACGAGCACCGACACTCACCGCCCGATAGACGTCCTCGTACAGGCTGGCCGTGCGTTCAACAGCAAAATGACCCTCAACATGAACGCGGGCCGCATCGCCCATCCGCTCTGCGAGCCCCGGCTCGACAAGCGCGCGAACCATGGCGCCGGCCAGGGGCCCCGGGTCATCATCGGCCGACGGCTCATCTACGAGGAGTCCCGTGTGCTCAGGCACCACGACCCCGCGCATGCCACCGACGGCGCTTGCGACCAGGCATCGGCCGCGCTCGGCCGCCTCGAGTGCCGCCATCGGCATCCCCTCGCGGCGTGAGGCCATCACGACGATGCGATGTTGATCCATCGCACTTCGCACCGATGCCCGGTCGATGTGGCCCAGCCAGGTGACAGCGTCTTCGACCCCCAGCGACTCGGCGAGCCGGCCAAGGGACGGGGCCTCTGGCCCATCGCCGGCGATCGTCAGGGTCGCACCGGGCACGCGCGCCAGCACCTCGGGCATCGCACGAAGCACCCGGTCGACCCCCTTCACCGGAACCAGTCGCCCCGCCATGAGAATCCGCGACTCGAGCGGGGGCGGGATGGGTGCTGTGCCGATGGGCACCCCGTTGGGCACCACCACCACCCGGTCGGCTAGGTCGGGGCGATGGGCCAGGAGACCCTCGGCCGCCACCACTGACACCGTGGTGATGACCGTCGACATGTCGAGCACCCGGCCGAAGAGGCTGTCAGGGTCGGTGCGCGAGACCACCTTGAACATCTCGTTATGCAGCGTGAGGATCAGGGGCGCCGGACTGGTGGTCCGTGTCATCAGGTGCAGCAGTGGGCTCGCGTCAGACAGGTGCAGGTGGTAGGCATCAGGTGACACGTCTCGCTTATACGCAGCGACGAACGGAACCCAGCGAGCAATTCCGGCCACGTCATTGGCCAGCACCGACTCAAGGATGGGCCGGCGGGTGATGCGCGTGGCGCCGTCGGTCGAATCTGAGTCACCGCGGGCCACGACGAGCAGGTCAAGTTCAACCCCGCGGTCGACCAGTGCGGCCTGAGTCACCGCGGCAAAGGTCGCGATGCCACCGGGGTCGGGCGGATACTCCGCAAGCCACCACATCACCCTCATGCCGTGATGTCCCCCGCGAGAAGTTGCTCGAGAACGCGTGGCACGTCGTGGGGCGAGCCGACCCGCAGTTCGCGGTGCGGTACCGCCTTCACTGCGGCGGTGACGACCGACCACGTCTGGGCCTTGAAGGCTCGATTCATCTGCAGCACGGTGCTGGGCCCCATGTGAAGAAGACTCGCAGCCGCCGACCCCGGCACCACGCGAGTGTGCTCACCCGGGGTCTGCACCACCGTGAGGATGGCTGCCACTTCGGCGCGGGAATGACCTGGTGCGAGGGTGTCGAGTTCGAGCATGTTTTTGGCTCCCACTCTCGGATCGACCACGCGATCACGCAGGTGCGGCAGCAGTGTGAGCGAGGGCGGGTGCAGATTCGCCATGCGGAACACGGCCTCGACGGTCACACCTGCCGAGTCGGGCACGATCTCGATCACACAGGCGTCATCGCTCAGCACATCGAGCCTTGATCCCAGGCAGGCCAGCGCCGATGTTGACTTTCCGGCACCTGAGGGTCCCACGAGCAGAACTGCCCGCCCACCGACGGCGACCGCCGCGGCGTGCACTAGGGCGGCGTCGCGTCGGGATGCGCACCACTGCAGCACGAATCTCAGCGGACGGGTGGCCTCCCACTCGGGCAGCGCTGACACACTCGCATTCCAACGCAGCACCATGTCGGTGTCGTCGTCCGCGATCCACAGCGTGTCGTGCCCCGCAACCGCCGTGAAGGGCCCGGCACGCACGATCGTGATCTGTCCGTCGCCCGCGTTCGGCCGCAATGGTCGCGGCAGGTCGGCTTCGCTGAGAGTCGCCGAGGTGCAGAGCAGCACTGTCGCTTCAGGCCACACCGAATCCAGTGACTGTCCCGCAGCCCCCCGTTCGACCTGGTGCGCGAACCGGGCATCGTCAGCGTGCACCCGCAGCGGGATTGGGCCCATCGACACATGCAGTGGAGCGACATCGCGAGCGGTACTGGCGAGGTCGAGCACCGCTCTGATGTCGCGTTCAGCCTCACCCATCGGCTGCGTGCGGCCATCCTTCAGGGCCCACCTCGTGGATGGGGTCGAAGAGCAGCAGGTCCTGCATGTCGGTGAATGACTGCAACCGCGGGGCGACCCACGCGGCGGCCGACGTGACGGCAGCCGCGAACTCGGTCACCGTGGCAATCTGACCCTCCTCAACGAGTCCTTCGCTCAGGAGGCTGGTCAGGAAGGCGTCGACGTCGGTTGCAAGGTTGCCAGAGTCAGGTACGTAGCGGCTCTCGATGGCAGCCATCAGTTCAGCATCGTCGAGTCCGGCCATGAGGCCTCGCCACACGTCAGCCGCCGGGCCTTCGAGGGAGTAGTACGAGCCGGTGTCACTGCGAATAATCAGCACTTGGCCGTCGATCACGTCGTACACAATGCGCTCAGGATGCGGACGCAGATGCCCCACAAGCTCCTCCGTCGTGTTCGGCGACTCATCAGCACCCTTGTCTCCGCCTGTTCTCACGCAGGCTATCAGCCGACGCCGTTCTCGATTTTCGGGAATGAGGAGTCAGCCACACAGCTGGGAGGGGATCACACCACCGCAAGGGGAAGCGAGAGCGGAAAGTGGCAGGCCACCTCGCGGCCGTCGTCGAGCAGCTGCAGCGTGGGGCGGTCGGTGCGGCACACGTCCTGCGCGTAATGGCACCTCGGGTTGAACACGCACCCCGACGGCTTGTCGATCGGGCTCGGCAGGTCACCGGTCAGCACGATGCGCTCGCGGGTTTCGAGCTCGGCATCGATCACCGGAATCGCCGAGATCAGCGCTTCCGTGTACGGGTGCCGGGGCGCGGTATACACGTCGGTCGACGACCCCACCTCGACCAGCTCACCCAAATACATCACGCCGATGCGGTCGGCGATGTGGTGCACCACCGCGAGGTCGTGGGCGATAAAGACGTAGGTGAGCGAGTGCTCAGCCTGCAGATCGGCCAACAGGTTCAGCACCTGGGCCTGAATCGATACGTCGAGCGCCGACACGGGCTCGTCGGCAACCAGTAGCCGCGGCTTGAGCGCGAGCGCCCGCGCGATGCCGAGCCGCTGGCGCTGGCCGCCCGAAAACTCATGCGGGTAGCGATCGGCGTACGAGGGATCGAATCCCACCTGCTCGAGCAGCATCAGCGCCCTGGCACGAATTTCAGTGTCGCTGCCCATCGAATGGGTCAGCATCGGCTCCTCCACCGTGGCCAGCGCGCGTCGGCGCGGATTCAGCGAGGCGTAGGGGTCTTGAAAGATCATCTGGAACCCGGTGCGCAGCGAACGAAGCTCGCGACGGCTCGTGGTGGTGATGTCGACGCCGTCGAAGATCACCTGTCCGCTCGTCGGGTCGAGCAGCCGCACCAGGCACCGACCCAGCGTCGACTTGCCGCACCCGCTCTCGCCCACCAGTCCCAGTGTCTCTCCGGCGCGCACTGAGAGGCTCACACCGTCGACGGCCTGCACGAGTTGCTTGCCCTTCGGAGTGCGGATGGGGAAGTGCTTCACCACGTTTCGCGCCTCAAGTAGCACGGGACGCTCGTCGGCGGGGAGTTCGCTCACGTGGCCACCTCGACGGTCTGAGTGGCGCGGCGCCGCAGCTCGGAGCGCTCGCCGAACGGGAGAACACACGAGTCGGCGTGGCCCGGAAGGTGCTCGACAAGCGAGGGCTCGGGCCGACACGCGTCGGAAGCGAAGGCGCAGCGCGCCGAGAACAGGCAGTGGTCGCGATCGGGATCGCTTGGAGAGATCGGTGCACCCGGGATCGCCGCAAGCCGAGCCACCTTCGAGCCATCGGTGGGTGGGATCGACGCCATCAGCCCCCACGTGTACGGGTGGAGCGGAGTGCGCATGACCTCGCGCCGCGGGCCAGCCTCGGCGAGCCGCCCTCCGTACATCACCATCACCCGGTCACTCACCTGCGACACCACGCCCATATCGTGCGTGATCAGCACGATCGACGAACCGAACTCGCGCTGCAGTCCTTGCAGCAGCTCAAGAATCTGGGCCTGGATAGTCACGTCGAGCGCGGTGGTCGGCTCGTCGGCGATCAGCAGCGACGGGTTGCACGACAGCGCCATGGCGATCACCACGCGCTGACGCATCCCTCCCGAGAATTCGTGCGGGTACGCGTTGACCCGCTCGGCTGCGTTGGGAATTCCGACCGCCGTGAGCAGTTGCACCGCGCGGTCGTGCGCGGCCCGCTTCGACACCTTCTCGTGCGCCCTGATCTGCTCACTGATGTGCCAACCGGCCGTGTACACCGGCGTGAGCGACGTCATCGGGTCCTGGAAGATCATGGCGATCTCGGCGCCCCGCACCGCGCGCAGTTCATCGTCGCTCATGGTGAGCAGGTCGCGCCCCTGGAAGAGTGCCTGCCCCTCAATGACGCAGTTGGGGTTGTCGATGAGCCCGAGCACCGACAGCATCGAGACGCTCTTGCCCGACCCCGACTCGCCCACCAGACCCACCACGTCGCCGCGACCCACCGTGAACGAGATGCCGTCGACCGCCGTGACCAGGCCGGTGCGAGTACGGAATGAAACGCGCAGGTTGCGCACGTCGAGCAGGGGCTCGGTGGTCTCAGACATGGCGCACCCTCGGATCGAGC
Organism: Bifidobacterium breve; assembly: GCA_943329595.2. Classification (GTDB taxonomy): domain Bacteria; phylum Actinomycetota; class Actinomycetes; order S36-B12; family CAIYMF01; genus CAIYMF01. The sequence continues at coordinate 6,422 of CALQEM020000161.1, forward strand.
CAGGCGTACAGGAGGTCGACGATGAAGTTGGCGAGCACCACGAAAAAGGCGGCGTACAGTACGCACGCGAGGATCACCGGCAGGTCAAAGTTCTGCAGCGAGTCGTAGGTCAGCTTGCCCACGCCCTGCAGCCCGAACACCACCTCGGTCAGCAGCGCCGCCCCGCCGATGAGCGCCCCGAAGTCGAGACCGAAGAGGCTCACCACCGAGATCAGCGACGTGCGTAGCGAGTGCCGGATGAGTACCCGTGTTTCACCGATGCCCTTGGCCCGTGCCATGCGCACGTAGTCCTCGTTCATTGACTGCACCATCTCCGAGCGCAGCACGCGCGCGTAGATGCCGGCGTAGAGCACTGCCAGCGTGAGCCACGGGAACAGCAGGTGCAGAGCCCACGTGCCCACGCCTTCGCTGAGCGGCGCGTAACCGAGCGGCGGCACCCACGCGAAGACCGTGTCGTGCAGGCGGCTTTGCGTGACGAGGTTCACCACCTCGCCGAGCCAGAACACCGGCATTGACACTCCGATGACCCCGATCACGAGGATCAGCGGGTCAACCACGGTGCCACGCCAAGCAGTGGCAGCAACTCCCATGATGAGCGCCATCACCACCCAGATGACCGCTGCTCCGAAAACCAGGGAGAGGGTCACGGGAATCGCCTGAGCCACCTGTGGGATGACCTCGGCGCCGCGGTTGACGAACGACGTGAGGTCGCGGTCGATAAACAGGTGGCGCATCATCAGTAGGTACTGCGTCCAGATTGGCTGGTCGAAACCGAAGGAGGCACGCACCTGGGCCAGCGTCTCCTGGCTCGCGTTACGTCCCGCGATTCGGGCTGCGGGGTCGACTCCCGGCGTGGCGAAAAAGATGAGGAACACGAGCACGCTGATCGCGAAGAGCACGACCAGGGCCGCGAGCGCCCGCCTGCCGGCGAAGCGAACCATCAGACCCCGCCCCGGAGCCGTGCCTTGGGGTCGAGCGAGTCGCGCACGCCGTCACCCAGCAGATTGAGCACCACAGCAGTCAGCGCGAGCATGATGCCCGGGGCGAGGGCAACCCACGGGCGCGTGTACAGCAGTCCGACCCCGTCGTTGATGATGGTGCCCCAGCTTGCCTCGGGCGGCTGCACCCCGATCGACAGGAACGACAGCGCGGCCTCGGTCAGCATGTTGATCGCCGCCATCAGTGGCAGGAACACAATGATCGTGGGGAGCACATTGGGCAGGATCTCTCGACGCAGCAACCGCAGATCGGGGGCGCCTGCGCCCACGGCCGCCTGCACGAATTCGCGCTCGCGCAGCGACATCACCTGCCCGCGCACCGGCCGCGCCACGTACGGCACATACACCAGCCC
>CALQEM020000162.1:0-7768 GCA_943329595.2 Bifidobacterium breve
AACCTCCGCGTGATCGGCCGCGCCGATGCCACCACGGCGAGCACCGCGCTCTACCTGGCACCGCTGGTTGCGGTGCTGATCGGAACGGTGTTCCTCGGCGAGACTCTGTCGTGGAACGAGCCACTGGGTGGCGTGGTCATTCTGCTGGGCGCAGCACTTGCGCAGGGACTGCTCCGATTTGGCGACCGCAGCCTTCCGCTCCAGCCCGACGACGTTTAGTGCACCTGATGCCGCTCAGGCCGGACCGTCGCCGAGCAGCATGCTCATGTACTTGGTGACCGTGTAGCCATCGAGTCCTTCGGCACCGCCCTCGCGACCGAAGCCCGAAGCCTTGACTCCACCGAACGGCGCTTCTGCCGTCGCGATCGTGAGTTGGTTGACTCCGACCATTCCGACTTCGAGTTCCTCGGATGCTCGGAAAGCGGTAGCGAGATCGCGCGTGAAGACGAAACCTGCAAGCCCATACCGCGTGCTGTTAGCGATCGCGATGCCTTCATCGAACGACGCGAACGTGGTGATCGGAGCGATGGGCCCGAAGGGTTCCTCCGACATCACCGCCATGTCGGCGGTGACTCCGGTGAGCACGGTGGGTTCGAAGAAGTAGCCACTGGTGAAGTCGGCGGGTCGAGATCCGCCGGCGGCCACCGATGCGCCACGACCGACGGCGTCGGCGACCAAGCCTTCGACGGCCGCGCGTCGGCGTTCTGAGCCCAGGGGACCGACATCGCTGCTGGCGTCGAAGCCTGAGCCGACGCGCAATGCGCGCGTGGCTGCGACGAACTGCTCGGTGAAATCGTCAGCGATGGATTCGTGCACCAGAAATCGACTGGCTGCGATGCAGACCTGACCGCCATTGCGGAACTTGCCAGCGGCCGCCACTTTCGCTGCCGTGGTGAGATCGGCGTCGGAAAACACCAACACGGGCGCGTGCCCGCCGAGTTCCATGGAGACTGCCTTCACGCCGTCGGCGGCGAGTTTGAGCAGGCTGATGCCGACTGGCACTGAGCCGGTGAACGACACCTTGCGGATGACATCGCTTGCGAGTAGTCGCGCGGAAATGCGGGCGGGGTCACCAGTGATGGCGCCCACGACGCCGGCCGGAATGCCGACGCGATCAGCCACTTCGGCGAGCAGCAGTCCACTGAGCGGTGCCTCAACGGGCGGAACGAGGATGACTGAGCAACCGGCGGCTAGGGCAGGCGCAACTTTGCGTGCGGGTAGGTAGCTCGGGAAGTTCCATGGCGCGAACGCTGCGACCGGACCGATGGGCTCGCGGCGCACCAAGATGCGAGTGTCGGTGGTGTGCGCTTCGACAACCCGCCCGTACACGCGTCGGGCTTCGTCGGCGTACCAGTCGAACTGATCGGCGGTGGCCATGATCTCGCCACGCGCCTGCGCCAACGGTTTGCCCATCTCTGCGGTGAGCACCATGGCGAATCGGTCGGCTTCGGCGGCAATGATGCGTGCCATCTCGCGTAGCTTCGCCGATCGCTCCCATGCTGAGACCTTGCGCCAGGTTCGAAAGCCGACCGCGGCGGCGGCGAGCGCTTCGTCAATGTCGTCGTCGCTGGCATTGGGCACGGTGGCAATGACCAGTTCGCTCACTGGGTCGACGACCTCGACCTGCGCGCCGTTGGACGCCTCGCGCCAGACACCATCAAGATACATGCGCGTGGGCGGTGCCGCCTGCGCGATGGCGCTGGTTGCCGTGGTCGTTGGTGACATGTGAATGACAATCCAATCTTGTGTGGTGCAGTTCGAAGCGCCCCAAAACCGAGACCCTCACAGGCTACCGATGTGACATTCACGGGCTGAACGTTGTGCCTCGCTCACGCCTGGGATTAAGGTTCCTGATTTTCGCCACACACCTCATTACTCTGAAGATTCGACAGGAAACGCACACTCGCGCATCGGAAAGGCGGACCGGTGAGTAACGTCGAGAGTGTCGCCCGAACGGTGGCGAGGAAATTGAGGGTCAAGCGCCTCGTTGATCGAACCACCGCGTTGGGCTTGCGCGTTGCATCTCCTCCCTACCTCTTCTTCACGTGGATGGGGCCGGCCAAGTTGCCCACATCACGTCAGACTCTCCGGCGTATGGGGCTGTATCCCATTCGGGATCACTACTATCAGCCCCTCTTCAATGACGAGCACCTGACCAAGAAACTCTCGGCTGTGCGTGCGTTGCCAGGAATCAATTGGCGTCACGGCGATCAGGTAGCTCTGATGGATCAACTGACCTACCGTCAGGAACTGGTCGACCTCGATCTCGCGGCTGAACCCCGCGGAGATTTGGACTTCTCCATCTCAAATCCTGAATTCGGTTCGGGTGACGCGGAGTTCCTCTATTCGATGGTTCGACTCATCAAACCCGCACGTGTTATTGAGATTGGTTGCGGCAACTCCACAAGGATTCTCCAGCTCGCGCTCAGGCGGAACTCGGCCGAGACGGGCCAGGAGTGTGAGCACATTTGTATTGAGCCCTATGAGATGCCTTGGCTGGAGCAGCTACCCCTGCGTTCAGGTGCCCTGCGGCGCTCTCGATCGAGCTCGACTCGGTCGCCATCACCATCGCCGAGTTCGGCGGCGAGTGGTGGGAGCGGGTGCCGACCCGCCACTGACAACAGGAACCCATTCGACGCCGGTGAGCACCACCACATGAAACTGGCTCACTGTTCGGCCTCTGCAGACCGCGTCGGCCTGCAGTGACTGCAAGACGGTGGTGAATGCCTGCACCCGATCAGGAGGTGCCTTCATGACCCTCGGGCTGCTGGGCGGGAAAGGAGGGCTGGTGGCGGCCCTGATCACTCAAGAATGGCTGCGGTGTTGACCAACGACGAGGTCCCCTAGCAGCGTCCGAAACCAAACCTCAGCATCACCGGGATCCAGCGACGTCCCACGGGCCAAGGTGGCGAACGTTATGCCCGTCGCGGCTGCGGCCACAACGCGCCCAAGCGAAGCGTCGTTCACCAGTGTGCCCATTGCAGCCACCATGCGGTCTTCCCACACAGATGCGAGTTCCTGAAGAGCTGGGCGTCTCAGCGCCGCGGAGAACAACTCGAGCTCGACGAGTGACGTCGCACGTCGAGTCGTTGTCGCTTGGACGTGCCACTCTGCTAGCGCTTGCGCCAAGGGCGTGCCCAGAGGCAGTGCAGCCGCCCATGCGTCCAACTCGGTCGCCCAGCCATCTATCGCTTCCGAAAGGGCAACAGCCAACAAATCGTCTTTCGAACGAAAGTGATAGGTCGTCGACCCAAGCGGGACACCCGCAGCAGCAGCCACGGCCCTGTGCGTTAAGCCCTCTACGCCTCGCTCCTGAAGGACCGCCAGAACACCGCTCGTGATGCGCTTCCGACGTGCATCGTCAGGATGTCCCGTGGGCAAGCGCCCTCCCGTGAAGATCCTGATTGGCTACCGTCGAGTTCTGACACTATCGGAACGACACGGTGGCGTCGGCCCGTGCGCAGCCTAGGAACGCAGTCGCGAGCCGATTGGGTCATAGAGCGGGCGCCACGACGCGATGGCCGGAACGCGCACACCCGCCACCTCCACCTCGATCCCGTTCGGAGGGGCGGAAAGGTGCCCAGGTCGGTGATCAGCTGGTAGTGCCTCTGACCTCAGCGAACTGGCCTAGGTCCTCGAGGTTCACGGATACGCCGACACGCGCTCTCCTGCCCCCAGGTGCGCTCATGGACCAAAAGCCTCAGGCAGGCGAGAACGGAGCTGGCTCAGATCCCACGGCCCATCGCCGTACATCGATCGTGTCCGGGCCGGCGCAGAGTAGAGGTGGATCTCATAACCCCACCCGCCCACAACCCTTCCCGAGAGCCAGTCCGATTCCTCCCCGGCCAGGTAGAGCAGGGCGGGTGTGACGTTGATCGGGTCGTACTCGCCGCCTGGCAGCCACTTGCCGTCGCCCGTGTCGCCCAACAGCGACGCAGGAATGCTTGACGTCATCCGCGTTGACGCCTGGGGGATGAACACGTGCGCGGTCGCACCCACTGCGGCAAGTTCATCGACTGCCCCCAGAGTCAACGCAACGACGGCGGCCTTGGCCGCGCCGTACGCGAGATACGGGCCTTCGCCGAACAGCCCTGACTCGGAGGAGACATTCACGACTCGCCGACTGGACCCGGGACGGGTCTTCCAGAATTCCAGCGCGGCTTGCATCGTGAGCGCTGTGCCGCCAACGTGAACCCGCAGCGTGGCGTCCAGGTCGTCGGTCGTCATGTCCGCGAGTCCCCCCGCGCGGAGGTTGCCGGCAGCGTTGATGAGGATGTCTAGGCCGCCGAACCGCTCTACCGTCGCCTCCACGAGACTCTTCACCGCGACCGGATCAGCCACGTCAGTGAGCATGAAGGCGCACTCTCCGCCCTCGAGTCGGATGCTGGCCGCCGCTTCGAAACCCGGCGACTCGTCGCTCCCAGTGCCGTCGAGATGGGTTCCGAGATCCGCGATGGTCACACGAGCGCCCTCCGCGGCGAGTGACCTCGCCACCTGGAGTCCGATGCCGCGACCACCACCGGTGACGATAGCCACCCTCCCTGCGAGACGACCTGTCATTGCCTATACCTCCGCTTCGAGCTGGCTGGCGACCCTCTTGGAGGCCAGTTTGCCGCTCTCGATCGCGCCGTCCATGAAGCCAGCCCACCCCCGCGCGACGTCCGAGCCCGCGAAGAACAGACGACCTTCGGGCTCGGCCAGGGCAGCGTAAGAACTAGACAACTGGCCGGGCCGATAGGCGGCCCAGGTCCCTTTCGAATACGGGTCAGTCGTCCAGTCGTGGGAGTCGAACTTGAGCACCTCCGCACCGGGTGCAAGGAGCCGAACGGCGGCCTCGACGTCCTCGCGGTTGATGGGATCGAATCGGCTCGCATCGGCGCCGATACCGACCATCAGCCGACCGCCATCGAAGTGAGCCTGCTCGGAAATCCAATTCAGTGGCCCTCCCCACCCGGAAGCGATCAGGTACTCCGGGATGTTGCGAGTCAGGGCCCAGACCTTAACTGCGTGCCCTGCCTGGCCCGCCGCGGCGACTAGAGATTTGGCCGGCGATAGCGCCGGTATCTCGATGTCCGACCACGTGTTGATGGGGGTCGCCAGCACCGCAGCCCGGGCGACGTGGGTATCGCCCGCCAGTGTGGTGACGCGAATCCTTCCCGCTTCCTCGACGATCTGGGCGACCGGCGCTTCGAAGGCGATGTCCGGGGCGCCGTCCTCGGCGAGTGCGTTGACCAGGCTCCACGTGCCTTCACCAAACTTCGTCGCTGGTGCGGCGTCGAGTGTCCATGCCTCGTGGGCATAGCCCGCGACCCACGTCAACGCGTGCAGAGTGGACAGCTCCTCAGGCAGGCACCCGAAGGCGAAGCCGGCCCACATCGCGAGATAGTCCCCAACCACAGGTGAGGTCCACAGCCGAGCGGAAAACTCGCTGAACGCGACGTCGAGGTCGCGCAGACCAGGGTCATCGAGGTTCTCCCCGAACCTCACTCGACGCGACTCCTGCACAATCGTGGCCAACGCCCGGTCCAGCTCGGGGCGTACGGCGGAGGGCACTGGGAAGTCCTCGCCGGATAGCGCGATACCACCTAGGACTGTGCGCAGTTCCTTGCCCGCCGGGCTCAGGATCGTGGGCAAGGAATATCGCCGGATCTCTTCCGCGATGTGCGACTGGGCCTCCTCGGCGAACCAGGTACCGCCCATCTCGATGTAGTGGTCGGTGTCGGCGAAACGCCGATACCAAGTCCGCCCACCGAGCCGTGCGCGCCCCTCCAAGACCAGGACCGAGTGTCCCGAGCGGCGAAGATCCCTGGCCGTCGTGAGTCCTGCGATCCCTCCGCCGACGATGACGACGTCATAAGTGTCCACTGCGCAACGCTCCTAATCTCCCGAATCGCGACCGACATAGCGAGGTTGTCCCGTGACGAGTTCCTCATCACGGGGAAATCAGTTTGAGGGGGCCTGCACCCATGCCCCAGCCTCATAGGCCTGAGCCACCTGGACCTGAAAGTTGCGCACTCCTTGCTCCTGCTCGGCGAACACGCCCGGCCGGTAGCCACCACCAGAGATGCTGCGATAGACCGACTCGCACGCCGCGAAGTCCTGACGATTCGTCACGTCCCAGAAGTCGACTGCGTAGGACGGGTCGAACTCCGGTGAGGACACCACATCCGGCGGGAACAACCACTGACAATCGACCACGGTCACGCCTGGGCCCTGCGGTGACAGCCGATGAGTGAGGATGTAGTCGGGGTGCAGCGCGATCAGCAAGTTGGGCGCCACATAGAAGTAGTGGATGTGACGCGACTCCACCAGTGTCAGCGTGTCAAGCATCCGGGCACCACTGCGGCCGTCCAGCGACATCGTTTCGGCGTGCTCCCGCAATCCCATCCGGGCTCCATTCCAGCGGCCCGAGTGCTCGTAGACGGCGCCGTCGTCCGGAGGCGAGACCCGGCACAACTCGGGGTGAATCGTTGAGCAGTGGTAACACTCCGCGTAGTTCTCGACGACGGTCTTCCAGTTCGTAGCGAGTTGGTAGCTCCGAGCCGCGCCGACGACCATGGTCTCGGGCTTCCACGGCCCGAGGAGCTTGGCGAGATCCGTGACCCAGTCGGGGAACTCGATCGTCTCGGCCGAGAACGCGACGAAGATCCAACCGAGCCACTCAATGGCTCTGACAGGGAGAAGTGGCCATGAATCGGCATCGAAGCCCGGGTCCTTCTGAAAGCGCGGCGCGGCTCGCAGCGCACCGTCTAGGCAGTAGACCCACGAGTGGTAGGGACAGCGCACAAATTTTCCATTTGCCGACTCACCAACCGCGAGGATTTCGTGCCCGCGGTGGCGGCAGGAGTTCATGAACGCATGCAGTACACCATCGGAATCTCGCGTCAGCAGCACGGCCCGCGTGCCCACCGCGATCGCGTGTTGGTCACCAGGAGCGTCGACGAGCTGACGGCGCCCGACGCACACCCAGGCGCGGTCGAAGAGGTGCTCGTGCTCCCATGCGAAGACCTCAGATGAGATGTATGCGCTGCTCGGCATGGTCCTCGCGGCTCGGGAGTTTGGATCGCAGACACGTTCCAACTCGTTCGCTGGGATGGGCGCGCGCGCCTCGGTTGGGGTCGAAGAACTCACGAATCCTCCTAGGTAATGTACAACCGTACATTTTTAGGGAAATTAGTACCCGGAGGGATGCGTGTCAAGAGTTTTGCTCCATCAGACTGATCAGACGCATCGGAGCAAGAACCGCGATCTGGCACCGGCGACAGTTGTTGCGGCAAAGTGGTGGTAATGCCGAGATAGCCGGAAGATCCGGTGTGATGATCGTCGTGGGTCCGTGGAAGGGAATGGGCGCAGCGGTGTGGATCGGCGTCATCGCCGTTCTGCTCGCCAACATGATCTGGGGCTGGTCGGGTCCCTTCTCTCGGCGTTACCTCACCGGCGGCATCAGGGCCGGAACGGTCGAGCCGTTGGCGCTGGCTGCTGGCATGTTCGTGATGGGATCGGTGGCGGTCATTCCCGTCGCGACTGTGGTTCCTGTGATGCATTCCGACATCACCACGTCGGGCCTCATCGGCATTCTCTTTCTGGGCGTCTTTAGCAGTGGTATCGCCACCACGATGAACCTCCGCGTGATCGGCCGCGCCGATGCCACCACGGCGAGCACCGCGCTCTACCTGGCACCGCTGGTTGCGGTGCTGATCGGAACGGTGTTCCTCGGCGAGACTCTGTCGTGGAACGAGCCACTGGGTGGCGTGGTCATTCTGCTGGG
>CALQEM020000163.1:0-7620 GCA_943329595.2 Bifidobacterium breve
TCGGGGGCCTGATCGTCATCTACCTCATCATCGGCTGGGCCGAGTCACGCGGCAGGGAGGCGGCGGCCCGCGAAGAGGTCATCACGCGCCTGGCCTCCGACCTGCCCGAGTTGCAGACCCAGCTTGATCGGCTCACCGTTGCCCTGTCTGTCGCGGGTCCCGTGGCGGCGAATGCGTTCGGCCCGCCCGCGCTCACGCCACGGGCGGCCTCAGCCGTCGTCGCCGGAAGCGTCGTCCCCCGCGTCGTGGTCTTCGACCCCCCTCCGCCCGGGTCGACCAACTCCCTGCCTGTGGGGGCGCCGCTCGAACTCCCCTTGGCAGTGCTGCCGGCACCTGCGAGCCCGCCCCTGGGCCTGCCTGCCCCGGCCCCGGCCGCCGAGGCCGCCGAGCTGCCGCCCCACCGAATCGACCCGCTCACCGCGCCCTTGAACGAGGTTCCGCGACTCCCCCAGACAAGCGTGCTGGAGGCACCATGAGCAACGCAGCCGTTGAGGCCACCGCCACCGACCACCTCCGGGTGCTGTTCGTCGACGACGACGAGTTCGCGCGCGCCATCATCGGCGAGGCGCTCTCGCGCAGCATGTCGGTGCAGTGCGCCGCGTCGGTGGCCGAGGCCATCACCCGGATCGACGAGTTCGACCCGCACGCCGTGGTGACCGACCTCAACTTCGGCACCGGGCCCGACGGCGGCGACCTCGTGCGCTACGTGGCCGAGCACTGCCCCTGGGTGGGGTGCGTCGTGCTATCGGCCCACACCTCCGAGCACCTGGCCATCGGCCGAGAGATGCCCAACCTCCCGGGCCTGACATACCTGGTCAAGAGCGACCTCAACACCATCGGCTCGCTGACAGCGGCTATCGTCAACGCCATCGACGGGTCGCAGCGATCGGCCGGCAAGGCCATCGTCCGGGGCGCGCGACCACCGGTGCGGCATCTCTCTGACCGCAGAGTGGTGACCAAGTCTCAGGCCGAGGCCCTCCGCATGATCGCAGACGGGCTGTCGAACGCGGCGATCGCGCGCTCCCTCGGAATCACGATGCGCTCGGCCGAGAGCCTCGTGCAGCGCACGATCCAGGGGCTGGGACTCCGGTCCGACGGCGACGTGAACGTGCGCGTGCTGGCCGCCCGGCTCTGGGCAGAGGGCAAGGTCGACGTTCGGTGACCGGAGCGTCAGGGTCGGCTCGCGCGCTCTGGCAGTGCGCGCGTCCTGCCTGGGGGCGCTGGGTCATCTCCTGGAAGCTCTGGCTGGCCCTCGCAGTTCCTAGGGTGGTGGGCACATGGGCGCTTCTTTCGCACACCACAGGCGCGAGCCTGCTGTCGATGACGCTGGGCTATCTCGCCTCCGGGCTGGTCATGGCGCTCAGTTCGGTCACGGTGCTCAGGCACCGGCTCACCACTCCCCCACCCATTCATGTGGTGGTCGCAGTCTGGCTCGCGTCGGGGCTCGCCATGGTCATCGTCACGGCGTGGCTCAGCGCCATGGCCCAAGGCATCGCGCTCAGCCTCTCCCCTGCCGAGGCTCTCCGGTTCGCGATTCTGCACGTGCTCAAGATCGCTGTGCCGGTGATCGGCGTCACGCTCCTCGACACGGGGCTCGCGCGAGCGCGCGAGCTTCGACGCTCCACTGAGGCCCGGCACGTGCTGGTCGTCGAGTCGGCGCAGCACCTCGACACCCTCAGGGACCGCCACCTCGAGGTGCTACGCGATCGTGTGATGTCGCGGCTTCGCACGCTCAGCGACGAAGTCTCGGCCCTCCTCGCCCGACCACACACCCTCGATCTCGGCGACCTGCCTCAACGCATCGGGTCATTCGGCCGCGGGGAGGTGAGGGACCTGAGCCACCGGGTGGCCCGGGGAGAGTTCGTCTCGGACCTCGACGTGCGCGCCACTCAGCCGTTCAGCCCGCACGAGGTGCGGCGCTTCCTCGCCGCGACCTTCAGCGTGCCCGCGCCCGCGGCGGCCTCGGCAGCCCTATACCTGTTCCTCGTGACCGGGTGGTCAGCTCTGGCAGCGACCGTCGACACGCTGACGATCGTGGTCGTCCAGGCCCTGGCCATCATGATGGTCCTGACCGCGGCGCGGCACCTGGCCTCAGCCCTGCCCGCCACGTCAACTCCCACTCGCGTGCTCATCACACTTGCGTCGGGTGCGGCAGCGGTCGCGGCCGTGGTGTGGGTGCAGCAGCCAGACACCCCTCTGTCCTCTCTCCCGGCCGTGGCGCAGGCCTCGAGCGCCATTGCCGGAACGCTCTTGGTCGCCGGAGCGATCCGTCAGCAACGAGCGCTGCTGACAGCCCTCGCCGAGGCCGACTCGTGCCTCAGCGCTCAGATCGTCGACCTGCGCCGCGAGGCCGAGCACATCCGCCACCGCATCGCACAGCTTCTCCACGGCACCATCCAGGGACGGCTGGCCCTCACCTCACTGCGACTGACCGAGCTGGGCGCCGTCGCCGAACCCGCGGCCCAAGCCCTCGCGCGCGACGAGGTGCTCTCGCTCCTCACCAGCATCGAGACCGAGTTCCACGCGGCAGAGCACGTCGAGGTCGTCCTCGACGCCGCCCCGCTCGAGCTCATGCTGGATGCCGTCTCCCGCGACTGGGCCGGCCTGCTCGCCTGCTCGTGGAGCATCGACCACGACGCCCGCAAGGCCCTGCACGCGCGCCCGCTTCTCAGCCGAGAGGTCGCCGACATCATCACCGAGGCGGTCGTCAACGCCCGCCGCCACGGTGACGCAAGCACCGTGACCGCGGCCGTCGCCGTGGCAACCGTGGCCCCCCTGGCCCTCCGCATCACCGTCACCGACGACGGGCACGGCCCAACCACCGACACCCAGCCCGGCCTCGGACACACGACGCTCGCATCACTCGGAGCCCGCTGGGCCCTCATCCGAGACGAGCAGTGCCACACCGTCCTCGTCATCACCCTCCCCGCTTCGGACGAGACGATCTCCCTGCCGGCGACCGACCGCACGCCCGCCCTGGTCTCCTGAGCAGGCTCGCATGCGCCACATGACCAGCTCCGCGCGCCAGTGGTACGCCGCGATCAGTCCCGAGTGGGGGCGCTGGGTCGTCTCGTGGAAGATCTGGGCCGCCCTCGCGATCTCGCGAGTCGTGCTGGCCGTGGTGCTGATCTCGACCCGGTACGACATGCAGGCGCCCAGATCAGCGCTGCTGGTGCTCGTGGCCTACTCGCTGGCGGGACTGGTGATGGCACTGGCCAGCGCGACGGTTCTGCGCCATCGGCTCACGGTTCCCCCTCGTCCCGCGGTCGTCATCTCCGTGTGGTTCGTCGCTGGGCTCACCTACTCCTCGACGCTCTACCTCACGCTGCCCCTCTCCGATCGGGTTCCGACGGGCGGCCTCGTGTCTCTCATCGTGGTCCCTGCGTTCCTGTTCGTGCTCAAGGTGGGGGCCGCTGTCGCCATCGTGAGCCTCATCGCCGCCGGGGCCCGTCAGTCGCGGGCGTTGCGCACCACCATCGCGCGGCAGCAGGACCTCGTGCTCCGTTCGGAGGCCTACATCGCCGAGCTGGGCCAGCGGAACCTCGACGCCCTCGCCACCCTTCAGCCGGCGTTCTCCCGCCTGCACGCCGAGGTGCGCCCCCACCTCCAGCTCAGCGTTGACCACTCACTGGGAGACCTGCCCGAGCGCATCTCCTCATTCGGCCAGGGCGAGGTGCGCCAGCTCAGCCATCGAGTCGCCGCAGGCGACTTCGGCTCCAGCCTGCAGCCGACGGAGCCACCGCACCACCCCCGGCCCACGGCCGCACAGGTGCTGCGGGATTCACTCAACTTCGCCCCGTACGCACTGTTCACGGCCGGCTGGTTCCTCCTGCTCGTGACCGCGTGGTCGACGACCGTGAGCGCGGAACAGTTGCGGCTGACCATGGCAGAGTGCGCCGTGATCGTCCTCGAGCTCACCATCACCCGCCTCACGCTGGCGCGGATGCCCGAGAATATGGTCGCCACGCGAATCTCAGTGGTGCTCGTCACCTGCGCGGCCGCCATCGCAGCGGTCATGCTAATTCACACTGCCGCCGTGGGTAGCGAGTTCAGCGTGATCACCCTCATTGAGGTCTCCTTGGCGCTCATCGGCTCGGTTCTCCTCACCGGCACCTACCGCCAGCAGAAGGCGGTGCTGGCTGAGCTCACCGCGGCGGAGGCGCTTCTGAACTCACAGATCAACGACCTGAGGCGCTCGGCCGAGCGCATCCGCCACCGCATCGCCCAACTCCTCCACGGCACCATCCAGGGACGGCTCGCCCTCGCCTCACTGCGCCTCACCGAACTGCGCACCCTCACCGACCCCGCCGCCGCGGCACACTCCCGCACCGAGATTCTCGCGCTCCTCGCCAGCATCGAGGCCGAGTTCCACGCCGCCGAGCACGACATTCCATTCACCCCCGCCGCAGGCGCGCCCACGCTTGACGAGACCCTGGCCGAGATCGCCCGCGACTGGGCGGGCCTCCTGCACTACACCTCGGCCGTGCACCCCGACGCCAGCGAGGTGCTGCGGACCAGGCCCAGGCTCGCCCGAGAGGTCGGAGACATCATCACCGAGGCCGTGGTCAACGCCCGACGACACGGTGACGCCAGCACGGTCACGAGCGACGTCACGATCGCCACCAGCACACCGCTGAACTTGCGCATCACCGTGACCGACGACGGCCACGGACCCGCCGCCATCACCAACCCCGGCCTCGGCCACGCCACCCTCGCCTCCCTCGGCGCCCGGTGGGCCCTGCTGCGGGATGAGCACGACCACACGGTCCTCGTCGTCATCCTCCACGTCCCCACCGAGACGCCCCCGACGCCTTCTGAACTGGAAACGATGGCGATTCAGGCCCCAACGGGCCGACATGCAGTAATAACCGAGGGTGGGGTCACACACCGGATGGAACGGATTGGGCTCTAGCGCGTCCAATGGGGGTACGAGAGAGACCAAAGCGCTTCCCCGCCCGAAAGAGGTTCGTTGTGCACTGGAGCATGAGGAGGAGATTCCTCCTCCTTGTTGCGATCCCGGTCGCCCTCCTGACCCTGCTCGGCTCCCAGGCCTCACCTTCTCGCAGGCAGGAAGCGCGCTCGCGGCAGACCTCGAGAGCGTCAACTACGTGGTGCCCGCCTCGGCCGACACCGCCGCTGCCGGCGCCTACATGGCCACGGCCCGCGACCTCGGGGGCCAGACGCAGTCGGAGCAGATCGCCGCCAAGAACTCGGTCCTGCCGCAGTGGCTCATCGGCAACACCGCCAGCGCGGTCACCACTGCCGGTGACCTGCTCTACGTGAACGCCAACGCGAGCACCAGCACGCGCGACGGCGTGAGCCGCGCGGCGGTTCAGCGCATCTACGTGACCGGCCGGATGACGAACCTCGCCGAGGTGCACGCACGCTACGGCGACTGCACCATCCCGATCGCGGTCTGGCGCTCCACCGACCAGGGCCAGACCTGGACCGACTACACGCGGCGGCTTCGCGGCGAGGACGGCGGACACCCCGACCACATCGACTGCACCACCGGCGCCTTTAGCTTCAACGCGCTCACCGGCACCGCGTCCGACGGGCAGACGAGCGATGTGCAGTACGCCGTCACGGCCGAGCAAGGCGGCAGCGTGAGCACAGTGTCGTCCGACGCGGCCGTCGCCCCCGAGTTCGTCTTCGACGGCAAGCCCATCGCCTTCGTGACCACGGGCGACGCGCCGACAGTCACCTCGGTGTCGCCCAGCGCGGGCACCGCCGCGGGCGGCACGCTGCTGACCATCACCGGCAGCAACTTCGGGCTCAGCTCGTTCGCCAGCGTGGGCGAGGACGACTGCACCGACGTCGTGCTGGTGAACGACAACGTGCTCCAGTGCCGCACCAGCCGCCACACGGCCGGACCCGCGGACGTCGTGGTGTGGAACGCCGACTGGCAGAGCTCGACCCTGCCCGACGCATTCGCGTACGAACTGATTCCCACCACGGTCACAGCATCGTCACCAACCGCCATCACCTACGGCAGCTCGGTGCCCACCATCACCTACTCGACCTCTCCCAGCACGGTGGCTTCGGACTGGACCACCCGGCCGACGTGCGGCGTGTACGCCTCGACCGACCCCTCCTTCGCCACCGCGCTCACCGGCATCCAGCCGGCCGGGACGTACGTGACCCGCTGCTCGGGCGGGGTGTCGGCGTACAACCTCGAGTCGACGGTGGTCGCGGGATCTCTCACCATCAACAAGGCCACGTCGACCACGGTCGTGACCTGCCCATCGTCGATGACGTACACGGGCTCCGCGCTCACCCCCTGCTCCACCAGCGTGACGGGCGCCAACGGCCTGAGCCTCACACCCGCTCCGAACTACTCCGACAACACCACGGTGGGAACCGCGAGCGTCTCGTACACCTACGCCGGCGACGCGAACCACACCGGGTCAAGCGACTCCACGACGTTCGCGATCGACAAGGCCACCTCGTCGACGGCCATCACCTGCCCGTCGAGCGTGACCTACACGGGCGCGGCCCGCACGCCCTGCACCGTCGCGGTCACCGGGGCCGCCCTCAGCCTGACCCCGACGCCCACCTACTCCGCGAACACCAGCGCCGGAACGGCCTCGGCCTCCTACACCTACGCGGGCGACGCCAACCACCTGGGCTCGTCCGACGCGACCACCTTCACCATCGACAGGGCCGCCAGCTCGACAGCGGTGACCTGCACCCCCAGCGTCGTGTACTCGGGGTCCGCGCACACGGTGTGCACCGTGGCCGTGACCGGCGCAGGGGGCCTGAGCCTCACGCCGACGCCGACCTACAGCTCGAACACCAACGCCGGAACGGCGTCGGCCTCGTACACGTACGCGGGCGACGCCAACCACACCGGCTCATCCGGCTCGTCGACCTTCGACATCTCGCGCGCCACCTCGACGACGTCGGTGTCGTGCCCCGCGAGCGTCACCTACACGGGGTCAGCCCTGACACCCTGCTCGGTCACAGTCGTCGGCGCAGGCGGACTGAGCCTCACCCCGACGCCGACCTACACCTCGAACACCGACGCTGGCACGGCGCGCGCCTCCTACTCGTACGCCGGCGACGACAACCACGACTCCTCCTCGGGCACGACCACCTTCACGATCGCCCGGGCGACCTCCACCGCCTCGATCACCTGCCCCGCCAGCGTGACCTACACCGGGTCGGCGCTCACGCCGTGCAGCATCACCTCGTCGGTGTCGGGTGCCGCGATCACCTACAGCCTGAACCTCAACGCGGGCACCGCCACCGCCGAGTACGTCTACGCCGGCGACGCGAACCACCTGCCCGTGTCGACCTCGACCACGTTCACCATCGCCGTCGCCACGTCGACCACAGCCATCACGTGCCCGGCATCGGCCACCTACACCGGGTCGGCGCTGACTCCGTGCACCGTGTCTGTGACCGGAGCCGGTGGGCTGTCGACGACACCCACCCCCACGTACACCGCGAACACCAGCGCTGGCACGGCGTCGGTCAGCTACACCTACGCCGGAGACTCCAACCACTCAGGCTCCTCGGACGCCACGACGTTCAGCATCACCAAGGCGACCTCGCTCACGACGGTGTCGTGCCCCGCCAGCGTGACCTACACCGGGTCGGCGCTCACGCCGTGCAGCA
>CALQEM020000164.1:0-7613 GCA_943329595.2 Bifidobacterium breve
AGCTCGACCCGGTGACCTGGCGGGTGCTGAGCAGCACCGACCCCGCGGGTCTCACGGTGTCCGCCAGCACGGGCCCAACCCTGCGCTCGACCACCGACAAGGCTGGGCGGGTCACCACGTACGGCTACGACGACCTCGGGCAGGTCACCTCGGTGAGCGGTCCGGTGGAGCCGGGCGCCGAGGGCCTGCGCAGTGCCACCCAGCGCGACACCACGCGCACGGCAGGAGGCGACGACAAGCCCCTGGCCGGCCTGCGTGCTGTCGTTTTCGCGCAGCCGAACTTCCTGGGCGGATCGCGATCGCAGTACTTACCGGCCGACCCCGATCGCGGCAGCCTGTCTGCCTCCTGGAGCGGACGTCCCGCGACGTTCTCCGGCCAGGCGGCCGGCGTGTGGAACCCCGACGACTCCGACGACGCCGCAGGGCACGCCGACGGGTGGCGGTTCCTGCTCACCGCGTCCGGCGGCTCCGACGCCGAGCTCGTGGTGGGCGGCAACCTGTGCGCGGAGAATGTGCCGTGCACCGTGAGCGGCCTGCCGACGGGCCCGAAGGCGGTGCGGGTGCAGCTACGCCGCGCGGGCACCTCGGGCTGGTTCCAGGTGACGGCCGCCCCGGTCGGCAGGCCGCTGGTGGTGCTGCCCTCCACGGAGGTTGGCCCCGGCTACGGACTCACCACCGTGGCGGGCTCGAACGACGATCTGCCGGGAGCGCCCGCGGCGGGTGCGCAGACCCTGTACAAGTACGCAGACCCGGCGAGCAGCATCCCCAGCAGCACCGTCACCCCCGGCGGCCTCGCCACCGCGCTCGCCCACGAGGCCGGAGCCACCGGCAACAACGACTGGGGCCGGCTCACCTCGACCACCACGCCGGGCGGCCGCGTGTCGGCCACGGCCTACTGGGACGACAACGTCGATGCGACCCTGCCCGCTCCCTGCGGTGGCGGGACCCAACGCCAGTCCGGCCAGGTGCGCTCGGTCACTCTCGTCGACGGCCGTGTCGTGCAGTCGTGGTTCGACCTGCGCGGCCAGGAGCGCGCGACAGTCATCACCGGTGACGGCCTGAGCCAGACATACTGCACCTCGTACTTCGCTGACGGTGCGGTCGCCACCACCGGAGTCTTCGACACTGCGGGCGACCTGATCGAGTCGAGTGCCACCACCCGTGTGAGCCCGTTGACGACCTCGCTGCTCGTCACTCACGGACCTGCGGCGCCGGTGAACCCTGGCACAAGCGTCACCACCACCAGCACGGTCGACCTGCGAGGTCGCGACGTGTCGAGCACCGACGCGGCCGGGAGCACCACCACCGCCGAGTACGACGTGCTGGGCAACGTCACCAGCCGCACCACCACTCCCCCTGCGGGCTCCGGCTCGCCGGCGCTGGTGGTGGCCTCCACCTACCGCGCCGAGGACGGCCGGCTGGCGACCGTGAGCGTCAACGGGGTCATCGCCGCGACCGTTCTGTACGACCCGACGAGCGGGCGGGTGAGCCGCATCACGTACCCCAACGGGATCCGCACCGGTTACTCGTGGCAGCCCAACGGACCCCTCGGGTCGGTGGCCGTGGTCACCGGCATCGCCGACCTCGGCACCGTGACCGAGCGGCGCACCGTGTCGGCGTTCGGCCGGGTCGAATCGTCGGTGGCGCGCACGTCGGGCATGCTCGCCTTCAGCGAGCAGCGGGGCTATCAGTACGACGCGGCAGGGCGACTTGCCTCGGCCGTCATCAGCACCACCAACGGCAGTGCGCCGGCCGCCGCGAGCTTCGCCTACGGCTACGGCGCCCAGAACGCCGGCTGCCCCACGGGCTACGCCGGCGCTGGCAAGGACGGCCTGCGCACCAGCGGCCGTGTCAACGGCACGGCGTACGTGGTGTGCCACGACTCGCTCGGCCGGCTGTCGTCCACCACCAGCCCGCTGGTCACCGGTGGCGGCGATCCTGCCAGCGCCACCCACGACGGGCTCGGTCGCCTGCTCACCCTGGGCGGCGCACGCCCCCTCTCGCTCACGTGGGGCGTGGGCGGCAGCGTGGCGGTGATCGACGAGTCCGACGCGGGTGGCGGCCACAGCGTGACGACCACTCTCGACGAGTACGGCGGCGAGATCCTCGACCAGACCGTGCTGAGCGACGCGGGCACCGACACGGTGCGGCTCTCCGGGCCCTTCCGACTGCGCCTCACGTCGGGTGAGGTCACCGGCACCGCCAGCCTGCAGTACGGGCTGCCCGGCGGCGCGACCGTGACCCTCACCACGGGCAGCGAGGCCACCCTCAGCCTGCCCGGCGTCGACGGCTCGGCGCTGGTTACCCTGCCCGTGCCGTCGCTGGGCGCGGGCACCAGCGCCACTGCCAGCATTGCCGGTCGGTTCGGCCCCTACGGCGAGCCGCTGGCCGACATCCCCACCGACACGGGCAGCGCCCTGCCGGCCTACACGTGGAAGGCTTCGGCGCGGCAGCAGACCATGGCCGGAACCAGCAGCATCACACTGCTGCCCGCGCGCGCCTACGCGCCCCTGGTCGGAGAGTTCCTCTCGCCCGACCCGGTGCCCGACGCGGCCAGCAACCTCTACGCCTACACCGACGGTGACCCCGTCAACCAGAGCGACCCCACCGGTGGGAGCTCCGATGACAGTAGCCTCACCATCGTCACCGGTGTGCTGTCAGCGGCTGGTCTGTTCGGGAGTATGTGGGGCGGCTACGCCATCGGGCGGTACAAGGAGTTGGCCCGATTCGCCGGCTGGGGCGCCTCGGTGGCCGGAGCGCTGATGGCGGGCGTCAACGCCAGCCTCGCGGCCAAGAGCCAGAACGCCGACAACGGGGCCACGGTGGCCATCGGCCTCGCGGCGGCCGCAGGATCCGGGGTCGCTAGCTACGGCAGCTACCGGTTCGGGGTCAACCGGGGTCGTGTCGTCAGGAACGCTCGGGCGGCGCAGTTGGGCCGTGACAGGCAGGCGCAGAACTCCTTGAAGCAGCAGACCAAGGTGCAGAAGTTCACCCGGAGGGGGCTGGAGGCGACCGAACGCGTGAAGACGGAGGGCTACATGGGAGCCGTGACCAACGACCGCAACGTCAAGGCCATGGTGCAGTCGAAGTACGAGCCGAATGTGGTCATCAGGGAGGAGCCGCTCAGCACGCGGTACTCCTCCGGGATCGACGGGAGCCGTCGCGGCTCAGGAAGCGTGTCCGACGACCTCGACAACCTGTCGATGATGCAGGGGGGCAGCTTCGTGGGGTCGGAGTAGCCCGGCGCGCAAAAGTCTTTGACTTTGACTGCTTCGTATGTTCTCTTGGTTCGACCGGGGATTCCCCCGAATGGTGGCTTGTGGAGGTAGTCGAGCGATGCGCACACGCGGACTGGTTGCGATTTCGGCGGTGGTGAGCCTCGGACTCGGAGGCCTGGCCATTCCGGTCGTCTCGAATGCTGCGCCAGCGCCGTTCCCCGCATCACTGACCACGGCAGAGGTCGGGCCCCTCGTGGTCAACCAGGCTCGTGTCACCTTCTCCGACGCCTTCATCGGCAGGCTTGGCGCGTCGCGCCTGCGAGTCGACTTCGACGGCCCGGTGACGGAGTCCGGCAATGTCCGCACGGTGAGCGTCGGAAAGCGGGGCAAGGAGGGCTACCAGCTGGTGGGCGCGCTCACGCTCGTGGGTCCGAAGGGCCGCCTCGTCTGCCGGCAGCTCACCGTTGTCACCAGCACCAACCTCGTCAACTGCGTTCGGGGTGACGGAACGTCGAGGGCCCTGTTCCGCCTCGTCGACAGCACGTCGACCTCGCTGCCGGCCCGGGTGGTGCGGCAGGACGCAACGTTGAAGATCGCCTCGACGAGAATTGCGCTGTCATTGTTCCTCAGTCTCGGCACCAGGGTCTTCCTCACCAACCCCATGCTCGGCGAGTTCAGCAGCCTGCGCAAGAACCTGCTCTCGTACTCCTACGACTCCCGGGCCCACTGCGAAATCGACAACTGGGCCTCCGACCTGTCGATCAATCGCGGGTGGGCGCTCCAGACACTGGTCAACCAGCTGCCCCAGGGCGTCACGGTGAGCCGCTGGGTGAAGGCCCAGGGGGCTGGCTACGAGCTCGTCACCCCCGAGCCGGCGCAGACCAACGTAGGCCAGCGCACGCCGAAGATGGAAGGGATCTCCACGCGTACCGCCAAGGAGATCTCCAGCGGCAGCGAGTACTGGACCGACCACTACTGGGACGGCTACAACTACGGCTGCAACACCAACGCCCCGTTCGTGGTTGCGCCCGGAGTTGTCAACTCCGGCAAGACGTGGAACTACGACGGCCAGGTGCGCACCTCCGCCAACCAGAGCGGCGTGCAGAAGCCGAACTGGTGGGCCCAGCCCCGCCAGACCAACCGCGACAGCCCGATCGGCCGCTACTCGTGGACCTGCCGCGGCACGCCATCGGGCGTCGCCAGGTCCGACGCCTGGTGGTCGAAGGTCAACCAGGGCTCGGGTTTCCTCGGCGACGGTACTCGCACCGCGGGCCCGCGGAATGCGGGCAGTGCGCCCGGGTGCCCCGACCAGGTGCTGAACGGAATGAGCGTCACCACCAAGTACGCGATCACCAAGCGTGGCAACCTCGAGGGCCGTAACGAGTCCGGCTGGCCCCGCGGCTGCACCTCCGACAACTCCGTGGTGGGGTGCTGGGAGGAGGTGTACTCGCTGGCCTCCGAGGGCTGGGACCGCGCCTGGGCCTACCAGTACCACGTCTTCGCCCCGGCCATGCGGGCCGAGCTGCAGTCCGACGCCCAGATCAAGGTGCCCAGCACCTACGACCCCGATGGCATTGGCTACACCAAGCCCATCACGTGGCGCATCGTGGGCGCCAGCGTGCCGGGCGCGTGGCCGCAGTTCACCGATGTCGACGGGGAGAAGTGGGACAGCTCGGGCATCTCGAGGTCGCTGCGCCAGCAGAACTGGGCCGTCCCGTCGGAGTTCACGGTTCCGGGCGACAACTCGGTGTACTCGCTCGCCGGATATGGCTCACCCTCGGTGGGCGAGCAGGCCATGACGTTCTCGCTGGTGGCCGACACCGACGGCACCTGGACGTGGCCCATCAAGCAGGACGTGTCGAATAAGCCGCTCCCGCGGCCGCAGGTCAACGTCACCCTTCGCTATTCCCTCAGCAACTTCGACGACGGTGGGACATGCACGTCGGCCACGGGCTACGACGACAACCAGTTCGGCGGAGCCACCGACACCGCGGGCGCGCACTGCCTGCAGGGCACCATGGTGCCCACCCTGTGGCCCCTGCCGGCAGACGCGAAGAACTACTACAAGCGGGTGCACGACCAGTACGTGCCTGACCCGACCAACCCCAACAACAAGATCCTCAACAGGCCGAACACCTCGCTGACGTCGACCGTGGTGAAGTCCTGTTACAACGACACTCAGGTCAAGCTCCAGGACCTGTCGCAGCCGACCGCCCCGGATGTCGGCGCCGACTACACCTGGCCGATCAAGGTCACCGGCCTGATCGACTCCTTCAGCTCCTGCTGAGCGGGTCGGGAAGCGATCGTCATGCGTCAGGGGTGGAACGCGCGTCGTAGCGCTGCTGTGGCTGCGCTTGCAGTGGCTGCAGTGGTGGGCGCGGGGCTGCCCGACGTGCTGGCTCCACGGCCGGCGCAGGCGGTTGAGCCTCTCGCCGCAGGAGTGCCGATGGTGGTCGTCGGCGTCGAGTCGGTGCCGCCCATCCCGGTGCGTACGGCATCTGGCCCGCTGCTGCCCGCGCTGCCGGCGGCACTGGCCGAGGTTCCCGGGGGCACGGCCGAGAACGGCGCCAACCCGTTCATTCGCGCTGACGCCCTGACCGACGCAGAGTGGCCCTCGGCCGTGACGGTGCGCCTCTACGACGCGAGCCTCGGGCGTGGTGACACCGCGGCCGACAACGACAGCGACTACGTCTGGCAGGGCAGCCTCACCCGAGGGTGGGGCCGCGTGACCGAGCAACTGGTGGCCGGTCACGGGTACGCCCTGTGGGGGCGTCAGACCACTGGCGTGTGGCGTCCGCTCGGGCGGTTTGGGGTGCGTGGAACGGTCGACTCCTCGGGGCCCACCACTCAGGCCGGTGGACTGTCGGTGTCGCTGGCCAGTGGAGAGCTCGGCTGGACCTGGGACTCGCCGAACCTCGCAGGTCCCGCAGCCGGGGTGGGCGTGGGCCTGCAGTGGTTGGCCCGCGCGCCGGAGCAGGTCGGACTGCCCGACGGGTGGCGGCTCATGGTGTCGTCTGGCTCGCCGTGGGCGTCGCTCTCGGAGGCCGGTGTCCGGCTGAGGTCCTTGCGCCCACCGTCGGCCCCGGCGGTCACGCGTGTGAGCGGCCAGAGCGCCCAGGTGCGCTTCACCTACCCACTGGTCGGCCGGATTGCGCCGGGCGGCTTCGTGCTGCAGCAGCGGGTGGGCATCCGCTGGATTCCGCTGCGAGTGAGCGGGGGTGCGCTCCGGCCGGGCGCCCGACTCACCACCCTCGCGCGGGGTGCCAGTGCCGTGCGGGTCGGCGTAGTGAACCGGGGCGTCACCGTGTTCAGCCGACCTGCGGTGGTGCGCTCAGCCGGCGCGCCTCCCGTGATGGTCGCCTCGCCGGTTGACGTCGACCAGTGCGGGTCGGCCACCAACTCGGTAGCCGCGCCCGAGGCCGTGGTGCTGCACGGTTGGAGCGGCATGTCGCTGACATTCCGGCGCAATGACTTCGGGGTGTATGAGCAGGCCATCGGGGGTGACAAGATCCCGGGCTATCGCAACACCCTCGGCTTCTGCGACACCTCTGCCGGCCGCACGTGGACCTTCACTGACGCTTCCGGAATCGCCACTCGATTCGCCGACGGGCGGCCCACGACGGTGACCAACCAGGGTCAGCCGGTGTCGACCCTCACGTGGGTCGACGACCGGCTCGTGCGGCTCACCAACGGGGTGGGTCGGTCGATGGGCCTCGTGTACGCGGGCGGGTCGACCACCTGCCCCTCGGCCGACTGGTCGGGCTATTCCGCGCCCCCGACGGGCAACCTGTGCCGCCTTGAGTACCCCGGAGGGGTGGCCACCGACCTGGGGTACCTCGCTGCCGGACTCCCTTCGCCGCAGATCGGCCTGGTGAAGGACCCTGGCAACAGTGCGACCGCTCTCGGCTGGGACGAGATGGGGCGCCTCGTGGCCACGCGCAGCCCTTTGGTGAACCGCGCCGCCACGGTCGACCCGGCGGCGGCCGCCGCCATCGCGACGGCCGCGTACGACGGCCTCGGCCGAGTCGCCTCCGTGACCGAGGCGCCCGGGTCGGTGGGTGCAGACTCAGCAACCCAGACCTTCGCGCTGCCGGTGATCGGTGAGGCACAGCTGAAGGCGGGCACGCCCGTCACAGCCCGGGTGACGTCGACCGCCACGGGGTACGAGACGTTCAACGAGGCCACGCTCGACCCCGTCACACTCGACCAGTCGGTGTCGCGCGACGCGGCCGGCTCGCAAACCGCGACCTCGACGTCGGGCCGCACCACCACGTCCACCGACGCGCGCGGCCTGGTCACCACCACCACCTTCGACTCGCGCGGCAACGTGGTGTCGCAGCAGGGCCCGGCGCTGCCGGCGCAGTCGTCTCCGGGCACCGATCTCACGGCGAAGTA
>CALQEM020000165.1:0-7525 GCA_943329595.2 Bifidobacterium breve
ACCGTGCTGACCTTCGTGAACTACCTGTCGATGCTGTCCAACCCGCGCCGCCAGGCGTGGATGGATCGAGCGGCCTCGACCTTTGTTGTGCGCGTCTGACTCACGGCCCACGCCCTCACGCCACGAGCGCCAGCACCGCGCCGGCCATCAGCGCGGTGCACCCCACCAGCCCCGCCCACGGAACCCAGCGCGGTGGTGGGTGCTCATCGCACGCCATTCGCAGCGCCGACAGGTGCGCCACGGCGTAGTACAGACCGATGCTTCCGGCCGACAGCGCTAGCGCACCCGCGATACCGCCGAGCATGACCACCAGTAGCACCAGCGCCGCTGCTGCCAACTCACCCACCAGTGGCACCCTGCGGCCACTCACCCGGGAGAAGACTAGGGGCGCGTCACCGCCGTGAGCCATCGCGAAGAGAGTGCGCCCCATTCCGGCCATCAGCGACATGAGTGCCGTGCCGGCAGCGATCACGGCCGCGACGGGAATGAGCGATCTGAGCCACTCGGGCCCAGTGGCCCGGGCCACGTCCGATAGCGGTGCACTGCCGAGGGTCACTCCTTCGCGGGCGGCCAGAAGGACCACGGCCCCCACCAGGAAGTAGAGGACCAGCGCAACCAGCAGTGACACCATCACCGCGCGCGGAATCGTACGGCGCGGGTTCCGAACTTCCTCACCCAGCACGGTCACGCGCGCGTAGCCGGCGAACGCAACGAAGAGCACAGCCGCCGCCTCAAGGAGCCCACGAACACCTCCCCCGGATAGCGCGGGACCTGCAGCGTCGGGAGTGGAGGTGGCGAGCCCCTTCGACGCCGCCACGACCAGGCACATCAGCACACCGATCACCACCACGGTCAGCACTGCGGTCACCGCGGCCGACGTGTGAACTCCCAGCAGGTCAATGCTCAGCATGAGTGCCACTGCGACGACGGCAATCGTGCGCTGGTACTCCGGGGCAAGGTAGGCGCCGACAGTGAGGGCAGCGGCACCTGCTGACGCCGACTTGCCCACCACAAACGAGATACCGGCGACGACGCCCGCAGGTCGCCCGAGCCAGCGTCGGCCGTAGGAGTACGACCCGCCCGACACCGGGTGGCTGGCCGCGAGCCGCACCGACGACCAGGCGTTCAGCCCGGCCACAGCGGCCGCGACTCCCAGGGCCAGCAGTAGTTGGTCGCCGGCGAAACCGAGGGCCGGTGTCCAGGAGGCAAATACGCCGGTGCCGAGCATCGCGCCCAGACCCACTGCCACCGCGCCCCCGAGGCCGAGTCGCCTGCTCAGGCGAGAGGGTGCTTCAGCCTCGGACACGTGCCCATGGTGTCGTACTTCTGACCGGTGGTGAATGGCCCTCAGAGCGCACTGCCCGCTTTCGCCCCGGCTGGGGCCAGCCCGCCGACGCGGTCGGTGGCTCTCCACTCGGCGGGGTAGCTATCACCCATTGGGGTGAGATCGCCGGTTTGTTGGCCTCATGTGTTCAGATCTGTTGCTCACGAACGGGTGACGTTGCAAGCATGGGGGCACCGGCCGGGGGTCGAATCCGTCTGAAAGGGGTGGTCATGTCGGAGTCGAAGGTTGACGCTTCCCCAGTCAGCATCGACCTGCGCCACCTGCCGCCGGTGTTCATGCCGGAGGCGATCGTGCTGAGGATCGAGGAAGCGCTGGCCCTACTGGCGCTCGAGCCCTCAGATTCGGCACCTTCCACAACACCGAGCAGGTAGCGCCGCGCCTGTCGAGCCCGAGGTAAAGTCCGGCTTGTTTCGATGTGCCACCCTGAGACCATCGACACAGATCGACACAGATCGACATCGATCGACACCGATCGACACCGATCGACACGGAGGGTCCGGTTCTTCTGGGAGGGCAGAAACCGTGCTGGTATCGCTCCACCGGCGATTTGTGTACGTACACATCTACAAGACAGCCGGCAGCTCGCTGACAGCGATGCTGGCGCCGTACGTCAGCCCGGAGATGCGTTCAGACACACCACGCTTGGACGGACTGGGCTGGCAGGGTACGTGGCATCGTCACAACGGCCAGCACAGCCCGCTGGAGCCCCAGCTCACCGAGCTCATTCAGCGCGGACTCGTCGACACCAGCTTTCGTGTGCTGTCTGTGGTGCGCAACCCCTACCTGTGGCACCACGCCCTCTGGTCACGGTTCTACGTCGAGCGCTATCCCTCCCTCTCCCTCGAGGACTTTTTACACCACCAACTCGGCCTCGAGGAGCGCGTGCGAGAGGCCTTCTGGGCCCCCCTCACCCAGGCGAGCTTCCTGCGCACCGAGCACCCGCTGGAGCAGGTGGTGGGGCGGTTCGAGTCGTTGAATGAGAGCATTCCGCGCATGCTGGCGGCGGTTGGCATCGAGGCTGGGGATATTCCGCACGTGAACATGAAGGTGAACCCGATCCCGGCCGCCACCGCCTTCACCGACACGGCGGTGCGTCTGGTCAATGAACTTGCGGCGGAGGACTTCGACCTCTTCGGGTACTCCAAGGTTTACTCGGCCGAGGAGCTTCTCGCCCAGAGCCACCGGACTTAGTCCGATCCTCGCTCCTGACCCCTCATCGGAGTATCGTCAGGGACTTGAGCCTCGACATCACGACCCTCGAAATTGCGCTGGCCACCCTGGTGCCCTTGGCACTGCTGGCGGTGGTAGTCGCGCTCGGACGAAATGCCAAGCGACTCGCCCCCCTCGTGGTGCTGAGTCTGCTGTGGGGATTCGCGACAACCTACATCATTATCTACGCCAACGACTGGTGGGCTGCCACCTACGGGCTCTCCTCCCTGATTGTGCTCGGGGCCCCCATCTTCGAGGAGATCTCCAAGTCCTTCGCCCTACCCTTCATCTCACTGAGCCACCGCTGCCAGTGGTTCGTCGACGGAGCCGTGCTCGGACTCGCGGCAGGTACCGGCTTCGCCATTCGTGAGAACTGGCTCTACCTCGAGCGCGTTGGCCCCGACGAGGGTATTGGCCTCGCGCTAGCTCGCGTGTCGTCGACGAACCTCATGCACGCCGGGTGCACAGCGATCGTTGGTGCCGCGATCGTGGTCACCGCGGGTCGCGCCTGGTACCAACGTCTCGGCATCGGGCTTGGCGGACTTCTGGTGGCCATCACCCTGCACTCGTCGTTCAACCGCCTGACGGAGGCCGAGGGCGGCTCGGCCCTCCTGATCACGCTCACCGGCGTGATGGTGTTTGCCATTGCGGCCGGCATCGTGGCGCTCGGCATGCCGCTGTCGTCGCGGTGGGTGCGCCAAGACCTCCAGAGTCACGGCGCCAACGCGAGCGAGCAGGCTGCGCTCGGAGGCGGCAGCAGCGTGGCTGAACTGCTCGACCACTTCGAGGCGCGCTACGGCGCCGACGCGGCCGAGAAAGCCGAGAAGCTAGTCGCCGTGCAGCGGGAGATCGCCATCGGTCGCAATGCGGGGCGTGCCAGCGATGCAGAGATCGCCGCGCTTGTGGAGAAGGCCGACGAGCTTCGACGCGGCATCGGGCTGTTTGCGATGATGTGGCTCCGGTCGCACCTGCCGGTTGACACGGCGAACGTGGGCATGTGGGCAGACCTGAGCCATTCGGTAGACGACACGCCGACCGAACTCCACGAAGTCGACGACGCAGCCCCTATTGCAAGCGGTATGTGGGCCCGACTTGGAGAATTGGCGCCATCGAATGACGCACTTCAGCCCGGTCCAAGCGACGACGAGGTCTAGTGTGGAGGTGAAATAGTGCCAAGCATGCTCACCGTTTGTCACCGTAAGCCACATCCGCTCGATGAAGGGAGTGTGCCGATGCTGTGCGCACAGTGCGACGACAGTGCACGGGGCGTCTGCCGCTTTTGCGGGCGCGGGGTGTGTGCCACCCACCACGCAGCAATGCCCTTCATCATCACCGTGTTCGGCGCAGAGCCGCCGAAGTCGATTGTGGTCGGTGGCACGCTCTGGTGCCAGGTGTGCCGGCCGCAGCCCGAGCCCATCCACATGCCGGAGCTCGCATGAACGCCGACGGCATGTTCCGACGCCTCAACGACCACCTCGATGACGCTGCCGGCGACGAAGCTCCGCTCACTATGTCGGACATCCTTGACCTGCCCGATGATCAGCGAGGTTTGGCCCGACACGTGATGCGATCGTTGACGCCACTCACCCCCGACGAGGCCGCCGCCGAATTGGATATCTCGACCGACGACGTGATGAAGATCGTCGGCGAGCTCAGCATCAAGGGCATCCTCACCATCGTCGACGGCAAGCTCAAGGTCGCCAGTCTGGCTCGCACCACCATCCAGAGCCCAGGTGGACTCTGGGGCAAGCTCGGAGACTTCTGACGACCTACGCTTGACCCATTGCCGACGGGGAGTTGAACCCGCCTGTGCGGGATTCTCATCCCCGTCGTCGCGCTGCTGGGCGCGCTGCGAAGTCTCGGCACCCCCCTAGCCGTCGCCCACCACGGGGAGCCTCGTGTTGTTCATGCCGCAACTGTTCGTGGGTGGGGGAAGCATGGGACGATACCTCGTCGGCAGGCGCAGGTCTGCTGTGCCGCCAGAGCCGCTCACCACCTGACCACCCCCGCACACAGGGCACCACCCTAGATCGGAGAGTCCATGAACGAGCAGGAGAGCATCCTCAACCGCGAGTCGGTGGTCGACCTCGACGACCTCATCTCCGACTTGCTCACACTGTCCGACGACGAACTGCTCACTCGCGGCCTCGCGGTGTCCGGAACGCTCGACGAGGTCGACGACCCCATGCTGCTCGGACCCGACGGCACGCCCATCGAGACCTGGCGCGAGAACTACCCGTACGACGACCGCATGTCGCGCGAGGAGTACGACGTCACCAAGCGGATGCTGCAGATCGAGCTGCTCAAGGTACAGAGCTGGGTGATTGAGGACGGCAAGAAGATCGCCATGGTGTTCGAGGGTCGCGACGCGGCCGGCAAGGGTGGCACCATCAAGCGGTTCATGGAACATCTCAATCCACGCTTCGCCCGCGTGGTAGCGCTCAACAAGCCCACGCCGCAGGAGGCGGGGCAGTGGTACTTCCAGCGCTACGTGCAGCACCTACCCAGCGACGGTGAGTTGGCCCTGTTCGATCGCTCCTGGTACAACCGCGCGGGTGTCGAGAGGGTCATGGGATTCTGCACCGACGAGCAGTACGGACATTTCATGGAGCAGGCCCCCCAGTTCGAGAAGATGCTGGTCGACAGCGACACCATTTTGTTCAAGTTTTGGTTCTCGGTGTCGCGCAAGGAGCAGGTGACGCGCTTCACCATCCGTCGCATCGACCCCGTTCGGCAGTGGAAGCTCAGCCCCATGGACCTCGCCTCGCTCAACCTCTGGGAGGACTACACCGCCGCCAAGGCCACCATGATCTCGAAGACCAACACCGAGTGGGCACCCTGGACCGTCGTGCGCAGCAACGACAAGAAGCGCGGGCGCATCGAGGCGATGAAGTGGTTCCTGAGTTCGCTCGACTACCCGGGCAAGGACCTCTCGGTCATCGGTGAGCCCGACCCGCTGATCGTGGGCCCGCCGGAGGTCATTTACGAGAAGGAAGAGCAGTCGCCCCAGGCCTGACGTCGGGGCCCGCCACTACTGCGGCGCGACGTAGCCCGCGTTGCGGTCGACCTGCTGGTACACCCGGCCGGCCATCGGTTGGCGCTGCTCCTCGGCGAGATGGCCGAGGAGGCCAGCCGTGCGTGCCAGCAGCGAGAAGCCACGCAGCATGTCCACCGGCAGGCCCAGGTCAGCCAGCGCTGCGCCGCAGGTGCCGGCACCGTTCAGAGGCAGGGTGCGGCCCAGCACCTGCGGGTGCACGCGGCCGATCGCCTCGAAGAGTTGCAGGTGAGCGCCGCGCAGTGACTCCTCGGCGGCGATCGCGATCAGACGCGGGGTGCGGGGGTCGCCATGCTTGTGCACCGGATGCCCGAGGCCCGGAACGAATTCGCCAGCGTCGCGCGTCTGGGCCAGCACCTCGAGGGCGAGGGCGTCCCACTCGGAATCGCGCGTCGGCAGGTCTCCGTCGACATTGGCCAGCGCAGCGGCCAGGTAGCGGCCGGTGTCCTCGGTAGCCCCGAGGAATCTCGACCCCCCGCCGAGGAGCCC
The DNA here is from genome assembly GCA_943329595.2 of Bifidobacterium breve. Lineage (GTDB taxonomy): Bacteria > Actinomycetota > Actinomycetes > S36-B12 > CAIYMF01 > CAIYMF01. The sequence continues at coordinate 6,099 of CALQEM020000165.1, forward strand.
GGCCGCAATCGCTCCCTGCAGCGAGTCGGGGGCGCCGAGGTAGGTGAGGCGGGCCGCGATCGCCGACGGCGTGAACCCGTGGTCGGCGAGCGCGACCAGCACAGACTCGAACACTCGCACCTCCGAGGCGGTCGGCCGCCGCAGGGCGACGAGCCAGAAGGCCAGTTCGCCGAAACCGACCGTGCCCATCAGGTCGTCGGCCACCTCGTGGCCGAGGAGTCTGATGTGGTCGGCGTCGGAGGTGCCCAGTGAGGTGGGGAACTGCTCATCGGTCATGGCGTGGCTCCTGACATGGGTGGGTCGAGGGGCGTTCGCAGCCACGCGCGCACCTCGTCGGAGTGCTGGCCGAGGGTCGGCGGTGGGCGGCGGTAGTCAGGTGGTGTGGCCGACAGTCGGAGGGGGCTTCGGATGCTCACGGCCGAGCCCGAGGCGTCGGCCACCTGCACCATCGGATCGAGGCCGATGCGCTCCGCGAATGCGATGCCCTCGTCGATGCCGTTGATGGGAGCGCTGGGGAGCCCGGCCGCCAGTAGGGCGTCGAACCACTCCTGCCGAGTACGGGTGAGCAGCCTGTCGACCAGTAGGGGTCGAAGCTCGTCGCGGTGTGCGACGCGCAGAGTGTTGGTGGCAAAACGGGGGTCGGCACTGATGTCACCCAGACCATCTGACGCCCCGGTGCCCAGCACCTCGCACAAGCGCTGAAACTGGGAGTTGTTCGCCGCGATCACCACGAGTTCGCCATCGGCCGTGGGCAGCGGCTCGTACGGGAACACGCTCTGATGCGCATTGCCCATGCGGGTGGCCACCTCGCCCGACACTGCAAATGCCGTGGCGTGGTTCGCCATCGCAGCAAGGGCCGTGCTCATCAGGTTCACCTCGACGTGCTGGCCCTCTCCGGTACGTTCGCGGTGGCGCACCGCCGCGAGAATTCCTATGGCAGAGTTCATCCCGCTCATCACATCGAACAGTGCCACGCCAGCGCGATAGGGCGATCCGTCGGCGTCGCCGGTAAGGCTCATGAGTCCTGACATCGCCTGCACCACGAGGTCGTAACCCGGAATGTCGGCGCCTGCTCCAGAGCCAAACCCGCTGATCGACGCGTAGACGACGCCCGGGTTCACGCGCGCGACCGACTCGTAATCGAGGCCGAACTTGGCCATGCCACCGGGCCTGAAGTTCTCGACCACCACGTCGGCCCGGCGCGCGAGTTCGTGCGCGTCAGTCAGGTCGTCGGGGTTGGCCAGATCGAGAATGATCGAACGCTTGTTTCGGTTGACGCCGAGGTAGTAGGTGGCGACGCCATCGGCACTCATGGGCGGCGCCCACGACCGTGTGTCGTCGCCACTGGGACTCTCGACCTTGATCACCTCGGCGCCGAGATCGGCCAGGGTCATCGTGCAGTACGGACCGGCCAGCACCCGCGAGAA
>CALQEM020000166.1:0-7506 GCA_943329595.2 Bifidobacterium breve
GCGAGGTTGAGCACGGGGGCCACGCACGCATCGGTGCCCAACGCCAGCGCGGCCCACTCGTCGCGAGAGCGCCCGCTCACCGCGTGGGCGATCGCGGCCCGCAACTGCGGCCACTGCGCGGGGTCGTGGCACCTGCCGTTCCACGACTCGTCGAGTCCGAGCAGCACGACCAACTCGGCGAAGAACTGCGGCTCAAGCGACGCGACGGACAGCCAGCCGCCATCGGCGCACTCGTACACGTCGTAGTAGGGCAGGCCGGTGTCGAGCATGTTCACGCCCGCCTCGTCGCTCCAGAGCCCCTCAGCCCGGAAAGCGTGCTGCATCGAGGCGAGATAGCTCACGCCATCGACGATCGCGACATCGAGCACCCGGCCCCGGCCGGTTCGCTCTCGCTCGAGCAGAGCAGCGAGCACCGAGGTGACAAGAAACATCGAACCTCCGCCGAAGTCGCCCACCAGGTTGGCCGACGGCATGGGCGCCTGCCCGCGCCGAGTCGCTAGGTGCAGTGCCCCCGCGATCGCCACGTAGTTGAGATCGTGGCCGGCTCGAGAGGCGCGAGTGCCCACCTGTCCCCAGCCAGTCATGCGGGCGTAGACAAGCCGCGGGTTCACCGCATGGCAGGCTTCGGGACCGATACCGAGACGCTCCATGACGCCCGGGCGAAATCCCTCGATCAGCACGTCGGCACACCTGACCACATCAAGCATGGCCGCAACCGACTCGGGTGACTTGAGGTCGACCGCCAGCATTGGTCGGCCACGCTCAAGCCCCCCGGGGGTGTCTCCAACCCCGGGGCGACGCACTCCGACGACGTCAGCCCCCAGATCGGCGAGCATCATCGCGGCGAACGGGCCAGGACCGATGCCGACGAATTCCAGAACCTTGACGCCAGAGAGCATGCCCTACATCCGTTCCGGCGCCTCGACCCCGCACAGGGCGAGGCCGTTGGCGATGACCTGACGAGTAGCAGCGCACAGCCAGAGCCGGGAGATGTGCAACGGCTCGAGCGGCTCGTCGCCACGAGGCAGCACCCGGCAGGTGTCGTAGAAGCGGTGGTAGGCGGTGGCGAGGTCCTCGAGGTACCGAGCGACGCGATGCGGCTCGCGCAGTTCGGCGGCTGAGGCGACCACACCCGGAAAAGCCGCCAGCGACGCCAGCAGTTCGGACTCACGATCGTGGGTGAGCAGCGAGGGGTCGAGGCCCGCGGCACGCCAGTCGATGCCTAGCTCGTCGGCCGAGCGCAGCACCGAGCAAATGCGCGCGTGGGCGTACTGCACATAGAAGACCGGGTTGTCGTTCGTGCGTTTGATGAGCAGGTCGAGGTCAAGAGTGAGAGGCGAGTCGACCGGGTAGCGGATAAGCGTGTAGCGCGCGGCGTCGACGCCCACCTCATCGACAAGGTCCTCGAGCAGGATCAGCGTTCCGGCCCGCTTCGACAGCCGCACCTCCTCGCCGTTCTTCATCATCTTCACGAGCTGGCCGATGAGTACCTCAACGTTGAGGTCCATGTCGTCGCCCGCGCACGCCGCCACCGCACGGAGCCGGTTGACGTAGCCGTGGTGGTCGGCCCCTAGGAGGTAGATGTTGATGTCGAAGCCGCGCGAGCGCTTGTCGACGTAGTAGGCGGTGTCGCTGGCGAAGTAGGTGAACTCGCCGTCGGCCTTGACGAGCACCCGGTCTTTGTCGTCGCCGAAGTCGGTGGTGCGCAGCCATACCGCTCCGTCGAGTTCGACGACGTGGCCCTGACCGCGAAGCTTCTCGAGGCCGCGGTCGACCGCCCCGCTCTCGTGCAGCGCGCGCTCAGAGGCCCACACGTCGAAGTGCGTGCGGAACAGTGCGAGCACAGCGCGCTGCTGGGCGAGTTGCCGCTCATAGCCAGCCTCGCGGAATGCTGTTGACTGCTCGTCGTCGGGCAGCTCGAGAAACTCCGGGTGCTCGGCCACAATTTCGGCGGCGAGGTCGACGATGTAGCCGCCGTGGTAACCGTCGTCGGGCACCGGTCGGCCGTTGGCAGCCGCCATGATCGAGGCGCCGAACTTCTCCATCTGCGAGCCGCGGTCGTTGATGTAAAACTCGCGGTCAACCTCAGCCCCCTGGGCGGCCAGCACGCGCGCGATGGCGTCGCCGACCGCGGCCCAGCGGGTGTGCCCGAGGTGCAGAGGACCGGTGGGGTTGGCCGAGATGAACTCGACGTTGAACCGCACTCCGGCCAGCGTGTCTCCGTGACCAAACGTCTCCCCCGCCTCGACGATGGCGGCCGCGAGCTCGCCGGCGGACGCCGCGTCGAGGGTGATGTTGAGGAAGCCGGGACCGGCGACGTCGACCTTCACGATGCCGACGGAGGCTGCGAGCCGGGGAGCGATCACCTCGGCCACGACTCGGGGGGCGACTCCCGCTGGCTTAGCAAGGGTCATGGCCACCGAGGTGGCCCAGTCGCCGTGCTCACGGCTACGCGGGCGCTCGATGCGCCCGTCGGAGGGAAGGTCGGAGGGCTTAAGGGAGAGTTCGCCCGCCTCAACGGCGGCGCGCACCACCTCGACGACGAGGTTTGACAGCTGCTCTGGGGTCACCTCACGACCCTATCGGCGGTCTGCGCCGCAGCCTCCCGACCTCTACGAGTGGTGGCTGCCACACAGGGTCACAGGTAGCGTAGCCAGATGGCCGACTACGAGGGCATCGACTTTCTGGCGGTGGGCTCACTTCCCGCTCCCCGCGTGACGACCGCAGACGCCGAGCGCATCGCCCGCGACGAGTTCGGCCTCCACGTCTCAGCGCTGTCGCTGGGCAGCCAGCAGGACGCCAACTTTCTCCTCACCGAGACCGATGGAACTGTGGTCGGAGTTCTGCGAATCGCCAATCCCGCGTTCACCCATGCCGAGATCGATGCGCAGGATGCCGCTGCCGAGCGCATCGCTGAGCGTGAGCCCGACATCCGAGTTGCGACGCTCGTGCATCGTGATGGTGTGCCGCTGGCAGCCACGGTCGAGACTCCCGACGGCCCGGCTCGCGCCCGAGTGCTTCGCTTTCTCGAGGGCGGCACCCTTAGCACCAAGGGGTACCTCTCCCCGAGCACCATGGCCAGCCTCGGCGACCTCGCCGGGCGGTCAAGTCGGGCGCTGGTCGATTTCGACCATCCCGGACTCAACCGCAGGCTGCAGTGGGACCTGCAGCACTCGAACGAGGTCGTCGCTCACCTAATCGGGCATGTCTCCGACCCCGGGCGTCGAGAGCGGGTGGCCGAGGCCGCAGCTTCCGCCTGGCTGGCCGTACTACCGGTTGCCGGCCGGCTGCCGCGGCAGGCCATGCACCACGACGTCGCCGACACCAACGTGACCTGCCGCACTGCGAATGGCATCGTGACTCCCGACGGAATCCTCGACTTCGGCGACCTCACCCACTCATGGGCGGTAGGCGACCTGGTGGTGGCGATCGCCTCGGTGCTGCACCACCCGGGCCTTGAGCCTGCGAGCGTGCTTCCTGCGGTGCTGGCCTTCCACGCGGTGCGCCCCCTCTCCTCCGACGAAGTGGCGGCACTCTGGCCGCTGGTGGTGGTGCGCGCGGCGGTTTGCGTGATGAGCAGTGAGCAGCAGGTAACTCTCGACGTCAACAACCACTACGCCTTGGAGGCGATGGCCGAGGAGTGGGCGATGTTCGAGGCCGCCACCGAAGTGCCGACCGCGGTGATGACGGCGCTGATCCGTGAGCGTCTGGGGCTGGCTGGCCCGGCCCGGGCAGAGGCGCTTGAGGAAGGCCTGCTGCGAGGGCTCGTAGCCTCGGAGATCGAGGTGCTCGACCTCGGGTGGGATTCAGAACTCATGGATCGTGGCTCGTGGCTAGAGCCCCACGCCGAGGAGTCTCTTGCCGCTGCAGCGCTCGCCTCTGGGGCTGCCGCGGTGGTGACTCGATTTGCGCAGCCACTGCTCACGGCCTCGCGAGCCATGGCGACAGCGTCACCCGCGACCGTTTCCACCGGAGTCGACCTCTGGGTGGGCGAGCCGACTCACCTCGTCGCACCCTGGCCGGGCGATGTGGTATCGCTCGACGACGGCTTCGAACTGCGCGGAGTCGACTTCACGCTGGCGGTCACGGGGGCGTCGCTTGCGGGGCATGCGGGGACGCGCCAGATCAACCGTGGAGATGATCTCGCCACGATGTCAGCCGGCGCCCGGGTTCACCTCTCGCTGCGCATGGTCGACGCTCCCCGCGTGCCCGCCCTGGTGCGACCCGAGTATGCGCCGGGATGGCTCGCGCTGGTGGCAGATCCGTCTCCGCTGCTGGGGCTTTCGACCAGTCACGACACGCGCAACGACGACCTCCTTCACCGCCGTGACCACTCGGTCGCCTCGGTGCAGGAGCACTACTACGACTCACCGCCCCGCATCGAGCGTGGCTGGCGCCACCACCTGCTCGACACCGAGGCACGTGCGTACCTCGACATGGTGAATAACGTCGCTGTGCTGGGTCACGCGCATCCCTCGGTGGCCGATGCCGCTGGCCGGCAACTGAACCGCCTCAACACCAACTCTCGCTTCAACTACGGCGCACTTGTGGAATTGGCTGAGCGGCTTGCGGCGCTCGCGCCCGACCCACTCGACACAGTGTTTCTGGTCAACTCGGGCTCCGAGGCGGCCGACCTCGCGCTGCGCCTCACCCTTGCGGCCACCGGGCGCCACGACGTGCTGGCGGTGGGCGAGGCCTATCACGGCTGGACCTACCTCTCAGACGCCGTGTCAACCTCCACAGCCGACAACCCCGACGCCCTCTCCACTCGACCGGAATGGGTGCACGTGCTCGACTCTCCCAACTCATACCGGGGCACGTATCGCGGGGCGGAGTCGTGGCGCTATGCCCACGACGCCGTGCAGATGATCGACGCGCTCGCCGCGGGGGGAACTCCACCGGCCACACTCATCGCCGAGGCCTTCTACGGCAACGCCGGTGGCGTCGCGCTTCCTGACGGATACCTCAGCGCGGTGTACTCGGCCGTGCGGCGGCACGGCGGCCTCGTGATCGCCGACGAGGTGCAGGTCGGGTACGGCCGGCTCGGACGATGGTTCTGGGGATTCGAGCAGCAGGGAGTCGTGCCCGACGTCATCGCAGTGGCCAAGGCCATGGGCAACGGCCACCCCCTCGGCGCCGTCATCACCTCGCGCGACGTGGCCGAGCGGTATCGCACGCAGGGCTACTTCTTTTCCTCGACGGGCGGCAGCCCGGCGTCGAGCGTTGTGGGGCTCGCTGTGCTCGACGCACTGCGCGACGAGGGTCTTCAGGCCAATGCGGCAGGCGTTGGCGAGCACCTGCGGCGACGTTTGCTCGCGCTCGCCGAGCGACACCCCCTGATCGGCGCGGTGCACGGAGAGGGCCTCTACCTAGGAGTCGAGCTGGTGCGCGACCGTGTGACGCTCGAGCCCGCGACCGAGGAGACCTACGCGATCTGTGACCGGATGCTCGAGTTGGGGGTTGTCGTGCAGCCCACCAGCGACCGCATGTGCGTGCTCAAGATCAAGCCCCCGCTGTGCCTCGACGAGGCTGCTGCCGACTTCTTCGTCGACACCCTCGACCGCGTGCTGAGCGAGGGCTGGTGACGGTCGCGTACCGGGCCGCGTTCCGCTGATAGCATCGGGACCCCCGAGCCCCCGTAGCTCAGGGGATAGAGCGGCGCCCTCCGGAGGCGTAGGCGTAGGTTCGAATCCTACCGGGGGCACGTGGACGCAGAGACCGAGTCATTCGCGAGCGGTGCAAGCGCGGGCAGTTCAGGGCTCGGTCGGGGCTGGCGACGCGCTGACCAAACGAGCCACGTAGCCGTTGGCCCAGACGATCGCATCTGCCACTGTGTCAATAACGGCCAGGTCCCCGACCTGCGCTTCGTACCGGGCCCAAAGGCACGTTCACCTCCTCCCCCTTAGCGTGATCGGGCGCTGGGCCCTCAGTGCGCGACGGACGCGCGCGGCCTCAGCCGATGTCACGAGGTCGCGGCGCAGAGCCTCAGCCAGAGCGAACTGAAGTCGCTCGGTCATGACGTGGCCAATCGAGTCGATCAGGGCACGCCACAGCTTCGTCGCCGGCACACCGTCATAGGCGGTGATCTCATCCTGCGGGACCTCGCGCTGGATGACCTCAACGAAGCCAGGATCGGTCAGGCGCACACGGCGGGGAGTCGCCACCTGGATCTTGCGAGGGTCGATGAGTGCGAGGTCGTGCAGGGCAAGGACCGACTCGCCCACGAGCACGGCGTCGGCACCGACACGCAGCACCGCCTGCATGTACGGGTCGGTCGCGCGGTTGGGTGCGTCAGGGAATCGGTAGACGCCCCGGGCCACGTGATCTAGGCCGCCCCGGGCGGCGAGCTTGCGCAGTTCCACGCCAGGAACGCCGACCTGCTCGGCGTCATGGGTCGTGACGTACCCATGCTGGTACGCGGCGATCTCGCGCAGCACATCCTTGTAGGTCATCGTTACTCTCCTGACGGCGATGTGACTGATTACTGTCAAAACAGTACCGTATTCAGTACTGTTCTGCCATTTCTGATCTACTCGTGCAGGACAGGACCGTACCGCCCAACTCTCGAGCGGCGTCTTCGGACCGAGGGACCGCGGGCCAGCAGATGACGGTATTGCAGGCGGTTGCACTCAGCTGGCTCCGACGCCGTATGCCCCAGAGTCCGCATCGACCACGCCAGCGCCGGTAATTCGAAGGCCAGCAGGTAGGTGACGCGAATGACGAGGAACCACAGCAAGGATCTGATCTTGCGGAGTAGTACCTCACCCTCGGCGGTGGGCGCCGGTGAGTGTGCGCCAGCAGCGGGCCGATTGCAATGCTGTCGACGAGGCCACCGTCGAAGAAGTGCTGTCCGTCGACTTCAACAGTCGGCCACCGTCCCGGCACGGCGTACGAGGCCACATGCGTGGTGCATGAAAAAGTGACACCCCAACTTCCGCAAACAGTGACGATTCCCGCCTCGAACGAGGCTCGCAGCATCCCCACTTCTTGACATCCTCTCCGCCACGCCAGAGCACGAATGCCGTCTTGCTGGCCGCGTTGACGGTCATCACTTCAGCTCGCGATCGGAGTCAAACGGGGTGAGGTAACCGTGTCAACAATTCTGAGCGACCGTCGCCCACGGTCACACCCCTTCGCTAGCCTCGCGGCATGACGTCCCGCACCGACGAGGCTGGCCTTCGCGCCGCCGCCGACGAGATCATCGGCGCACTTGCCGGGCCCGGCGCCACTGTGCGCGACGACCAGCTCGATGCGGCCCGCGCCCTCGTGGTCGACGGCAGACGTGCGTTGGTGGTGCAGGCCACCGGCTGGGGCAAGAGCGCGGTGTACTGGATCGCGGCCCGCGCGGTGCGCCAGTGCGGCGGAGGGCCTGTGCTAGTGGTGTCACCGCTGCTGTCTCTCATGCGCGACCAGGTGTCGGCCGCGGCGCGTGCCGGCCTCACGGCAGTCACCCTCAACTCCTCGAACATCGACGAGTGGTCAGTGATCGAGCGCGACATCCACGCC
>CALQEM020000167.1:0-7473 GCA_943329595.2 Bifidobacterium breve
CTCCTCGCCGGTGGCGACGTCGATGGTGCGCAGGGCCTTGGGCACCGTGGAGATGGGCTTCATCGCCGCGCGAACCCTCAGCACCTCGCCGGTGCTCATGCCGCCCTCGGTGCCTCCCGACCTGGTGGTGAGGCGGGTCAGCACCCCGTCTGAGCGGACGATCTCGTCGTGGGCCAGCGACCCCCGGCGCGACGCCGTGACGAAGCCGTCGCCGAGCTCGACCCCCTTGATCGCCTGGATGCCCATGAGGGCTCCGGCGAGTCGCGAGTCGAGCCGTCGATCCCAGTGCACGTGCGATCCGAGCCCGGGCGGGAGCCCGTAGGCGAGCACCTCGACGACGCCGCCGAGAGTGTCGCCGTCGTGCTTCGCGGCGTCGATCTCGGCGAGCATGGCGGCACTCGTGGCGGAGTCGGCGCATCGCACCGGGTCATCGTCGAGCCGCGAGCGCTCAGTCGGGAGGGGCAGGGGCGCGTCGTCGGGCACCGCCACCCCCCCGATGCTGACGACGTGGCTGAGCACCTCGACTCCGGCGACCTGCAGGAGGAACTGGCGCGCCACGGCCCCGAGGCCCACGCGCGCCGCTGTCTCGCGCGCGCTTGACCTCTCGAGGATGGGTCGGGCGTCGGTGAAGCCGTACTTCTGCATGCCCGCGAGGTCGGCGTGGCCCGGCCGTGGGCGGGTGAGGGGCTCATTGCGACCGAGTCCCTCGAGGACCGCTGGGTCGACGGGGTCGGGTGACATCACCTCGGTCCAGCGGGGCCACTCGCTGTTGCCGATGCGCAGCGCCACCGGGCCACCGAGGGTGAGGCCGTGGCGCACCCCGCCCAGGATGTCGAGCTCGTCGCGCTCGAACTTCTGGCGCGCCCCCCGACCCACGCCGAGTCGCCGGCGTGCGAGGTCGAGCTGGATGTCGTCGGAGGTCACCGACACCCCGGCCGGGACCCCCTCGAGGATCGCCGTGAGGGCTGGTCCATGGGATTCGCCGGCAGTAAGCCATCTCAGCACCCCGTCATTGTTCCACGATTTCCGCGAAAGGCCCGACCTGGCGCCGCGACCTCAGCTCGGGGTGTCCGTCTGGGCGGCCGGGACCGGCTCGCCGCCGGCCGGCGTCGCCGGAGCGGGCGCCACCCTGGGGGTGCCGAGGTCGGGGTTGATGAACACGCCGGCTCGGAGCGAGGTGGTCAGCGTCGCTTCAGTTCCACCGGTGCCCACCGCGAGGTCGAGACCGTGCACCAGCACCGCCCGCTTCATCGCCTCCAGCGCTGCGAGGAAGGCCTGCGTCTGCGCGTAGGTGCCGGTGATGGAGATCGCGAGCGGAACCTCCTGCAGCCCCGCGACAACCTCCGTCTGCGACGAGCTGCCCGACACGGCGGGAGTCACCGCGATCGGGGAGAACGGCGTGAGCTCGCCGAGGGTGACCCCGGTTGCCTTGGCAGCGGCCGAGATGTCGCGCAGCAGAGTGGGAACCTGCTCGCTGGCCGGGATGGTGGTGGTGAGCGCCTTGAGCTGGGCGCGCCTCACCGACAGTCCCGCGCTCTGCTTCTTCAGCCGTGCGACGGTGTCCTGCGCCGTCGCGTTGGCCGACTGCTGGGCGGCCACCTCGTCCTGCACGGAGGCCGTGCGATCGCGCATCGGCGAGATCAGCATGGTCCACCCCAGCACCATCACCACGACGGCAGCGAGGGCCCCGACGACCAGCCAGGCCTTGGCTGAAGCGATTCTCATGGCGTCTCCTTGGTGACGTACCGACCAGACTTGGCTCCGGGGGCGAGTTCGACGGTGTTGTCGAAGCCCACTCCGGGGCTGCCCTCCCCGCTCTCGGCGGAGGCGTGGGTGAGCCTGGGGTCGAGGAGCAGCTTGTCGGCGGCCAGCGCGTCGAGCCAGCCGGCAACGAGGGCGTACGAGGAGGCAGAACCAGCGATCGTGAGCTTGCCCGCTGGGATGACGACCTCGGAGGTCGATCCGGCAGATCCGCTCGCGGCAGGAGCAGGCACCTGTCCGGCACTCTCGGGCAGAGACGCGGTGACCTTGGTGAGGGTGACTCCCTTGGGTGCGGTCGCGGTGAGCTTGGCGAGCACCGACGACCACAGCACCTCGCTTCCGAGGGCCAGCTGCAGATCCTGCTTGGCGTTGGCCAGCTCGCTCGCCACGCGCGGCACGTCAGCGTACTTCGCCTGCTGCGCCGCGAGCAGGCCGGAGGTGGCCTGAGCGTCCGCCAACTCCTGCTCCGCCTCCGTGACCTGCGACGAGCCCATCATCCAGAGCCCCGCGACGGCCAGGACCGCTCCGCCGATGCCGACCACGGCAATTCGGCGGGCCCGGCGCACGCGCTTGATGTCGGCGACCGACTGCGGGATCAGCCGGGCGACCGGGAAGGCTGAGCCCGGGAACACGTCAGCGGCGGCCGGGACAGGCAGCTCCCTGCCCACGGGACTGAGTCCCTGCGACTGGGCGTCGGCCATCATGGTCATGACAGTCCTCCCATCGCGAGCCCGACCGGCACGGCGGCCATCGGCTCGACGAACGACAGTTGCTCTTCGGTCAGTGGGGTGCGTGAGGTGTCGAGGGCCGCGAAGGGCGTTCCCTGCACCACGGGAGCCCTCACCCCGGCCGCCAGCCTCTCTGCCACCTGTGGCAGTCGTGAGCCTCCGCCGGTGAGCACCAGCCGAGACAGCCTGCTGCCCGAGCCGCTGGCGAGGAAGTAGTCGACGCTCGTGCGCACCTCGTCGACCAGGGAGTTGATGGACTGCGCCAGAACCCGCTCGACGACGAGAGGGTCGACGCGGGTCGCTCCGTGCGGGTTGCGCACCACCGCGGACGCCTCGGCGGCCGAGAGGCCAGCCTTCTCGACGAGGGCCTCCGTGACGGTGTCACCGCCCATCATGAGCACGCGGACGAAGTGGGGCACGCCGTTCTCATGGACGACGATGTTGGTCACCCGGGCACCGATGTCGACCACTGCCTCCGCCATCGAGGAGCGGCCCTCGCGCCCGTCGACTGCCACGCTGCGCAGCACCGCGAAGGGGGTGAGGTCGACCTGCACCGTCTCGAGCCCGGCAGACGTCGCGGCAGCGATGGCGCCGAGCACCGTGTCTTGCGACGCGGCGACGAGCAGGCCCCGATGCACGGGCGATCCGCCCTTGTCGATCTCCTGCATGGGGATGAAGTCGAGCACGGACTCGTCGATGCCCATGGGCACGAGGTCGGCCACCTGAAACCGGAGGGACGAGCGACGCTCGTTGTCGGGCATCACCGGCAGCTCGACCTGGCGCACGAGCACGCGCTGGTTGCTGACGCCGAGGATGACCTTGCGGCTTCCGAACTTGGCCGACTTCCAGAGCTGTCGCAGGGCTGTCGCGACGGCCTGGGTGTCGATCACCTCACCGTCGAGCACCGCGCCCACAGGCAGCGGCACCTGCCCGAAGCGGTCGAGGCGAAGCGAGCCCGAGTGCACCGAGACCTCGGCTGCGCGCACGCTGGTGGTGCCGATGTTGACTCCGACGGCCGATCGTGATCCCACAACCCGACCCCTCTGCTCGGCCCGCCATTCGGGCATCTGTCCTCAGGGATCGGCACATTCGGCACAGAACTTGAGCGCCGAGCTGCCCTGAGTCACAGGCCCACCAGCCCGAGGTACCACTGGCTCAGCGGCTCGGCCAGGAAGATGGCGAGGAGGGCGCCCAGCAGCATGAACGGCCCGAAGGGCAGAGCGGTGCGTCGGCCGGCCCGGCCCGCGACCATCATGGCGACTCCCACCACGGCCCCCAGGGCGAAGCCGAGGAAGCCGCCCACCACCAGCGCCGCCCAGCCGAGCCAGGCCAGGTAGGCCCCCAGCACCCCAGCCAGCTTCACGTCTCCGAAGCCCATGCCCGCGGGATAGATCAGTGCGAGCAGGAAGAACACGCCGAACAGGGCGGCCGCTCCGGCGATGGCCCGCACATAGTCGTCCCACTGTCCCTCCAACACCGCAGGCAGGAGGAAGAGCACCGCGGCGACCGGGTACGACGGCAGCACGATCACGTTGGGGAGTCGCTTGGTGTCGAGGTCGATCGCGGCCAGCGCCACGCCCACCGCTGCGAGGTAGAGGTAGGCCGGCAGGTCCCAGGCGAGGCCGAACCGCCAGGCCATCAGCGCGAACATGACGGCGGTGAGCAACTCCACGAGGGGATAGCGCGCGCTGATGGGCTCGTGACAGGTGCGACAGCGGCCGCGCAACAGGAGCCAGGAGACCACCGGGATGTTGTCGCGGGGAGAGATCAGGCTGCCGCAGCCCGGGCAGCGGGAGGGCGGCGACACGATCGACTCCCCCGCTGGCACCCGATGGATGACCACGTTGAGGAACGAGCCGATGAGCAGGCCGATGAGGCCGACCCCGATCACTAGTGCTGGCACGGGCCGAGCCTAGTCCGCGCGCACCATGCCGAGGCGCGCGTCACGAGGTGTACGCGGGAGTCAGCTCCGACCACTGGGTGGGGGCGAACGCCGACTGCACCGGGTTGAGGAACTTCGGCGGCGAGTCCCACTGCAGCCGCTTGTCGTACACGTAGCTCTTCAGGAAGCCCGAGGTGCCGCTCTGGCCCACGATGCCGCGGTACTTCTGCGCGATCGCGCCAAAGACGTTCAGCGTGCCGAGAGAGGCGCCGTACTGGTAGTTCTGCACCCTGAACGAGTGCTGCACCGACAGGACCGCCGCGTCGATCTGCACGTTGGTCGTAGCGGTCGTGAGGTTGGTGTAGGTGTAGCTGCCCGAGCTGCCCGAGCGCGACACTGGGTGGTAGACCTCGACGTTGTTGGTGGCGATCAGCCCCAGCAGGTCATCCTGAGCCTGCGTGGCGTCGACCCGGTAGTCGTAGCGCACGTCGTCGACCACCACGATGTTGTTCTCCGCCGCGATCGTCAGCCGGCCGTCGAGCGTCCCGCTGACGAAGGCGTCGCCCGCCTTGCAGCTGTAGGTGGCTCCGTAGTCGTTGGTGATGGGGTAGCCCACTCCGTTCGCCGTCGGGCAGGTGGTGGCACCGGCGGTGCCGTAGGTGTCGGCAGTGGCAGGTGCCGTGCGAACGTAAAGGACGCCGTTGGCCGGGAGCGCGACCCCCGTGCCCGTCGCGCAGCCACTCACCGGGTGGGGCGACTTCGTGAGCGGACTCACGATGTCGAGCTTGCCGTCGACCCTCATCGTGATCTTCGTGGGGCCTGTGTACAGGCAGCCGGTGGGGTTGGGGCTCGTGAGGGCGGGGTCGGTCTCGCTCTTGAGCGCGGAGTTGCTCGGGGGCATGTCGAGCTTGATGGGGCCCGACGGAACCCCCACGGCGTACAGAGGCAGATGGCTGGTGTTGGTGTCGCAGGTCTGCCGCCAGCGGTTGGAGCCCGAGGTCGGGGTGTAGTTGGTGGTGACCTTCCCCTTGAACCACGGCCCGTAGGTTCCTGTTGGCAGTCCGGTGGCCGTTCCGACGCACATCAGCATGGCGTCATTCGAGTGCGCGGGGCCGTCGACGACGTCGCCCGAGGCGAACTGGATGGAGGTGCAGCTGCTCGAGCGACCGGCGTAGTAGTACTGGTCGCACTTCCACGAGGTCGACGGCGAGTACAGGGCCGGGTCCTGGGTCTCGAGGTCGGTGAAGTACAGGAAGTCGATGAACGAGCCGCGGCGCAGCTGCGCCTCGACGGTGCGGATCGACTTGCCTACCTTGCCCGAGGCACGGATCTTGATGACACCGCGCTGGTTGTAGAGCTCGTTGTTGATCTCGTACCGGAAGTACTCGCGCGTCGTTCCGCCGTTGGGCACCGCGGTCCAGGTGGTGAAGGCCGTGTTGCCTGAGGTGCCGTCATAGAAGCTGGCGCCCGAGTAGGCCGACGCCGAGCCGTGCATCCAGTAGAGGCTGTCGCGGTTGAGCTTGGAGACGTAGTCGTCGACACCGGCCTGCGCCGCAGCGAGGGCAGAGCCCCAGTTCTGGTCCTTGCCCACCTGCTGCAACTGGTGCAGCGCGTACGACGCGCCAGCCGTGGTGAGCATGGTCAGGATCATGGTCACGCAGAGCACCATGATGAGGGCCACACCCTGCTCCCCCGACGAGCGAACAGTCGAGATTCGATTTCGCACGCGCCGCATCATCGCTTCAGCACTCCCAGGTTGGGCAGGACGATGGCCTGGTTCAGCGTGATTGACGGAGCGCCCAGCGAGGGGTCTGAGTTGACCACGAGCGTCACGTCGACCTGGCGCACCAGCGAGGTGTCGACGCTCGAGGAGCTCGTCTGGCTGGCCAGGGCCACGCCGCTCGAATTGAGGTACTTGAACAGCGGTGTCGACAGCCCGCTCGGGATCTTGCTCGCGATCACGGTGGTGCGCACGTTGGAGGTGAACGTGTAGGGCGGCTGGTCGAGTGCCGTGCCGGTGCCGGTGCTCGTCCACACCTGCTCGACGAGCTGACGGCTGGTGTTGACGCTGAAGGTCATCTTGGTGGGCGTCGGGCCGAAGCTCACGTAGAGCGTCACGCTCTCAGGCGCGATGGAGACGAACGCCGGGTCGGTGCTGCCGTCGCTCTTGACGAGCTCCGTTCCAGCGCGCACCGCCTTGCTCATTCGGTTCATGCCGATGCGAGCGATGTCGAGTGACGTGCCCTTGGTGTTCTCGCGCACCAGTGCCTTGCCCTCGACCACCACAGTGCCCACCAGCGCTGTGCTGAGAATGCCCAGGATGAGCATGGTCACGGCGGTCTCGGCCAGGGTGAAGCCACCGTCGCCGCGAACGGCGCGGAGCCTGTCGATGAGCCACTGCAGACTCATGGCACCCTCACCACCACGACGACGGAGTCGGTCTGTGGGTGCAGCCACACACGCACGGGAACTGAGCCCACCACGCCGGTGGTGATGTCCCAGTAGCCGAAGGGCACGTCGACCTTGAAGCCGCCAGTGGCGGTCGTGGTTCCGAGCGCGTACGACTCACCGGTGACGCAGCCCGGGAAGTAGACCGCGCTCGTCGAGGGGTCCCACGGCACGTGCGTCATGGTCACGGCAGCGCCCGTCACGGCCGCGTTCGCCGCGTTGCGCACCTGCACCTCGATGTCGGCCATGTCGACTGTGCCGCGATTGACGTTAGGCACGGCGAGCGCCGGGACGGCTGCCCCGCGCGAGACCCCTGGGTGGTACCGGCCGCCGTTGGTGGTCGACATCACGTCGACGTACGGGCTGGTGGCCGGCATCGTCAGCGCACTGGGAACCGCGCCCTCGGGGTCGGCGTCGTCACACGAGCCGCTCCACACCGTGTAGCCCGACTGGTACGGGAAGCGGTTGGTCAGCGAGCGGGTCGTGCCCGTGCCCGCCACGGTCAGCCTGCCGTTCGGCACCAGCGACGTGTTGCCGAGCGTGATCGGCACCGAGGTCACCGGCGCGTAGTCGCCATTGGGGAGGCTGAGCGTCAACGTCGCTGTCACTCCGAGCTCGAAGGCCACCGCAACCGTCTGGGCCGCCTGCACCGTC
>CALQEM020000168.1:0-7467 GCA_943329595.2 Bifidobacterium breve
CGCCGACACCAGCGAGGCGATGGGGAGTCGCGCCTTCGGCGTGGGCCTGGTGCACCATCGCACCGGCACCGCCGTGGTCAGCGACCACGACCGGCGGTGGCTGTTGGCAGTGGAGAGCCTCGCCCCCACGTTCGGGTACGCGGTGGTAGGAGTGATGGCCCGCACTTCGTCAGGCGCCCTGGTGCAGGTGACCCCACGGGGCTGAGTGCCTGGCTACGCGCGGATGCGCTCATTGCGAGGGTCGTACAGGGGCCGCAGTGACGCCACCGCAGGGAACTGCCGCCCACCGATGTCAACCGTCCAGGTGCCGGCGTCGAGCCACTCCTGATCGATCGGAATGTCGGCCTCAATCATCGCAAGCCCCACGGCGCCGCCGAGTGTGAAGCCGTACGAGGCCGCGCGCACGTAGCCCAGGGCGACACCGTCGCGAAGCACCGGCTCCGCGTGGAACAGCTGGGGATCGGGGTCGGTGACCAGCACCTGCACGAGCCGCTTGCGCAGGGGGCCGGCAGCCTTCTGCGCCACCACGGCGTCGCGACCGATGAAGCCCCCGGGCTTGTCGAGCGCCACCGCGAAGCCGAGACCTGCCTCGAGCACCGTGTCGGTGTTGTCGATGTCGTGCCCGAAGTCGCGGTACCCCTTCTCCATCCGCAGGCTGGCGAGGGCCTTGAGCCCCGCGTGCCGCAGGCCGAGCTCACGACCTGCCTCGGCGATGCGCTCGTACGCGTGCATCGCCATTTCGCTCGGCACGTAGAGCTCGAAGCCGAGTTCGCCGAGGTACGTGATGCGAATGCAGAGTGCCCGTACGTAGCCGAGGTCGATCTCGCGGGCCGCCCGGAAGGGGAACGCCTCGTTCGACATGTCGGCAGAGGTGAGCCGCTGCATCAGTTCACGTGAACGAGGGCCCTGCACATTCAGCTGGGCGTATCCGCCGGTGACGTCGGTGATGAAGGCGTTGCCGTCGCCCACATGCCGCTGCATGCGCGTGAGCACATGTCGGTGCGCGGTGTCGGAGGCCACCACCCAGAAGCGGTCGTCGTCGAGCTTGGTGACCGTGAGGTCGGCCTCGAGGGTGCCCGCGGTGTTCAGCCACTGGGTGTACACGATCTGCCCGCTGTCGCCGTTGACCGCGTTGGCCGACAGCGTGTCGAGCAGGGTGCCGGCATCGCGCCCCTGCACCAGAAACTTGGCCATGAATGACATGTCCATCAGAATCACGTCGTTGCGGGCGGCGTGGTGCTCAGCTTCCCAGTGCGGCCACCAGTTTTGGCGACCCCAGCTGAGCTCCTCGACCACGGGCTCGACGCCCTCGGGGGCGAACCAGTCGGCTCCCTCCCAGCCGCTGACGTCGCGGAAGTAGGCGCGCTGCTCAACCAGCCGATCGTGGATCGGCGAGCGCTTCACGCCTCGGGCTGTTTGCATCGACCGGCCCGGGAAGTGGCACTGGTACACCATGCCCAGCGACTCGACCGTGCGCGTGGCGCGGTACTCGGGGTTGAGCTGATAGGGGTGCAGGCGGTCGATGTTCATGCCCGTGATGTCGATGTCGGGCAGACCGGTCATGATCCAGTGGGCCATGGCACGGCCCATACCGCCGCCCGTGAGGATTCCGATCGAGTTGAGTCCCGCCGCCACGAAGTAGTTGAGCAGTTCGGGCGCCTCGCCCACCACGGGAGCAAGGTCGGGGGTGAACGACTCGGGCCCGCAGAAGAACTTCCGAATTCCCACGTCAGCGGTCACCGGCACGCGTGACATCGCTCGCTCGAGGTAGGGGCCCATACGGTCCCAGTCGGGCGACAACTCGCCGAACGAGAACTCCTCGGGAATGCGATCGACGTGCCACGGCGCGCACACGGGCTCGAACAGGCCGATCATCAGCCCGTCGCCCTCCTCGCGGTAGTAGCCGTGTCGGCCCGGGTCTTCCAGCACCGGCCAGTCCTTGCTGACTCCCTCGATGGGTTCGGTGAGCAGGTAGTAGTGCTCGGCCGCCTGATTCGGAATCGTGACGCCGGCCTGCTCGCCGAGCTGGCGCGCCCACATTCCGGCGCAATTGACCACGTACTCGGCCTCGATGTCGCCGAAGGGGGTGGTGACACCGGTGACCGCGCCCTTGGCCGTGAGCACCCCGGTGACAGGGCAGCCTTCGATAATGCGGGCGCCCCGCATGCGCGCACCCTTGGCCATCGACATCGTGACGTCGACGGGGTTGACCCGGCCGTCGTCGGCAACGTAGAAGCCGGCGAGCAGGTCGTCGGTCTTGGCAAGCGGGAAGAGTTCGCCCACCTCGCGGGGGGAAATTTCCTGCACGTCGATGCCCATGAGCCGATTGAAGGCAGACACCCGCCGGTACTCCTCAAGCCTGCCGGCGTCGGCAGCCACCTCGATGAAGCCCACCTGCCTCAGGCCGGTGGCGAGGCCGGTCTCGGCCTCGAGCCGGGAGTAGAGGTCGCGGGTGTACTGCCGCAGCCGCGTGCTGGTTTCCGACGTCGAGCCGAATGTGACCATCAGTCCCGCGGCGTGCCACGTGGTGCCCGAGGTGAGCTGGTCGCGCTCGAGCAGCACGACGTCGGTCCAGCCTGCCTCCGCGAGGTGGTAAAGCACCGAGGTGCCGATGACTCCGCCTCCGATTACGACGACGCGGGCACGGTCGGGAAGCGTAGGGGCGTCCATGGCCCGACACTACTGGGCACGACCGCGCACCAGCGGGGGGTGGCTCCTCACTGCATCGGGGGCACCCAAGCACGTACCTATCGCGTTGCGGCGCCCCAAGGGCGCGGCGACGGCGGGACGCAAGACTTCCTGAGATCGAGGTGATGTGCACACCAGGGATACTTTAGGTATAGTTTCTACACCTAGAGGCTCGATGCTGCTCGGCATGGGATTTGAGTTCGATCCAGCCAAGTCCGCGTCGAACCGTGCCAAGCACGGCATCGAGTTCATCGAGGCTCAGGCGCTCTGGGACGACGCGCGCAGCATCGAACTTGCCACACGCGGCCGTGATGAGTCTCGATCGATAGTGATCGGGCGCATCGACGGGCGGCTGTGGGCGGCAATCTTCACGCATCGCTTCGGGGCAATCCGCATCATCTCCGTGCGCCGGGCACGGACTTCGGAGGAGGCGCTGTATGAAGGCTGAAGACCTCGACCAGATCTTCGACGAAGGCAACGCCGACGTGCTGCAGCACTTCGACCTCGATTCGGCAATTCGACCTGCACGGCCCGTGCAGCGCGTGAACGTCGACTTTCCCACGTGGATGGTCCTCGCCCTCGACGCTGAGGCGAAGCGTCTGGGCATCACTCGGCAGTCGGTGATCAAGACCTGGATCGCCGAGCGCCTCGACCGCGCGGCGAGGTAGGCGCGGTCGGCGCAATAGACCAACCCAGCCGGGCGCGTCACCCCGCCTGCGTGGGCATCCGCCGCACCAGCACGAATACCCACAGCGGCACCAAGCAGGCGGCCGCAACGAGGAAGGCGCCGGTGGCCGTGGTGAGGCCGCCGACAACACCCCACAGCAGCGAACCCACAGCGATCCCTCCTTGGGACGCCACGGAGTAGTACGCAATGCCCCGCGCCCGCACCCACGCCGGCAGCAGCATCTGGGCCGAGGACATCACGATGGCCCCCATCGTGGTCCACGTGAATCCGGCCAGCAGCAGCGCCGCGATGACCGCGCCGGTCACGGGCACCTCGGCCACCACCACGAGCGCCAGCCCGAAGAGCGGTATCAACCACAGCACGTAGCGCGTCGTCTCCACGCGCGTGCGCAGCGGCGCGAAGATGACCGTGCCACCCACCGCCCCCATTCCGGCGGTGGCAAGAATCCAGCCGTACTCACCCGGGCCGAGGCCGAACTCGCGCAGCGCCACCACCGGCAGCAGCGCCCACAGCACGCTGCCCGCCACGAACCACCAGCCGGTAATGACCAGCAGCAGTCGGAACGGGCGGGCGCTCACCACATGATCGAGCCCTGACCGCATCGCCGGCAGGAAGGACTGCGGCTGTGGCACATGGCCCACGTCACGCGCCGCCACCAGCAGCACCGCGAACAGCGCGAAGCCCAGGGCGCTCGCCGCGTACGCCGCGGTTGCACCCATCGACGCGATGAGGAGGCCACCGATGGCAGGCCCGATCACGCGCGCGAGGTTCACGCTGATGCTGGCAAGCATCGAAGCGGGCGCGATGTGCGCGGCCGGCACCACATCGGGCACCGCCGCGGTGACGCCCGGCTGACTCACCGCCACCGCCACGCCCAGCAGCGCGGTGAGCATGAGCAGCATCGCCGGGTGCAGCCACCCACTCAGACTCGCCGCTGTGAGCAGTACGGCCACCAACGCGGCCCCGCCATTGACCCCCACCAGCAGCCAACGCCGCTGCACCAGGTCGGCGATCACGCCGCCGGGGATCGCCAACACGAGGAACGGCAGCGTCACGGCCGCCTGCACCATCGCCACCACCAGCGTTGACGCCCCGGCATCGACCATCGACCACTGCGCCGCGACCGTCTCGATCCAGATGCCCACCTGCATCGCCAGCTGGCCGATCCACAGGGCGCGGAAGGTGGCCGAGCCGCGCAGGGGCGCGAGCAGGCCAGGAGGTCCCTCCGTCTGCCTGCTCATGCGCCCAGTCTGGGTCACCCCCCAGTGAAGGACGCGCCCGACCACGCCAACGTCCCGGCGCACTCATTCCACTCGCCAAGAATTCACAGCACGAACATCACCGTGTCAGTCGGTGGTTGCACCAGGACCGATCTTCGTTCTCGAACGACTCAGGCGTTGTGGAGGCGCCCGGGGGGCGCAGCCGCGATTTCTGGTACCAGCCGCAGTTCGTCCCTCGGTGCCGCCCTGCCTTGCCGCACCCGTTCGCGAGCTCACGGGATGTGACACACCTGTTCGAGTGGCAGCTCGCTGGCACGTCGGGTGGGGCCATGGGCCGACACCACTGCGCACGGCCGCGGATCAGCGGGGGGCTGGAGGGGCGGGCGCAGTGGGGTCTTGGGGCGGCGCGACGCGATAGGTACGCGCTTGGGTGCCCCCGATGCAGTTAGGGCGCGACCAGTTCGGTCCAGTCGGAGATTCGGTCCAGTGAGGGCAGGCGGGGCACCGAGTCCCAGAGCGCCACCGCCCGCGGCTCCCCCAGCACGCCCGCCGCGGCCCCGACGAACTTGGCCCGGCGCTGGTCCGTCGAGAGTGGCCGACGCGGGTGGCCGAGCGCCACCGGCACCTCGACCGCGACCGTCCATCCGCCCGACACGACCTCCACCTCAGCGGCAAACGCCTCGTGCGCCGCGTTGCTCCGATCAGCGATCACGGTGACGCGCCTCAGCATGTCGGCGACGTCCGGAGCGGACATCCGCTCGCGTGAGAACTGGCGAGCCGTGAGCTCGCCGTCGAGGAGCGCGACAGCGATCGGGTAGTGCAGGCTGTAGCGGGCCTCGTCCGGCGTCGCGGGTCGCTCGTGGCGCAGGATCCCCGTGACCAAGGGGTCCACATGCACTGCCACCCGGTCGATCGGCGCACCACCCAGGTCCGCGCGCGCTGCCAGTGCCGAATCGACCGCCGCGTGGCTGCTCCCGCAACAGGGGTACGGCTTGAGCATGAGTCCGGTCGGACCGACGATGCCCCACGTGTCGAGCACGCCGGAGATGGCCGCACCCGCCTCAGCCGGCACGACTCGCCCGCCCATCACCGCGAGCATCCCGTGGGGGCCGGTCATCCAGTCGGCCGCCGCCGTCGCGCCTGCCATCGCCAGCTCGCAGGCCACGACCGCGCTGCGCGCCGCGTTGCCGGCGTGCATGGCCTTGACGTGCGTGCCGAAGTTGACTCGCAGGCCCGACGCCGAGGACGCCGCGATGGCCATGGCCGTGCGCATCTGGCCCGCGTCGAGCCCGAGCATGCGCCCGGCGGCGGCGGTAGCGCCGATCACCCCGACGGTGGAGGTGGCATGCCATCCGCGCTCGTAGTGCGCGGTGCCGAACGCCTGAGAGGCGAGCCAGTCGACCTGATACCCGACTGCGTACGCCTGGAGGAGCTCCTCCCCCGACGCCCCACGCGGCTCGCCTGCCGCCCAGGCTGCGGGCAGGACCACGCTGCTCGCATGCCCGTGCATCGGATGCATGTAGTCGTCGAAGTCGAGCGCGTGGGAGGAAACCCCCAGCAGCCACGCGGCATCCCGGGGCGGCAGCCGCTGCGACGACGCCCACACGTGAGTGCCGCCTGAGTCCGCCTCAGCGAGGAGGGACCGGGTGATCACGGCCGACTCCGCAGCCAGTCCGCCCACTCCTACGCCCAGCGAGTCCGAGAGCCCCACCAGGCACATTTCCTGCACCTCGACGGGCACCACCACCTGTGCGGCCGCGAACTGCGCCAGCGCCTCTTCGGCAAACATGGGCCAAGCCTGACGACCCGAGCGCCTGTGGGGGAAGCGCCGCGTTCCGTCCGCTCGAACGAATGATTTCCCCGCGGCGCCAACAAGCGGCAGCATGAGAGCAGTGGGTCATCGCCTCGGCACGACTTGCGGCACGATTCTAGGCACGAGTGACGGCCACGACCACATGAGGAGGACCCAGGTGAGCGATGCCGGCGAAGACTGACCGCCGCCACCGCCAGGGCCAAGAGTCGCGGCAGCGCATCATCGATGCCGCGCTGGCGATCGCCGCTGAGCGGGGCTACGACGGTACGACCGTCGCCCTCATCACCGAGCGCGCCGAGGTGCCTGCAAGCTCTGTGTACTGGCAGTTCAAGAACAAGGATGAGCTGCTGGCCGAGGCGCTCGACTACAGCTACCGCACCTGGCGGCGCGAGGGCCCCACGTGGCAGCCCGCGAACTACTCAGGCTCTCCGCGAGAGCGGATCATGACCCGGCTGCGACTGTCGACCGGCTCGATCGAGACTGAGCCCGAGTACTGGCGCCTCGGACTTATGGTCTCCATGCTGCGCAAGACCCGTCGAATCGCCGCCCAGGAGCGGTTCATGCTGGTGCGTCAGGAGACGATTCTCATCCTCGATGAGTGGTGGCGCAGCGTACTGCCGCAAATCGGCGAGGACGCCCCGGCGCTCACCGACCTGCTCTCCCGCTCGTATCTCTCGCTGGTGGACGGGCTCTTCGTCGCACACCGCGCGACCCCATCCCTCGACCTCCAGCGCCTGTGCGCCCTGGTGGGCGAGGGGATGGCCGATGCGGCGCAGAAGTGGGCTAGCGACGTTCCAGGCTCACTGCAGCACGTACATGAGCCGGTGGAGCCCGCGGTCGAGGCAGCACTCGAAGGCGCGAGCGACGACTCGCGCGAGCGCCTACTCCGGGCAGCAGAGGAGATTGCCTCCGAGCGTGGCTATAAGGGCACGACGATCTCCCGCATCTGCAAGCAGACCGGGCTGCCGGCCAGCTCGGTGTACTGGTTCTTCGCCGACAAGGACGAACTGCTGGCCGAGGTCGTCCAGCACAGCTGGGACGAGTGGAGTGCCGCCCAG
>CALQEM020000169.1:0-7455 GCA_943329595.2 Bifidobacterium breve
CCATCTGAAGCTCGGCGGCGAGGCAGTCGACCACCCGCTCGATAACGTACGCGGCCTCCGTGATGCGGAAGGAGCACGCGTAGGCACCGCCACCGGGAGCCTTGTTGGTGTAGACCGGGGTGACCTTGCAGTGCGCGGCCGGGTAGTCGTACGAGCCCGAGAAGATGTGGAAGAAGCCAGCCGGGTAGTTGGTCGGCTGGGCCACACCGTTGAAAGCGCCGTGGTCGGCGAGGACATCGACGTCGACAGCGAGGATCTTGCCGTCACGCGTCGCCGCAATGGTGGCCTTCATGTGGTAGTCGCGAGCGAACGAGGTGGAGACCAGATTCTCGTTGCGGTCTTCCATCCACTTCACCGGCTTGCCGGTGAGCAGGCTTCCGACCACCGAGAGCACGTAGCCCGGGTAGACACCGACCTTGTTTCCGAAGCCACCACCGATGTCGGGGCTAATCACCCGGATTTTCTGCTCGGGAAGACCCGCCACCATGGCGTACACGGTGCGGTGCGCGTGAGGCGCCTGCGAGGTCGTGTAGAGCGTGAGCTGACCGGTGACCGAGTCGAGGTGGGCAACCGAACCGCAGGTCTCCATCGGAGCGGGGTGAACGCGCGGGTAGAGGATCTGCTCGGTCACCACGACGCAGTCGGGGTCAGCCTCGGCCCTCGCGATAGTTGCAGCGGTGAGCTCAGCGTCGCCCGACTCCCACGACTTGTTGCCGTGCACGTCGGTGATGCTGTTGTCGGTCTGGCCCTTGTCGTCGCGGATCACAGGAGCATCGGCGTCCATGGCCTTCTTGGCGTCCATGACCGGCTCGAGCACGTCGTACTCGACGTCAATCAGCTCGAGGGCATCCTTGGCGATGTATCGGTTCTCGGCGATGACAAAGGCGACCTCCTGGCCCTGGAAGCGCACCTTGTCGGTGGCTAGCACCGCCTGAGTGTCGTACGACAGGGTGGGCATCCAGGCGAAGTTGTCGCCGAGCAGCGACGGACGCGGCACCCCGGCGAGCATCTCGCCGGTGATGACGAGCACGACGCCGGGCAGGGCCTCAGCAGCGGACTTGTCAATCGACACGATGCGCGCGTGGGCATGGGGGCTGCGCAGGATCGCGCTATGCAGCATGCCGGGCAGATTCACGTCGTCGACGTAGTTGCCCTGTCCGCGCACAAAGCGGGCATCTTCGACGCGCTTCATGTTGCCGAAGCCCATCGGGTTACCGGCCGGACTCAGGGGCACTTCTTGAACAGCGGTCATGATGAGGCCACCTCACTGGTCGCAGGGTTGTCGGCTGCCCACTGGATGGCAGAGACGATGTTCTTGTACCCGGTGCACCGGCAGATCTGACCGGAAATGCACTCGCGAATCTCCTCCTCGGAGGGCTTCGGGTTGTTGTCGAGCAGCCAGCGACCGGTCATCATCATGCCGGGGGTGCAGAAGCCGCACTGCAACCCGTGACACTCGATGAAGCCCTGCTGGATGGGGTCGAGCTCAGCGCCGTTGGCGAGGCCCTCAACCGTGCGGATCTCGCGGCCATCGGCCATTACTGCCAGCATCGTGCAGCTCTTCACCGGCTCGTTGTCGACCCAGATCACGCACGTTCCACAGTTGGAGGTGTCGCAACCCCAGTGCGTTCCGCGCAGCCGAAGCTCATCGCGGATGAAGTGGACGAGCAGCATGCGCGGCTCGACCTCACGGGAGTACTCGGTTCCGTTAACGGTCATCGTCACCTGCATGGTCAGGCTCCCTGGCTGGCTTGGGCAGAGCGACGAAGCGCCCGCAGTGTGAGTTCGTGGCAGAGGTGCTTCTTGTAGTCGGCCGGTCCGCGCTGGTCGGAGTTGGGGCTGCACGAGTCAGCCGCAATCTGCGCAGCTGCGGCGAAGTTCTCCTCCGACGCGGGCTTGCCAATCAGGTACTGCTCGGCGGCGGGGGCACAGAAGTGCGAGGCGCCCACCGCGGTGAGTCCGATGCCGCAGTCGGAGACCACGCCGTCTTTGACCACCACGAACGTGCCAGCCGAGGCCACCGGCCAGTCGCCGACCCGACGCTCGACCTTCTCGTAGGCGCTGCCGTTGCCCGGACGGATCGGGAATCTCACCTGGGTGAGGATCTCGCCGTCACCCACCTTGGTCTCGTAGGGGCCCTCGTGGAAGTCGCGAAGGGCGATAGTGCGACTGCCCGACGAGTTCTGCACCACGACTGAGCCCCCGAGTGCAGAGCCCACCGCCGACAGATCCTCGGAGGGGTCGGCCTGACACATCGAGCCGCCGATGGTGCCGCGGTTGCGCACCACCGGGTCGGCGATGAGCTTCTCCGCCTCGCGGAAGATTGAGTAGTGCTCGAATAGCACCGGGGACGACAGCACCTCGGCGTGACGCACCATGGCACCGATCACGATCTCGTTGCCCTCGATGCTGATGCCCTTGAGCTCGGCGACATCGTTGATGTCGATGAGCGCCTCGGGGCGCGCGATGCGCAGGCGCATCATCGGAATGAGGCTGTGGCCGCCCGCAATGATGCGGGCATCCTCGCCATACTTCTCGAGCAGCGCGATGGCGTCGGCAACCGACGTGGCCTTCGCGTACTCGACCGGTGCGGGAGTCTGCATACCCTCACCTTTCTTGGGAGTGGGTGGTGGAGTGGCACAAACTAGATTTCCAGAGACGCTAATGCCTGACGGCTAGCAGCGAGGGTGAACTGCTACTTCCTAACAATCACCTACCGAAAACAACCCAGAGCACGACGACCACAACGATGATGCCGACGACTATGGGCAGGGCGCGCTTGAGAACGGGGGCGACGGCGACCGAGCCGAGGTCGATTGCCTCAGCGGCCTTCACCGGAGCGGGGGCGGCGACGGGGGCCGGGGCGCCCTCACCAGCGGGGGCGGCGGCTGCGGCGGCAGCAGCGGCGCCCGAGGCAGCCATGTTCGTGGCCAGGTTGCCAGCGAACTGGTCGATGATGCGACCGGCTACGTCTTGCATGACGCCGCGCCCGAACTGGGCTGCCTTGCCAGTGATGGTGAGGTCGGTCACGACATTAACCCGCGTGGTGTCGGCCGTCTCGGCCACGAGGCTGGTGGTGACCAGCGCCTTCGCGGTGCCGGCGCCCTTGGTCTCCTTGCCGGTGCCCTCGATGATCGCGACGTGGGTGGCCTCGTCCTTGCTCACGAAGTGAGCCTCGCCACCGTAGGTCATGCTGACCGGGCCGAGCTTGACCTTGACGTTGCCGGTGAAGTTGTCACCGTCGACCGACTCGAGAGTGGCGCCGGGCATGCACGGGGCGACTCCCTGCACGTCGAGCAGTGACTTCCACGCGGTGTCGATGTCGGCGGGAACGGTGAACGAATTGACGAGTTCCATCAGTGATACTCCCGGGTCAGGGCATGGCGCCAGTGTGAGGCAGGACACAGAATCATCACCGTAGCCCATTTATTCTCAGTTGCACATTGTTCGCAGAACGAACGTTCTGCTGCGCTGTCCCGCTCGCAGCCAGGGTCCTACGCTGGTTACATGAGTTCCCCCCACGTCGAGGCGCACCTGTTCGCCGCAGCTCGCGCCGCGGCCGGCACCCCTGTGCTCACGGTTCCCTCTGGAACCCTCGCCGAGGTGCTCAACTCACTCATCGCACTCGCCCCAGATTTGGCCGAGGTGCTGCCTCGATGCTCCTACCTGGTCGACGGGCTCTCGGTGAGGGCGGCCGAGATGCACACCCCTGTGGCTGCAGGCAGCCGCATCGACGTGCTTCCTCCTTTTGCCGGAGGCTGACCGAACCCGGGGCACTTCCCCGGCCTGAAAAAGTGCGGCTCAGCCGCCGATTGCCGACATCGGGCGGTCTGGCTTGACGAAGCTCGGATCGTTGATTCCGTGGCCCGGTAGCTTGTCGGCCACCACCAGCCGCAGCCGCCGCTCAACCTCGGCCCGACGCTCGTCGGGGTTGAGGGCCTCATCGCGCAGCGCCGCGCGCAGGTCGAGCTCGTCACGCGCGAACAGGCAGTTACGCAGTTGGCCGTCGGCGGTAATGCGCAGGCGGTCGCACGCCGCGCAGAACGGACGGGTCACGCTGGCGATGATTCCAACTGTCGCGGGGCCGCCGTCGACGAAGAACTCCTCGGCCGGCGCCGAGCCTCGCGACGGTACCGCAGTGAGCGTGTACCGCTCGCTCAGTCGCTCGAAGATGTCGTCAGCTGTGATCATCTCGCCCCGCGCCCAGAGGCCCCCAGCGTCGAGCGGCATTTGCTCGATGAAGCGCAGCCGCCAGCCCTCGTGAAGCGCGCGCTCGAGCAGCGCGACTGCTTCGTCGTCGTTGACGCCGCGCATGAGCACGCTGTTGACCTTGACCGGCGTGAGACCGGCCGCTTGGGCAGCCTTGAGCCCGGCGAGTACATCGTCGAAGCGGTCGCGGAAAGTGAGCGCCTTGAACCGATCGCGATCGAGGGTGTCGAGGCTCACGTTGACCCGCTCGAGGCCTGCGTCGCGCAGTGGCCGCGCCAGATCGGTGAGTCGTAGAGCGTTCGTGGTGAGGCTGATCGATGGAGTGTGCTCGAGCTCGTTGATGCGCCGCACGATGTCGACCACATCGGGGCGCAGCAGGGGCTCGCCGCCGGTGAGACGTACGCCGGTGATACCCAGCCCGGTGGCCACGTCGAGGACGAGCATCAACTCGTCGGTGGTGAGCAGGGTCGGCCCCGGAAGCCAGTCGGCAAAGTCGGCCGGCATGCAGTACGTGCACCGAAGGTTACAGCGATCGGTGAGCGACACCCGTAGGTCGCGATGCACGCGACCATAGGTGTCGACCAGGGGCAGGAACGTGCTCATGCGCAGTTCACCCATTCGTCAGTGCCGTCGGAGAAGACCTGGTGCTTCCACACCGGGAGTCGATGCTTGGTCTCGTCGACAAGGTCGGAGCAGGCTGCGAAAGCCTCCTTGCGATGCACGGCGCTGACCGCCGCCACAAGCGCCGACTCGCCGATAGCCAGCGGACCCACCCGATGCATCACAGCGATGGCCACGACGTCGTGGCGTGCCGCGACGTCGGCCGCCACAGCGGCAAGCACCTGCGCCGCCGTGGGGTGTCCTTCGTACTCGAGGCTCACCACCGGGCGGTCGTGGTCGTGGTCGCGCACATCGCCCGAGAAGCTCACCACGGCGCCAGCAGAGCGGTCAGCCACCAGGGCCTCCATGTCGGCGACGGTGACAGGCGACTCCACCACATCTGCTCGGCGAACCACGGTCATGAGCCCAGTATGGGCGTCACTGTCGCCTGTTGCCCACCCGCACAGGAGATCGACCGACTCCAGCTTCGCACCTGACCACTCAGCGATCAGGTGACGCCCGTGGCTAACGCCCCTACTCTGAGGGCATGCGTGAAGTGCTTCCGGCTCTGATGGCCGCCCATGAACGTGGCGAGGCCGTAGCGATGGCCACCGTCGTTCGCACGTGGCGGTCCGCACCTCGCCCCGCCGGCGCGTCAATGCTCGTTACTGCTGGCGGAGAAGCGGTTGGCTCGGTCAGCGGAGGCTGTGTCGAGGGTGCCCTCTACGAGCTCGGCTCGGAGGTTCTCGCCTCAGGAGACCCCCAGTTCGAGACCTACGGAGTGAGCGACGATGACGCCTTCGCGGTGGGCCTCACGTGCGGGGGCATCCTCGAGGTGTTCGTCGAGAAGGTCGATCACTCCACGTGGCCTGAACTCGCAGGAATCGCCGCCAGTATCGCCGCCGAGGTGCCGGTGGCCACCGCCACCATCGTGCGAGGGCCACACCATGTGGGCCGTCACCTCGTGGTGAGGGAGAACGGCGTCGAGGGCTCCCTCGGAACCGACCGACTCGACGCCACCGTGGGCGCCGACGTGCTTGGCCTGCTCGAGTCGGGCACCACCGGCTTCCTTCACTACGGCCCCGAGGGCGAGCGACTCGGTACCGAACTCGAGGTGTTCGTCGCGTCGTTTGCCCCTGCCCCGCGCATGTACATCTTCGGGGCCATCGACTTCTCGGCGGCTCTCGCTCGGGTCGGCAAGATACTGGGCTTTCACGTCACGGTGGTCGACGCGCGCGAAGTGTTCGCCACCCGCAAGCGCTTCCCCGAGGCCGATGAGGTCGTGGTCGACTGGCCACATCGATGGCTGGGCTCACAGAACGTCGACCCACGTACGGTGATTTGCGTCCTCACGCACGACCCCAAGTTCGACGTGCCCGCACTGCAGGCTGCCATTCGAACGCGTGCGGCCTACATCGGAGCAATGGGCTCACGCCGCACTCACGACGACAGAACCGCCCGCCTTCGCGAGGCGGGACTCTCCGACGACGAGCTTGCCCGCATTCACTCGCCCATCGGGCTCGACCTGGGCGCACGCACGCCCGAGGAGACAGCCATCTCGATCGCCGCTGAAATCGTGCAGGCGCGCTGGGGAGGTTCGGGCGAGTCGCTCGCGAAGGGCAGCGGGCCCATTCACGCGGGCGCACCTCGTTGACCGAGGCAACCGCCGGGCTCGTCCTTGCCGCGGGTGCCGGGCGCCGCTTCGGTGGCCCCAAGGCACCGGTGGTGATCGACGGCGAGCGACTGGTTGACCGCGCTGTGCGGGTGCTGCGCGAAGCCGGCTGCAATCCGGTGGTGGTGGTGCTGGGTGCTTGGCAGGGCGAGGTCGCCCACGCCGAGACACTCGTCAACCCCGACTGGCCCACCGGCATGGGCTCTTCATTGCGTGTGGGGCTGAGCCACCTGGTGAGCCGAGCCGAGTTAGACCGGGCCATCGTCACGCTGGTCGACCTTCCCGGCCTCACCGGCGCAGCGGTGCGTCGCCTGATGTCGTGCCCCGCGCCCCTGGCCGTGGCGACCTATCAGGGCGAGCGCGGCCATCCGGTGCTGGTCGCCCGCGAGCACTGGGGCCCGCTGATTGCGACCGTCACCGGCGACAGCGGAGCACGCGCCTACCTCTCCGCCCACGAGGTTGCTGGCGTCGAGGTGGGCGATATTGCCTCGGGCGACGATCTCGATGTGCCTCCGGATCGGGAAGCCTTAGTTGAACCGGTTCACGAGGCGCGCGACCATCTCGGCCCTGGCTGAGCCCGGAGGCAACAACCCCAGCACCACTCGCTGACTTCTCAGCCGACGGAGCAGGGTTGTTTCAGCCCCCGTGACCTCCGCGGTCGACGCCGAGCCGTAGCCCGGCAACCCGGTTCCGAATCGCTGCCTCATCACCTCGTCGAGAGCCCCTGCGACGAGCGCACGCGAATAGTCTTCATCGCGCGGCAAATGCCGCAGCTCCTCAATCGACACCGTGGGTGCACCCGCCCTCGATTCAGCGAAGGCCCGTCGGTCACGCTCGAACGCAGCGGCCTGGTCGGGCGGAAGCAGGGTCGCCAGCACCGCGTTGTCGTCGGCGTACGACTCGGTGATCTGCTCGATCACCTCCTCGCCCAGCAGGGAAGGCACAGGCCGATGCGGCAGCTTCCACTCCGCTGC
>CALQEM020000170.1:0-7440 GCA_943329595.2 Bifidobacterium breve
CATAGGCCACCAGATTGACGATGCCGAGCCATCGGTGCCTGGGTTCGTCGAGTTCCTCGTCGACATCCTCGCCTCGACGGTCCAGCGGGCCACCGAGCCGGAAGGGCGCTGACGGCCCACTGCCAACCGATTCTCCGGGAAGGTCGTCGTCGTTGCCCGCGTCGACGTCGCCGCGGCCGGCTGACCTCCGCCACCCACGGAGGGTCCGGCGACCCGACTGCCCGCGGGTGACTCCCTAGGGAGTCGATGGAACCGGCTCGAACGCCGCGCCCACGTGTCCGGGCTCAGCCGAGCCGTCGCGGGCCAGCAGCCGCACGCGGAGGCCCACCTCAACGGCCGACGGATCGATCCCCACCACATTGGCCACGATCGTGGGGCCGCCGTCGAGAGTCACGTAGGCCAGCACGTACAGGTCGCAGTCCGCAAACACGCCCTCCCCACGATGCACCACGACGAACGAGTAGACCTCGCCCTCGCCGCTGAGCACCCGCGACCCTGTGACCGGCCTCAGGCACGACGTGCACACAGCCTTCGGCGGCCACAGGTGGTCGTCGCACTCTTCGCACCAGGCCATCACGATCTCACCTCGAGTGAGTCCCTCCCAGAACGCGCGGGACTCCTCCTGCACGGCCACGTCGACCTCCGGAAGTCCGGTCATCACCACTCACCTCGCGCCAGAACCGCCGTGCTCGCGCTGTGGCGCGATCCGAGCACATAGCCCACACCGTGCACCACGGCCAGCTCGCAGTGCGGCACCTGCGTGCCAGGGTTGGCCTCCCCTCGCAACTGGCGCACCGCCTCGATCGAGCGCACCATCCCTCCGCGGTTGTCCGGGTGGTTGTTCGACAGCCCGCCGCCGTCGGTGTTCGTCGGAAGCGACCCGACCCCGGCGATCAGTCGGCCGTCACGCACGAACCGACCGCCCTCGCCCTTCGCGCAGAAGCCCAGGTCCTCGAGGGCCAGGAGCACGGTGAAGGTGAAAGAGTCGTACACGGAGGCGTAGTCGATGCTCGCGGGCGTCACCCCGGCCGCGTCGAACGCCCGCGGACCTGACTCCGTCGCCGCGCTGCGGGTGAGGTCGAGCTGGCCGTTCGCCCAGTTCCTCGTGGCCTCGGCCTGCGACAGGATCCCGGGCGCCGAGCGTCCGAGAGAGCGGGCCACGGCCTCACTCACCACGAGCAGCGCGCCGCCGCCGTCGGTGACCACACAGCAGTCCTGGCGGTGCAGGGGCTCGGCGATGGGCCGTGCCTCGAGCACCTCCTCGATCGTCACGCGGTCGCGCAGAAGCGCGTGCGGGTTGAGGGCGGCGTGATGCGACGACGCCACCTTGATGTGGGCGAGGTCCTCGCGCGTGGTGCCGAACTCATGCATGTGTCGGCGCGCCGCCAGCGCATACTGCGCGATGAGGGTCGAGCCGTGGGCCTGCTCGAAGGGGGCCGAGGGACCGGGTGCCGCACGGTTGCTCATCCCCCGGCGCGGCAGCCCCGCCATGATCACCAGCGACACCTGAGACTCGCCCGTCGCCACGCGCCGCGCGGCCTCGCCCATCGCCGACACGTACGTGGCGCCGCCGATGTCGGTGCCGTCGAAGTGGCGCAGGTTCCGCAGGCCGAGGGTCTCAGCAAGGGCCACGATGCCGCCCGGCGTGGTCGACGCGTGCAGCGAGTCGATGTCGTCTGACGACAGGCCCGCGTCGGCGCAGACTCCCGCGAGGATCTCGAGGTACACCGTGGCGATCGACTTCGTGGGGATGACGCGCTCGGGATGCTCGAAGGCTCCCGCCACGTATGCGAGCGGCCGAATCACGTCGCCTCCTCCGTGATCCGCAACGGCGCAGCCGTCTGCCGAGACACCTCGTCCTGGTCGACGCCGGGGGCCAGCTCGACCACGCGGAAGGCGGCGCCGGCCGGCACGAAGACTCCGAGCGCGGTGTAGACGCGATCGACTACGCCCGCCCCGGTGAGCGGCAGGGTGCAGCGCTCGACCAGCTTGGGCCGTCCGTGCTTGTCGGTGTGCTCCATCACCACCCACGTCTCTCGCGCGCCCGCCACGAGGTCCATCGCGCCGCCGACGCCTGGCGTGCGTCCCGGCGCGGCCCAGTTGGCGAGGTCGCCGTCCGGCGTCACCTGCATTCCGCCGAGCACCGCGATGTCGAGGTGCCCGCCGCGGATGATTCCGAAGGAGAGGGACGAGTCGAAGGTGGAGGCGCCCGCGATCAGGGTGGCGTACTCCTTGGCCGCGTTGGTGACGTCGAAGTCGACGTCGTCGGGCGCCGGCTTCGGCCCCAGCCCGATGATCCCGTTCTCCGAGTGGAAGAGCACCTCGCGGTCGGCCGGGAGGTAGTCGGGGACCAGCAGCGGGATGCCGATGCCGAGGTTCACGCACGCACCGTCAGGGATGTCGGCAGCCACTCGTTCGGCGAGCTGGTGGCGGCTCCAGCCGGGGTGACTCATGTGGTGGCCCCGGGCATGGTCGGGTTGGGCAGCGGGCGTCGGCCGCTCGACCGCACCACGTGCTGGACGAACACGCCGGGCAGGTGCACGAGGTCAGGCTCGATCGCGCCCACCTCCACGACACGCTCGGCCTCCACGAACGTGACCTCCGCGGCCATCGCTGCCAACGGGTTGAAGTTTCGCGAGCCGAGCCGGAAGGACAGGTTCCCGAGCCGGTCCGCCAGGTGGGCCTTGACGAGGGCGAAGTCGACCTTGAGCGCATGCTCGAGCACACACTCGCGGCCGTCGAACACCGCGACGTCACGGGCCGGAAGGTACTCGAGCACCGAGCCGTCGGCCGAGTAGCGGGAGGGATACCGGCCGGTGCCGAGCTCGGTTCCGGCCCCCGTCGGCGTGTAGAAGGCAGGGATGCCGCAGCCCGCGGCCCGCAGCCGCTCGGCCAGCGTGCCCTGAGGCGTCAGCTCGAGTTCCACCTCCCCACGCATCAGCAGCTCGAAGAAGTGCCTGTTCGCCGGGAAGGAGCCGGTGAACTTGCGCATGCGTCCCTCCTGCGCCAATCGGCCCACCCCCGTGGGGTCGATGCCGGCGTTGTTGGCCACGATGTGCAGGTCGCGGCGGTCGAGGTCGCAGAGCGCGTCGCACAGGTCGATCGGAACGCCCGCGAGCCCGAAGCCCCCGATTGCCACGGAAGCGCCGTTCGGCACCATCTCCAGCAGCTCGAGTGCGCTGGCCCGGATCTTGTCGATCACACCATCACCCGGATCAAGGCCCCGCGGAACTCGCGGACGAGGTCCACGACGTCCGCTGCGTCAGCCGCAGACCCGAAGTAGTACAGGTCAGGTCGCACCAGCACCGCCACGCCCCCGAGGCGCGCGAACTCGTCGGTGTGCACGCCGTCGAGGTCGGCGACCTCGTCGGCGCCCGGCACGGCGTCGGCTGGCAGCACGGTCACCACCGGGATGCCCAGGACGCCCAGGGCTGAGCGGTCGTCGGCTGTCAGGGCGTCGCCGGCACCAGCCAGCACCAGCAACACACCCGTCGAGCCGATCACGTCGTCGAGCAGCCCCTCACCGTCATTCCCTCGCACGCGGCCCTGGGGGCTCAGCGTGCCGGCGGGGAAAGCAGCGACGCCCTCGGCTCCGAGTCGCACCGCTCCGACGTCGAACGCGGCGGCCGGCAGGGTCGGCAGCACCCGCTCGGGAGCGCCCGCGAACTGGAGCATCCGCCGGTCGCGCTCCGCGGCTTCCTCGGGGTCCAGGATGCAGATCACCTTGCCGAGCTCGATCGAGAAGTGGATCGCGTGCTGGACGTGCAGCGCCCGCTCTGCGGTGTAGGTGTCGAGCAGCGATTCATGAGCGGTGCCTGCGAGCACGAGGTCGAGCTTCCAGGCGAGGTTGGCAGCGTCACGAATTCCCGAGCACAGGCCCTGACCGGCGAAGGGCGGCATGAGGTGCGCGGAGTCGCCGGCCAGCAGGAGGCGTCCGTCATTCCACCGAGACGCCCAGCGAGCCTGAAACCGGTAGACGGTGTGGCGTTCGAGCACTGCGTTGCCTGAGTCGAGGCCCCACGGCTCGAGCAGGCGCCACGCCGTGTCCTCGGTGTCCATCTCGGCCACGTCGTCGTCCGGAAGCACCATGAACTCCCAGCGGCGGCGCCCGGGGCCGCTGGGGATGATGGTCGCGGGCCGCGAGGGATCGCAGCGCTGCAGGCTGATCGGGTCCACGGTCCAGCCGGTCGGCGGGATGACGTCGAGGATGAGCCAGTCGTAGTAGAAGCCCAGGTCCACGACATCGGTGTCCATGTGCGCGCGAACGATGCTGTTCGCCCCGTCGCACCCCACGACGTACCCCGCCCGCAGGACCTCGCCCCCGGCGAGCGTGACCGTCGCTCCCTCCGAGTCCTGCGCGACGTCGACCACCTCGGCCCCGAATCGGACGTCGATGAGCGGGTGCTGGCGCGCGTGGCGCAACAGCACCTCTTCCAGTTGCGGCTGGGTGAACTGAACCTTCTTGGGCCAGCCGCACGCACCCATCCCACGGTTGTCGATGAGCAGCAGGCACTCATCATCGGCGTTCCACCAGTGGTAGAGATTGCCCCCAGCCTTGCTCACCGCGAGAACCTCGTCCATGAGCCCCAGTGACTGCAGGACTCGCGCGGCCTCGTCGTCGAACGCCACGGCGCGCGGGCGCGGATAGGTGCTGGGGAAGCGTTCCACCACCGTCACCGACCGTCCTCGGCTGGCGAGTTGCAGGGCGAGCACGAGCCCGACCGGGCCCGCTCCCACCACGACGACGACACGCTCAGCCATCAGGAGTGGGCACCCGCCATGAGCGCCGCGAGGTCGGCGGGGGCGCGCATGATCGCAGGGGGCGGCGGACCCCACGAGTAGAACGACTTGGGCCCCTCCCACTCCTGGGGCACCCAGGCCGCGTCATCGTCGATGACATCCATGTCGGAGTAGTACTCGGAGTAGTTGCCGGCGGGGTCCTTGAGGTACCAGAAGAAGTTCGAGCCGACGTAGTGCCGGCCGAGACCCCACACGTGCCGGTCGGGGTCGCGCTCGACCAGCGCCATCGCGGCCTGGCCGACCGCGTCGACATCGGGCAGCTGCCACGACGTGTGGTGGAGGAATCGGGCGGGGGCCTCGGTGACCAAGAGGTTGTGGTGGTCGGTGCTGCAGCGCATGAAGGCACCGCGTCCCTTGATGCGGTCGCTGACCTTGAAGCCGATGCCCTCGGTGAGCCATCGCGTGGAGTGCTCGTGGTCGAGCGAGCCGACCACCACGTGGCCGAGCTTGCGCGGCCGGAACGCCTGGGGGTCGTCGCGAACGACCGTGTCCGCACGCCGGCCTCGTCTCACGGTGGAGCCGGGGGCATTGTGCGCCTCGGAGGGCTCGGCCGGCTGCGCGATGGGAGCGGCCACCTCCACCCGCACCGTGACGGCCGACCCGGGGTCGGTGGCCAGCAGGGCGTCCCCCTCGCGCCGCGAGTCGGCACCCATGCCGGCGAGGCGTGATGCGATGCGGTCGAGGTCCTCGACGTCGTCGGTGCCGACCCCGAGTTCCACCACGCGGCGCGTGGGAGCCGTGACGAGGCGCAGCTGCTCGCCGCCGTGCTCGGTGGCGTAGCGGCGGCCGCCGAGCGCGGTCAGGCCGAACTCCTCGTAGTAGCGGCCCACGGCGTCGGGGTCAGGCACCCCGAGGATGAGGGTGGTCAGTCGGTGCAGGGGCATGGCTTCCTCTCGGCTCAGGCGTCTCGGACGGTGTTGGACAGCAGGCCGACGCCGTCGATCTCAACCTCGACCACATCGCCGTCAGAGACGGTCCCCCTCGGCTCCATGAACATGCCCACGCCGCCGGGCGTGCCGGCCGCGATGACGTCACCGGGATTGAGGGGCGTGAACTGGCTGATGTACGCGATCAGCTCCGCCGCCGAGAAGAGCATCTCCCCGATGAGCGCCTCCTGCCGCACCTCCCCGTTCACCCGCGTCTGCAGCCGCGCCGTGGCGAGGCTCGGGACCTCATCGGCCGTGACGAGGCTGGGGCCGAACGCGCCCGACCGGTAGAAGTTCTTGCCCGGGGTCCACTGCTGGCTGTGGCGCTGCCAGTCGCGGACGGTGCCGTCGTTGAAGCAGGAGTAGCCGAACACGTGCGACAGCGCGTCGCGCTCGGACACCTGCCACGCGCGACGACCGATCACCACGGCGAGCTCGCCCTCGTAGTCGAAGACGTCGGTGAAGGTGGGCTTGCGCAGCTCGTCACCATCGGCCACGACACTGTCCGCGAAGCGGGTGAAGATGACCGGGTACTCGGGGCGCTCAGGCTTCTGCCCCGTCTCTGCGCGGTGCGTGGGGAAGTTCACGCCGGCGCACAGGATCTTGCCCGGCGCCAACGGCGGCAACAGCTCGACGGCCGACCACGGGATGCGATCGGCGGACTCGAGCGCGTCGGCCGCTGGCATCTCGCCGTCGGCGATGAGCGCCTGCACTGTGGGGGCCGACATGCCGAGCGTGACGCGGTCGACGACCTCGCCGCGCACGACGAAGCCGTACGACTCCGCTCCTCCCCTGCTGTAGCGGACGGTGCGCATGCGGTTCTCCTCTCAGGCCCTTCTGGCGGCCTTGTCGACCTTCGCGGACACTCGCGCCGAGCAGACGCGCAGCTCTCGAACCCAGTCGATGATCTGCTCGCCGGGGGCCGGGTGCGGGAGGTCGGTGAGCCGCAGGATCAGCAGTGGCTGAGACTGTGAGTCGAGCACCGCCACCGCCAGCGAGTGCGGCTCGTAGGTCTCCTCGGGCACCACGTCGACCGGGTCGTAGCTGCGCGACCACGCCACGATGGCTCCGCGCAGCCCTCTCTCCTGAGCGGGCGTGAGGTGGTCCGAGTCCGTGTAGGCCCGCACCGCCGAGTAGAAGTCGAGCTCCTGGTCCGCCGGGATTCGCGACATGGAGAACCCCCGGATACGAGCCTTCTCCAAGCGCCGCATCAGGTTTGCCTGAGTGTCGGCGTCGCGCGCGCCACTTCGCTCGATCCATCGCGCCGCAGCCTGCTCGCCTGCCCACGCCACGTACTGCTCGCCCAGTGGAGCCATCAGGGGAATGCGAGAGCCGAGGATCGGGCCCGTCGACAGCTCATCGCCGGTCCCGGCCGCACCAACGAAGACAAGGTCCTGGCCCACCGCGGCTATCACGTCACAGCCGACTCCGAGACGGTGGCTCAGCTCCTCGACGTCCTCACGGACCACCTCAGCCAGCCGGATCGCCATGACGAGGTCCGGTGATGACGAGGCCACGAGCGACGAGAGCGTGAAGCGTCCGTAGCCGCCCTGGAAGAAGAGCAGCGGGGTCTCGGGGGTCAGCACGTCCATGTCGCGGACGTGGCCCATGACGAGGTAGTGATCGCCTGCCTCGGCGATCGAGTGCACGCCGCACTCCAACCATGCGACGGCGCCGTCGATGATCGGGGCTCCTCCTGCCGATGGCTCCCACC
>CALQEM020000171.1:0-7395 GCA_943329595.2 Bifidobacterium breve
ACATCGATCGTTGCCCTGGCTCGCGAACATCAGCCAGATCTCGATTGCTTCACCATTGCAGGTGGGAAGGAGGAGTCTGCTTCGGAAGGGTTCGGCGATGACACGCAGTTTGCGATCTCGGCGGCCAAGGCGCTTGGTGTGCGCTTGCACGTTGCGGAAGCTACTCCCGACCTCGTAGCTG
The DNA here is from genome assembly GCA_943329595.2 of Bifidobacterium breve. Taxonomy (GTDB): domain Bacteria; phylum Actinomycetota; class Actinomycetes; order S36-B12; family CAIYMF01; genus CAIYMF01. The sequence goes on from CALQEM020000171.1 coordinate 182, forward strand.
ATGTTGACTTCATGCTCTACCACCTTGATGAGCCACAAGCAGATCTGGCGCCGCTCAGCGTCTACTACATATCGGTGCTCGCACGGAGCATGGGCGTGAAGGTCCTCCTGTCGGGTGCCGGTGGCGATGACCTGTTCGGTGGGTACCGTCGTCATTCAGCGGTGAGGCTGGAGGCTGTTTGGAGATTTCTGCCACTCACTGTGCGGCAGGAGATCTCACGTGGGGCAGCCGGTCTCTCGACTTCTCATGGCACATCGCGACGGATACGAAAGGCTCTGGGAAATGTCGGGCTAGACGGTGATGAACGAGTCATCTCCTATCTCCATTGGATCGATCGATCGTCCGCGCTGGGTGTGTTGGCGCCCGAGTTTGTTGCTGGCATTGGTGCTCACGGTGCGGATCGCGCAGCCCGGCAGATTCTCAGTCGTTTGCCACAGGGGAGTTCAGACCTCAGCCGCCTCCTCGCGTTGGACGAGAAACTCTTCTTGGTTGACCACAACCTCAACTACACCGACAAGATGTCGATGGCGGCTGGAGTGGAGGTTCGGGTGCCCTTCCTAGACCGCGGAGTGGTTGACACTGCACACGCGATCCGGGAGTCGCAGCTAGTGAAGGGGTTCACTTCGAAGCACATACTCAGGCAGGCGGCAGTGGGGCTGGTGCCTGACGACATCATCCGTCGGCCCAAGGTGGGCTTTGGCGTCCCTCTGCGATCGTGGATGGCCGGGCCATTGGCCCCGTGGATGCGGGATCAGTTGGATCCCAGTGTGATTCGAGCCCGTGGCATCTTTGACGTCGGTGGAGTAGAGCGCCTCGTTGCGGCCAACAACGAAGGGCGAATCGACGCAACGTATACGCTTCTGTCAATCGCATTCATCGAGAGGTGGCTCCAACTCTTTGTTGACCAAGTGCCAGTCAGTCCGCCTCACTCGCCAGCAGCTGGGCTTTCGTGGCGAACCGTGACGTGAGTGGTCTGTCCGGCTTTGCTGCCGACCTTCGTGTTTTGGGTGGGTCCGCCGTGCCACGAGCGGTGTACGAGATCTCGAAGCGGTCGGTTGGACATCGCCTTCTCTTCACTCCGACAGCGGAGGTGGGGCCGCTCGAGAGAGTCTTGGCGACTCCACTGCCATCTCCCGATTCAGTGGCGGGGATGGCTGCTCTCGCTGACGCAGACAGCATCATCGCCAAAGGTTGTCTCGTCTTCGGCAGGCGATTTGCGCTTGAGAGTGCGGATGCGTGGGTCACCGACCCTCTAACGGAACAGCGTTGGCCCACGGAGTCGTGGTGGACCATCGACATTCGGTCGGGGTCACGCATGGCCGACGTCAAGTGGACGTGGGAGATGGGACGCCATCGCGATGTGGTGGTGCTGGCTCGAGCCGCCGCTCTAGAACCTCAATCCGATGTGCGACTCGAGGCCCTGGAGTCTCGCCTGCGGTGGTGGCTCGCCGCAAATCCACTTGAGTCGTCGATTCACTGGTACTCGAACCTTGAGTTGGCGCTCAGGCTCATCGCGTGGACCCAGGTGCTGGGACTTGTTGGTGATCGTCTTGCCCGGGACGTCCTCGACGACATGTCGACCCACGTGCTTCAGATTCGTCGGCACCTGTGGCGCGACCTTCCCTACACGCTGAGCAGTATGCGCAACAACCACCTCCTTGGTGACGCGCTGGGGCTGCTCATCGCTGATCGCTTCGTCGGCGTGCCGACCACCTCCCGAACGTCGAAGTGGGCGGAACGGGTATGGGACTACCAACTCGCCCGGCAGGTGCTGGCCGATGGCAGCATGATCGAGGACTCGCTGTCGTACCACCGCTTTGTCTTGGAGATGCTGTGCGTGAAATGGCTGTTGGGTGATCGCTCGCCGCAGTTGAGAGAGGCCATCTCGCGCTCGAGTCGCTACTTGGTGAATCTCGGTGCAATGGACGGTGAGGTGCCACAGTTCGGGGATTGGGATGAGGGGCGGGTACTTGCTTCCTCACAGTCGCCGCACGATGTGGGGAACACGGCAGCCTTGGGGCTCGCGCTCGTGGGCGAGCCGGTTGATGCGGCATGGATTGAGCGCTACGACCTCCTCGACTGGTTCGGGCCATCCGAGATCGAGTTGAGGGCCCCAAGGCCGGAACGATCAGCCCTAGCGGTGGGCCCCTTTGCCCGAGCTGAAGTGGGGGAATGGCGGGTGTGGCTGAAGGGCAGTGCTACGCAGTCTCACGGTCACGCCGACCTCAGTCACGTGAGCGCCTCCTACCGTGGCGAGTGGGTACTGACGGATCCCGGAACCGGTACCTACAACGGCCCCATCGACGTGAGAAGCGGCTTCAGGTCGAGCTCAGCGCATAACGTCCTTCGCCCGGGCGGAGTGGGTCAGAGGGAGCCGCATCGAGCGTTCCGATGGGCCGGCCCATCAGGGCATGGTGTTGTCGGCAACCCTCTGGATTTTGGTGGTGTGGCGGTGTTGTGGTCTGCGCATGACGCATACCTGGCCAAGCCTGTTGGTGAGGCTGTGGGGCGGATCGCTCGTGCAGTGGTCGTCTCCGAGGAGGGCGTCGGAGTGATTGACTGGCGAGAGAGTACTAGCAGCACAGCTTTCGAGTACTCAGTCCCGTTGGCACCGGGAGTCGGAGCCACAGCTCACTCGCTCGCGATTGGCGGGCAGGAACTGCGTGTCCGGCTGCCGGGAACTGTTCGGATTGCCCGGGGGGAGCAAGCTCCCTTCCTCGGATGGCACAGCAAGACCTACGGCGCGTGGGAGCCGTGCGATTGGCTCATGGCAGAGGGGGCCCAAAGCGGGCCTCTTGTGTGGGCGATTGGTGATGTCTCGACGCGTGTCGAGGGCTCGTCGGTCGTCGTGAGTGGGGTGAGTCTCTCGATCGACTGGTCGGCTGACACGGTCTCACTCCACGCGTCCCGGGATGGTCTCGACTCAGTGCGGGTACTGGATTTGAAGGGTGCGCGGTGAAGCGTGTTTTGGTGCTGAACCACTTCGCTGTCCCTCCGGGTGCCTCAGGCGGCACTCGGCACACTGAGTTGTTCTCTCGCCTCAGTGGCTGGTCCTTTCTCATCGTCAATGCGTCCACCAGCGCTGGTGTGCCCGTGAAGGAGCGAACGGGTTCGGGCTTCCTGTCGGTGTGGGCCTCGCCCTACTCGTCGAATGGGATGCGTCGGATTCTTAACTGGGGGAGCTACGCGACAACCGCAGTCGCACGCCTCTGGAATGGACGTAGGCCCGACGTGGTGTACGCCTCGTCACCGCACCTCTTGGCGGGTCTTGCTGGGCTGATTCTGGCCCGCCGCTGGAAGGTGCCCCTCATCTTGGAGGTGCGTGACCTGTGGCCGCAAGTGCTCGTCGACATGAACCAGATGAGCAGCGATTCGCCGATATACCAGGCACTTGAGCAGCTCGAGGCTCTGCTCTATGCCCAGGCAAACATGATTGTGGTCTTGGCGCAGGGAACCTCAGACACCCTCGAACGCCGCGGCATCCCGAGGGAAAAGATGACGTTTATCCCCAACGGTGCTGACTCAGCCGACTTCAGCGTGAGTGAACCGTGTGACATCCTCCGAACCCGATACGGATTCAACCGATTCACCTGCGTTTACCTTGGTGCCCACGGACCGGCCAACGGCCTCGACCTGCTGCTTGATGCCGCAGGCGAGTTGCGCGGCGAAGATCTCGACATCGTCCTAGTGGGCAAAGGTCTTGACAAAGACCGCCTCGTCATAACCGCTCGCGAGCGTGCTCTGGGCAATGTGAGATTCCTTGATGCTGTGCCCAAGTCGGAAGTGAAGTCGATCCTTGCTGCCGCAGACGTTGGGCTGCATGTGCTCGCCGATGTCCCGCTCTTCAGATACGGGATCAGCCCCAACAAGGTCTTCGACTACTTGGCATCGGGCCTGCCGCTGATCACCAACGTCCCAGGGGAGATCGGAGACTTGGTGACCAACTCGGGCGGTGGCCTCGTCGTAGAGCCCACCGGGCTGGCTGATGGCATCCGGTTGCTGCGTGCAGCGGCCCCCGATGAACTCTCCGAGATGGGCGCGAGGGGGCGTGCCTTTCTCGACGCAAACCAGTCGCGCACGGCGATGGCAGCCCGGCTACAGGAGCTGCTGGACGCCGCCGTCTGAGAGACTCCGCGCTGCGGCCAGCATTGCGGCTGTCGTTCCGAGTGAGGCGGTCATGTCGTGATTGAAGCCGGTGCCTGTGACCACGGCAGACCTGAAGGCTTGAAGGTTGGCGACGTGCCCCTTGCCTTCAGCCTTGAGAGGTACTTGTTTGCCGTCAATTGTCAGTTTGCTGAAGTCGTCGATCACCACGGTGTGACCGCGTCCCAAGACCTCGAGGCGCTCCTTCGGAGTACGTGAGCTGCCCCCCGACGAGTACGAGATGGAGGCGGTTGATCCGCCGGGGTACTGGAGGGCAACTGTGAGGTCCTCTTGGAGAAGAGTCTCGCCTCGGCCGTCGCCGAAGACCACGACTCGGTGTGGCTGTTCACCCACGATCCACGAGACGGTGTCAACAAAGTGACAGACCTCGCCTAGCAGGCGCCCGCCCTGGCGGCGATCCTTGTACCAGTGGCTGTCGGGCAGCCAGCCGGCGTTCACGCGGTAGCTGGCTACGAGTGGCCCACCACTGCTCCCCAAAGCCTCTCGCGCCTTTGCCACCGAAGACGAGTGCCGCCTATTGAACCCGCACCACAGCACGGCCCCGGAAGCCTGCTGAGCCGACCTCACCACCGCTAGTTCCGCCTCGGTGAGGGCCAGAGGCTTTTCGACAAATACATGCTTGCCCGCGCTCAAAGCCGCAGCAGTGAGTTCGGCGTGACTGTCATGCCGACTCAGAACGAAGAGCACGGAGATCGAAGGGTCTGCGATGAGGGCCCGCGCGTTGGCCGCGACAGAAGGGATCCGGAAACGGCCGGCAAGCGTCTGCGCCGTGAGTCCTGATGCCGACGCTATGGCCGTGGGGGTTGGCCAGCCCGCCTCAGCGAGAGCGGGCAGCAAGGTGGCCCTGGCGAAGTTGCCCGCACCGATCACGCCGGCCGACAGCCTCGAGGCGGGTGTCGGGGCGGGCGACTGCAGGGGTGCCTCAGGGGCTCCACCTTCGGCGGGGGAGTCAAACGCGAACTGCACCCCAAGCACCCCCTGCGTGGTCTTGAGCGCCGAGTAGGCCTGCTCTGCCGCATCGAGAGGGTACGTGGCGCTCACGAGGTCGCTCACCACTAGGCGGCCACGCGCGATGAGCGAGAGAACAGCCTGGAGATTGCGCCCCTCGGTCCACCTCACGTAGCCGGCGGGATAGTCGATACCGAACTCCTCGTAGGAGCGGTCGTACCTGCCCGGTCCGTAGGAACGAGCGAAGCGCAGATCCAACTCCTTCTCGTAAAAGGGGCGACGGTCGAGATCCAGCCCGACGTCGCCCACGATCACAATGCGCCCGCGGTCGCGCAACACGTCGGTGGCTCTGCTCACCGGCTCTGAGGAGGGAGTGGCCGCGGTGATCAGAACTGCATCCACCCCCAACCCTTGTGTGAGCTCAAGAATTGCCCTCGTGGTGTCGGCCCCGGCCTCGACAAAGGCGTCAACGCCTTGGCCGGAGGCCCTCTCGACGAGGTCCTGCCGAAGGTCGATTCCGATCACACGCAGGCCGGAGGCCAGGGCAAGCCGGGTGGTCAACTGGCCCACGAGCCCGAGGCCGATGACAGCCACGCTGGCGCCAACACCTAGTTCGGCCTGGCGTAGCCCGTGAAGAGCGATCGCGCCCACCGTCGCGAAGGCCGCATCGGCGTCGGAAACGTTGTCGGGCACAGGTGCAACGAGCAGCCCGGGAACCAACTGGTAGTCACCGTGGCCGGCAGACGCCGTGGCAACGCGGTCACCTGGCCTGATCCCGGCCACGGCCTCGCCCACGGCCACAACCACGCCCATGCCGCTGTAGCCGAGGGGCATGTCGTCGTCCAGCCTGGTGCGAACCGCCCGAACAGTGTTGGCGATGCCGTCTGAGCGAGCCTTCTCGATCACCTGTCGCACTAGGTCGGGGCGTGCCTTGGCCTTCTGGAGCAGACTTGATGAAGCCAACTGCCGCACGGCGCTCTCGGTACCCGAGGAGATGAGCGACCGTCGGGTTGCCACGAGAACCTCTGCGGGCCCGGGCTGCGGGGTGGGGAACTCCACTACCTGCAGGCTCCCGTCGCGCACCGACTGCACCAACTGCCTCATCAAAACTCCATCCACCAGTCAACGACATCAGCTATCCGAAACTCAGTATGGCCGTCCGGTTACACGCGCAGGGCATCTTCGTGGTCTCCTCCTGCACACCATCGCAATCGCCCTCTGCGCCCGTTGTGCGCGCCTCTCATCCACGCTACCGGTCGACTTTTTAGGGGGGTGCTGGAGGTGAGTGGGCTAGATTCGAGCGTGAGGCAGGGCGGGCCTGTCACGAACAGTTGATGAGATCGCCGATAGGGGGTGTAGCAGGTGGGGGCAAGCCGGCTCTACCTGTCACCGCCCGACTGCGGTGACCTTGAGGCGAAGGCCGTCGAAGGCGCGGTGCGTTCCGGTTGGGTCGCCCCCTTAGGACCCGAGGTCGATGCCTTCGAGTCGGAAATCGCACGCTTCTCGGGTCGCACGCACGCTGTAGCTCTGTCGTCGGGTACTGCGGCTCTGCACCTGGGCCTCAACGCGCTTCATGTTGGGGCCGGCCAGGACGTGGTTGTCCCCACACTGACCTTCGGTGCCACGGCATTCGCGGTCACCTACACAGGCGCTTCGCCTGTGTTCCTCGACGTAGAGCCCACCTCGTGGAACCTCGATCCCAACCTGCTGGCTGCGTTCCTCTCCGAGCGGGCGGCGGCAGGCACACTCCCGCTGGCTGTCATCACGGTTGACGTGTTCGGTCGAACGTGTGACTACGACCGCATCATGCCGATCTGCGAGGAGTACGGGGTGCCCGTGCTCGCTGACTCTGCGGAGGCACTCGGAGCGATGCACGGATCGCGGCCGGCAGGTTCCTTCGGCAAGGCTGCCGTGTTCTCTTTCAACGGAAACAAGATCATGACCACCTCGGGCGGCGGCATGTTGGTTACCGACGACGCTGAGTTGGCGGCCAAGGCGCGCTTCTGGGCGACACAGTCGCGCGAGTCTTTCCCGTGGTACGAGCACGAGGAAATCGGCTTCAACTACCGCATGTCAAACATCCTGGCCGCTCTCGGAAGGGT
>CALQEM020000172.1:0-7375 GCA_943329595.2 Bifidobacterium breve
CGCGTTCCCGGTGATTCGCGACCTCGTCACCGACGTGTCGTTCAACTACCAGAAGGCGCGCGAGGTGCCGTCGTTCACGCCGCCCGAGGGCCTCGAGCCCGGCGACTACCGCATGACCCAGCTCGATGTCTCGCGCAGCCAGGAGTTCCGCAAGTGCATTGAGTGCTTCCTGTGCCAAAACACCTGCCACGCGATTCGTGACCACGAGGAGAACAAGACCAACTTCGCCGGTCCGCGCTACCTCATGCGGGTTGCCGAGCTCGACATGCACCCCCTCGACACGGTCGACCGCAAGGAAATGGCCCAGGACGACCTCGGTCTCGGCTACTGCAATATCACCAAGTGCTGCACCGAGGTGTGCCCCGAGCACATCAAGATCACCGACAACGCACTCATTCCCCTCAAGGAGCGCGTCGCCGACGTCAAGTACGACCCGGTCCGCTGGCTCGGCAGCAAGATTCGTCGCCGTCCTGGCCTGTAGGGCGGCGCGTGGTCGCTGGCGCGCCGACCCTCACACGACCCGCCCGACGACCTTCACGTGTTCCTGCGCGAGGTCGCCAGGGGCGGAAAGTACCATGGTGTCAATGTCCCTGAACGCACTCGTGGTCCGAGCCAGCGTCCCCCTCGTGGGGGCGCTTCTCATGGTCGGCCTCGCCACCCCGTCGGCCGCTGCCGAGTCGCTTCCGGGGCCACCCGCACGCAGTGGACAGCCCCCCATCGGGGGAGCCCGACTCACGGGCACCTCCGTTGAGTTCGAGCCTCAGGGAGCCAGTTTCAACGGCCCCGACATGACTGCTGCCTCCTGGGTGCTGGTTGATGCCGACACATGCGAGGTGCTGGCCGCCAAGGCACCGCACGACCGCTATCGGCCAGCATCCACGCTGAAGACCCTCACTGCCATCACTCTCATGGGGCGGCTCAAGCCCACCGACACCTACACCGCCACCAAGGCCGACTCCACCACCGACGGCGCCGCGGTGGGGCTCGCGCCCGGGGAAAAGTACACGATCGATCAACTGTGGCACGCGCTGCTCCTGCCGTCGGCCAACGATGCTGCGATCGCCCTGGCCAACGCCAACGGCGGCATCGACGCGACAGTGGCGCAGATGAATGCCCGAGCCATCCGGCTGCAGGCCTTCGACACGGTGGCCAAGTCGCCCAGCGGGCTCGACCATGACGGACAGTGGACCTCCGCCTACGACATGGCCCTCATCGCCCGGGCGGCGATCCACATCCCTGAGTTCATCGCGGTGTCCCAGACCACCATGTACAAGTTTCCCGACGTCGAGCCGGTCGACGGCAAGCGGCGGACACACACCATCTACGGAGAAAACCGCCTGCTCAACCACGGCTATCCCGGCGTTATCGCGGGCAAGACAGGCTTTACCACTGAGGCGAAGCGCACCTTTTGGGTGGCCGCCAAGCGTGGCGACCGCACGCTCATCGCCACCATGTTTCGCATCGAAGACACGACTGAGAACGCCTCCATTGCCCTCTTGAACTGGGGGTTTGATCACGCCGACGAGCTCACCCCCATCGGCCGGTTGGTGAAACCGCTGACCAACGACAAGCTCAGCGCCGTGCCCGCCTCCACGACCAACGAGGTAGCACTGGCCAGCGAGCTTGCACTGGCGACCCCCACCCCCACCTCCACTGCGCCCGCAACATCTCCCCAGGCCGTTGTCGTCGACAGTGACACCACCTCACCGTGGAACACGCTTGTTGGCCTGCTGGTGCTTCTAGCCGGCGCTGTGGGTGCCCTGCGGCTTCGTGCAGTGCGGCGTCAGCGTCGCGCCGCGACCGAGCGCGCGCGCCGCCGAGCCGAGGCCCGTGAGAGCGGAGTGCGACCCCGCCGCGAAACGAGGCCTACGGCGTTAGTCCCGCCGGCTCCGAGCGACCGTGAGCGCCGCCCCCGTCAACTCATAGTTCGCGATCACCGACCACGATCCGTCGACACCCTGCTCGGAGAGGGTGAATGAGTCGGCCCGGAATCGCGCGCTGAAGCCGTCGAGATCGTCGTAGGCGGCGTTGAGGATGTCATCCGACACGTCATGCGCGACGGTCACGTGCGGGTGGTACGGAAAAGGGCGACGCCGCAGCAGCACTCCCGATCGCACGGCGCGCTCGACCTGCTCACAACCGCTGATGCCCTCGACAACGGCCACGAACACCACCGGTGACACGGGCCTGAAGGTGGCGGTGCCCCGCAGTCTGACCTCGAACGGTGAACACTCGGCCGCCGCCTGGTCGAGGTGTGCCAGCACGCGGTCGAGGTTCACACGCGGCACCACCGTGGGCGCCAGCACGGTGATGTGCGGTGACACCCGAGGGGCCACCGGATCGTCGAAGCGCGCTCGCGCCTCGGTCAGCTGGGCGTTCCACGGCTCGGGCACCTCGATGGCGACCCCCACCACGCGCGACCCGAGCAGCATCGGGGCTGCGGGGTCAGCCGCTGGCACGCACAAACCCGACGCGCTCGTACACCGAAGCCAGGGTGGGCGCAGCCATGGCCGCCGCACGCATTCCCCCCGCAGCAATGATCCGGTCGAGCTCGGCGACGTCGGAAAGCAACTCCGACACCCGCGCCTGAACCGGCTCAACGAAGGCCACCACCGACTCGGCCACCGCCGCCTTGATTGGTCCGTAGCCACCACCCGAGAACGACTCGGCCACAGCCTGGGGAGTGCGCCCCGAAAGCGCCGCCTCGATGGCTAGTAGGTTGGCCAGACCCGGCTTGGCCGCGGCGTCGAACCGCACCTCGCCGTCGGAGTCGGTGACCGCCCGCTTGACCTTCTTCGTAATCTCAGCAGGCGTATCGAGCAGAGACAGACAGCCAGCTGGCAACGACTTGCTCATCTTCGAGGTGGGGTCTTGCAGGTCGACGATCTTGGCGGTGTCCTTGACAATGAGCGCCGACGGAACGGTGAAGGTCTGGCCAAAACGCGCGTTGAAGCGGCCGGCGAGGTCGCGGCTGAGCTCGAGGTGCTGGCGCTGGTCCTCACCCACGGGCACGGCCGCTGCCTGGTATAGCAGGATGTCGGCGGCCTGAAGGATGGGGTAGGTGAACAGTCCCACGGTGGCCCGGTCAGAGCCCTCCTTCTGTGACTTGTCCTTGAACTGGGTCATGCGCCCGGCCTCACCCATACCGGTGATGCAGGCGAGGGCCCAGGCGAGCTCAGCGTGCGCCGGCACCTGGCTCTGCACGAACAGGGTCGACCGCCCGACATCAACCCCGAGAGCCATCAGTTGGGCGTATGAGACGCGAGTGCGGTGGCGCAGCACGGCCGGGTCGTACTCGACCGTGATGGCATGCAGGTCTACCACGCAGTAGACGCAGTCGTGGGTGTCCTGCAGGCTGACCCAGTTGCTGAGGGCACCGAGGAAGTTTCCGATATGAAAGGAGTCGCTCGTGGGCTGGATTCCGGAAAACACACGGGGCTTGGCGGCATCGCTCATAATGGGCTCATTGTGGCAGGGCGGCGATGTCCGGCGCGTCGGGGTCAGGGTCAACAGAATCGATCGGTTCCACCCTCACCCGGCTGATACGTCGTCCGTCGAGTTCGAGCACACTGAGCCGCCGCCCGCCGAAGTCGACCATCGCCCCTACGGTGGGCAGCGATCCGCTTCGGGCCACGATGAAGCCCGCCACTGTCTCGTACGGGCCCTCGGGAAGGGCCAGGCCCACGGTCTCCTCGAAGTCCTCGAGGTTGAGCAGGCCGTCGATCTCGAACATGCTTCCGACCACACCCGAGTGGGCCCGCTCGAGGTCGTACTCATCGCGAATATCACCCACAAGTTCCTCGACGAGGTCCTCCATGGTGACGATGCCAGCAGTGCCGCCGTACTCGTCGAGCACCAGGGCGAGGTGATGCCCCTCGCGGCGCATTTCGGTGAGGGCCGGAATCAGTCTCTTGGTGCCAGGAAAGGCGTGAATCTCACGGACGAGCATCGACAGCGGTAGCTGGGCTGGGCGGGCAACTGACGAGGCGATGATGTCGCGCAGGTGCACGAAGCCGATGACCTGGTCGGCTGATCCCCTGATCACGGGGTAGCGCGTGTGGGGCAGCTCCAGCACGAGCTCGAGGGCGCGCTGCACCGACAGCCCTCCGTCGAGGAAGTCCACCTCGGTGCGGGGCACCATCAACTCGCGCAGTTCACGGTCACCTGCGTCGAATACATCGTTGATCAGCTCCCGCTCCTCGGCCGTGAGCTCCTCGTGCGCGGCGACGATGCCGCGCAGTTCCTCGCCGCTGATGTTCTCCCGCGCACGCGAGTCGCGGATTCCCATCAGTCGCATCACCGCGTTGGTCGACACCGATAGCAGCCAGATGATTGGGCGGAAGAGTGAGCTGATCAGGTCGATCGGGGCGGCCACCGCGAGCGACATGCCGTCGACGTTGCGCAGGGCGAGACGCTTGGGCACCAATTCACCGACCACCAGGGTGAAGTAGGCGATGAGCAGCGTGATCGCAAAGAACGCCACCGTGCCAGCCGTCAACTCCGACAGGCCCGCCGACGTGAGCCACGGAACGATCGACGGCGCGATCTCGGCAGCCCCATACGCCGCCGAGAGGAAGGTTGCCATCGTGATTCCCACCTGCACCGCGGCAAGCCAGCGGTTCGGCTGGGCAACGAGGTCGAGCAGTCGACGGCCACGCTTGCCCCGGTCGGCCAGACGCTGGGCCTGACTCTCGCGCAGTGCCACTAATGCGGTTTCAGCCGCCACAAAGAAGGCGCTGAAGAACGTGAAGACCACGATGACTGCGAGGCTCTTCCAGAGGTCCACCGCGATCAGCCCCCAGACACAGGTGTGAGGACAACGTGAGACGGTAAGAGCACCGTCTCAGGCTACCGTGGTAGCTCGAAGCGCGTGGTGAGCGGAGCATGGTCGCTCCAGCGCTCGGCATACGTGGGGGCCTTGCCTACGACGGCCGACGACGCGAAGGCCGCGAGGGCGGGCGAGGCGAGGGTGTAATCGATGCGCCACCCGCCGTCGGTGTCGAAGCCCCTGCCGCGCCACGACCACCAGGTGTACGGCCCGGGACCCGGACCGCCGAGCGCGCGGCCAAGGTCGACCAGGCCCATCGCCGCCCAGCGGTCGAGGTGCACACGCTCCTCGGGTAGGAAGCCCGAGTTGGTGCGGTTGCCCTTCCAGTTCTTGATGTCGACCTCGTGGTGGGCAATGTTGAGGTCGCCCGAGATCAGCACGTGCGAGCCGCGGCGCTTCGCCCGGCGCAGCAGCGCTGCGATTCGCGAATCCATCTCGACCAGGAAGCCCTGCTTCTCAACCTGCTTGGGCGATCCGACCTCACCGGAGTGCACGTACACCGAGACGACAGTGACCACCCCGAAGGGACTCGGCACATCAACCTCAACCCATCGGCCCTGCTCGTCGAAGTCAGCGTGACCGAGGCCGATGCGCACCGCCGACTGCGCTTCGCGAGACAGCACGGCCACACCGGAGCGGCCGAGAGTTGCAGCTGGGCTGTGCGACAGATTCAGTGACTCGAGCCCCGAGTCAGCAATGGCCTCGTGCAGCTGCTCGTGGGTCGCACGCACCTCCTGCAGGCAGATGACGTCGGCGCCCGACGCTGCAAGCCACCCGACTCCCCCGCGGCGCTCAGCGGCCCGGATGCCATTGACGTTCGCCGTAACGACAGACCAGGTCCGACCACTCATGGCGCGACCGGTCAGGCGAGCGCGCGCTGGAGGTTGGCATCAATCGCCGCGAGGAAGTTTTCGGTGGTGAGCCAGGCCTGCTCGGGACCCACGAGAAGCGCGAGGTCCTTGGTCATGGCACCACTCTCGACAGTCTCGATGCACACGCGCTCGAGCGTGTCGGCGAAGGCACTGACGGCCGGGGTGCCGTCGAGCAACCCTCGGTGAGCGAGCCCGCGGGTCCAGGCGAAGATCGAGGCGATCGGGTTGGTCGAGGTGGGCTTGCCCTGCTGGTGCTGGCGGAAGTGACGCGTCACCGTGCCGTGGGCGGCCTCAGCCTCGACGGTGCGGCCGTCGGGCGTCATGAGCACGCTGGTCATGAGGCCGAGCGACCCGTAGCCCTGCGCGATGGTGTCGCTCTGCACGTCGCCGTCGTAGTTCTTACAGGCCCACACGTAGCCGCCCTCCCACTTGAGGGAGGCCGCCACCATGTCGTCGATGAGTCGGTGCTCGTAGGTGATACCCGCCGCGGTGAACTCGTCCTTGAACTCGTCGTCGAACACCTCGGCGAAGATGTCCTTGAAGCGGCCATCGTAGGCCTTCAGGATCGTGTTCTTGGTCGACAGGTACACGGGGTAGTTGCGGTTGAGTCCGTAGCGCAGCGACGCCCGGGCAAAGTCACGAATTGACTCGTCGAGGTTGTACATACCCATGGCCACCCCGCCGGCGGGGAAGTCGTAGACGTTGAACTCCATCGGCTCTGAGCCGTCGGTGGGGGTGAAGGTCATGGTGAGAGTTCCGGCGCTGGGCACCACGAAATCGGTGGCCTTGTACTGGTCGCCGAACGCGTGCCGGCCGACCACCACGGGCTTGGTCCATCCCGGCACGAGGCGCGGGATGTTGCTGATGATGATCGGCTCGCGGAAGATCACGCCGCCGAGGATGTTGCGGATCGTGCCGTTGGGCGACTTCCACATCTTCTTGAGGCCGAACTCCTCGACACGAGCCTCGTCGGGAGTGATGGTCGCGCACTTGACGCCGACTCCGACCTTCTGGATGGCGAGGGCCGAGTCGATGGTGACCTGGTCGTCGGTCGCGTCGCGGTGCTCCATGCCGAGGTCGAAGTACTGCAGGTCGATGTCGAGGTAGGGAAGGATCAGCTGGTCCTTGATGAAGGCCCAGATGATGCGCGTCATCTCGTCGCCGTCAAGCTCGACGACGGGGTTCTCGACCTTGATCTTCGACACTGCTGCTCCTTCGGTGGTGGGGTACGTGCTGAGTGTGAGGTGCGGGCTGAGGACGGTCAGATGAGGCCGAGGGCGCGAACGGCGTCGCGCTCCTCGACGAGCTCGGCCACCGACGCGTCGATGCGCCCGCGCGAGAACTCGTTGATGTCGAGCCCCTGGACGATCTCCCATGCGCCGTTGGCCGCCACGCACGGGAACGACGAGATGAGGCCCTCGGGGACCCCGTAGGAGCCGTCTGAGGGCAGTGACACCGAGACCCAGTCACCCGCGGCGGTGCCGTGCACCCAGTCGCGCACGTGGTCGATCGCCGCGTTGGCCGCCGATGCCGCCGACGACAGGCCGCGCGCCTCGATGATGGCCGCGCCGCGCTTGGCCACGGTGGGGATGAAGGTGCCCTCGAGCCACTCCTGGTCGCCCACCACCTCGGCGGCGCTGCGGCCACCGACGCGTGCGTTGAACAGGTCGGGGTA
>CALQEM020000173.1:0-7354 GCA_943329595.2 Bifidobacterium breve
CGACGTGAGCGGGGCGGACACAGGGGACCGACCGTGCTTCGCTTTCCACGGGCGTCCGATCGAACGAGCGAGGAACCGCAACTGCAACCTTGTGAAAGTTACCACGACTGGTCGCATTTTCCCATCGAAATGGTGCAGATAGCGTGGGGGAATGCTTCGCTACGCGCTCGCGCCTCGTTGGTGGGTGACGCACTGCATCGTGGCGGCAGTGTTCCTAGGGTGCCTGAAACTCGGGCTCTGGCAGCTCGAGGTGGCCCAGGGTGTGCCCGCCGGAACCACCTGGGACGTCCGTAATACCTTCTACGCGTCACAGTGGGTCTTCTTCGCCTGCTTCGGCCTGTGGTTCTGGGGCAGGTTCCTGCGCGACCAGAGAGTGGCCGACACCGCAGCCGACGAGGCCTATGCCGCCTGGGCCTCTCAGCAGGAGGCCGCACAGCCGGATAACCTGAATGGGTGACGTCTTTCCCCGACCCCCCCGCCGAGTCCACACCCAGCGAGGCGAGACTGCGCGGAATCCGACGCGCTCTGACCCGCTATCGCGTGATGGCGTGGGTGACCGGAACCTTCCTGGCGGTGATGACCCTCGGGTTGCTGTGGCTCCTAGTCACCGGGGATTGGTCCAGTCGTAACAGCTATTCGTGGTACGTACTCGGCTGGACCTTCCACGGATGGTTCTTCGTCATCTACCTCATTACGGCGGTTGATCTGTTCACCCGGGTGCGGTGGCCCGTGGGCCGAACTCTCCTCGTGCTGGTGTCAGGCACCATTCCCTTCGCTGCGTTTGCCGCTGAGCACTGGGCCAGTGGTGACGTGCGGAGGCGCTTCCTCGAGGTTTGAGCGAGGCCGCTCGGGGCAGACTGGGTCGTAAGCCCTTCGTGTCGGTCACAACCCTTGGAGTGCCTCGATGCCCACGCCTCGTTCTGCCGCCTTCGCCGCTGCTGCGGCCCACACGGTCGCCAGCGATGGTCCTGTCGGCTTTCTGCGGCGGCTAGCCTCAATCCCCGCGATGCTGCGAGACAGCCTCACCGGGCGGTATGTCGGCCTCGGGCGCGGTCGACTTCTGCTGCTGGCGCTGGCCGGCCTCTACATCGTGTCGCCAATCGACCTACTGCCCGAGGCGCTGCTGACCCTTCCCGGTCTCGCCGACGACGCGCTCGTGGGGGTGTGGCTGGCAGCCTCGCTGCTGGCGCTCAGTGACGACTACCTCGTGTGGCGTGGACGGCCGGTGGCGGGAGTCACGACCGTGCCCGGCGTGGTGGTGCGCTAGCCCCTTCCCGTGGAAGGAAACCGGAAGGTCGCGGCGATAGTGTGGGGGCCTCGTTCATCAACCATTGCGAAGGATCCCTCATGAAGCGCCACCTGATCGTTGTCGTAGCCGCGCTGTCGCTGAGCCTGTCTGCCTGCGGCCTCCTCGGAGGAGTGGTCGGTGCTGCCGGCGAGAAAGTCTGCCCCACGCTCAACGCGATCAAGGCCCAGATGGCAAGCGCCACCGAGGCCAACGGTGGCAAGACAGCAGGAGACGCCCTGGCGGGGTTCAACGCGATCACGGCCAAGCTTGAGACTGCCAAGGCCGACGCGGGTGAGCCCGGAAAGATTGTGATCGGCAGGATCGAGTCGGCGCTCACGGCCGTGTCGGAGCCGCTCGCGGCGGTTGCCCCGGACACGGCGCTCAAGGATGTTCCCGGTGTCGCTGAGAAGCAGGCCAAGGTCAAGGACGCCTACGACTCGGTGTACGCAGAGCTCAAATGCTCCTGAGGTCGCTCGCCGGCGTTCCCTCGGATAGCGTGTGCGCGTCAGAGGCGGCCGATCGGCCTCCCATCCACGGTCGCTGAGGGGTTTTGATGATCAACGTTGGAGACGCAGTGCCCGATATTTCGGTGCGCATCATGCGTGAGGGCAAGCCGGCCCAGGTTTCGATGAGCGAGGTGATCGGTGAGGGCCGCGCTGTGCTGTTCGCGCTGCCGGGCGCCTTCACCCCTGGCTGCTCGAATCACCACTTGCCCAGCTTCATCGAGAACGCCGCCGCGCTCTCGTCCGCGGGTGTCGACGTAATCCTGTGTCTGAGCGTCAATGACGTGTTCGTGATGCACGCGTGGGGCGAGGCGCAGGGCGTGGGCGAGTCGATCGTGATGGTTGCCGACCCGGCGGCAGACTTCACCGAGGCCGTTGGTATGGCCGTCGACGCCTCAGCCTTCGGCCTCGGCATGCGCTCGAAGCGCTACTCGATGGTCATTGAGGGGGGCATCGTCACCGCCTTCCTGCCCGAGGAGGACGGATTCGCCGTGCTGGCGAGCACGGCCCCCTGCGTGCTCGACGCCCTCGCGTAGGCCCGCTTCCGTCAGTTGCGACTGACGACGATCTCGTGCCACGGCTCGGCGTCGGGCGGCCCCAGCGAGTAGCGCAGGGTCAGTTCGTCGCCGAGTCTCATGGCGAGGGCGCCGAAGGTAAACCAATCGCTGTCGGTGCGCGACACGCACAGTGGCGGTGACGAGAGCAGGTCAGCAAGGTCGTCGAGCGTCTCGGCGACGTGAGCGTCGAGCACCCCCTGCCTCAGGTGGCTGCGGCTCTGCCCCGGGGCCATGGTGGGGTCGATGTCGGTGGTGGCCAGCGGATGGTTGGCGTGGCCGAACCCGCGGTTCGCGGGGGCCGACACGACCGCCCCGAAGGCTGAGCACTCGACGCTCGCGGTGAACAATCCCCCGTGAGCATCGTGACTCACGATGGCGTAGTGCTGGCCTGAGGCGTGGGGTACTGACTGGAGGAACGCCAAGGCCGCGCGGGCGTCGGGCTGGGCCAGTGCACCCCGCAGCACGAAGGCCACGGGCAGTCCGGTCGCGCTGTGCTCGAGGGTGGTGAGGGCGTTCACGCAGATGCCGAAGCCCGCGCTCGACAGGCCGCAGAGGCCCATTAACCCGGCCGACGTCAGCACCGCGGTGGTGCGTCCTGATTCGTCGGTCGACCGCAGCACCACCTGGCTGCCGTCGAGGACACGATCGAGGTCCATCGTCTGCCCCAGCAGAGGTGGCTCGACGGCGATGGCGAGGGTGCTGCAGGCCTCGCGGGTGGCACCTGTCTGCTGCCACCACCAGTGCTCATCCATCAGGTTGTGGGCCAGAAGGTGGTCGCGCGGGACTCCCGATGACGTGGCCATCGCGTCGAACTCGGCGAGCAGGTCAGGCGTGTAGGTGGCGATAGCGGCCTCGAACGAGGTGTCGGTGACGAACCGCTGCACCTCGGCGGGGCCGCCTAGGGAGTCGACCACGGCGCCCACCACGTCGCGGATGCGATCGCGCATGATCTCGCCGAGGGCCTGGCCGCGCTGGTGTCCGGTGCCCGACACACTGACTGGGGTGCTCATGAGGTGCAGCCTAGGTGGCGGGTAGTGAAGCGAGCACCAATTCGGTGCATACTCACTTCAGCAGTGGCCGCAGGCGGCCAGCACCGATCGGAATCGGAGAAGCTGATGAGTCGAGTGGGGTCGAGTCGCACCCGGGCAGTGGTGCTGGGGCTGTCGTCGGTGATGGTCGGACTGTCGGTGGGTGCCGTGCCCGCCGCACAAGCCGCCGGAGTGCCGCAGCCCATCGCCCGACCAGCGCACATGGGCGCCGATAGACCCGTGCTGGGTGGCTCTCATGGTAGGCGCGACCATCGAGTGGTTTCGTACATCACGTTTACCGGGCGACAGGTGGTTGACACCGGCCCGGTGGGCAGCTCCACCGGCGACCTGACCTTCACCAACGGCTCGTTCTCGCTGCGTCGCAACGGACCTGCCGTGGGAGACTTCTTCGTACGCATTCAGGTGCTGGTGCCCGACACTGGAAGTGGGCGGGAGCAGCGCGACACCCTGCTGAACGTCACGCTTCCCGATGGCACCCTGATGGCGCGGGCGATCCAGAATGATCCCACTGCGGCACCTCCGGACAGGGACACGGACATGGTGGTGCTCGGAGGGACCGGCGCGTACGAGGGCGTTCGTGGCGTTGTCTCCCTGCACCCGGTAGCGCGCGGCGTGTACCGCCTCACCTGGGAGTTCGCGGCCGAGGGAACCTCGGCGGGAGCCCATGTCGAGTCGATCACGGTCAACCGACGCCACATCGCGGCGTTCGAGCAGAGTTTCGGCGACTCGCCTGCCACGTACTCGGTCATCGGGCTGGAGGACGAGCTGAGCGGGCGTGGGCGTGCCGGCCGACAAGGATCGGCGACGTGCGGCGCGACCTCGAGTGTGCGGTCAGGAATCGGGCGGCCGATCGCCGATACCTGGGTGTGCCAGTACCGACTCAAGGGCGGCTCCATCCTGGTGGCGTCCATGAGGCAAACATCCGCAGGGGTACAGCCCGCCACCCACTTCGTCGACGCAATCGTGGGGGGAACCGGCAGGTACCTCGGTGCCACGGGAGTGGATATCGTCGACGAGCTCTCGGGCGACCGAGCCGTTGTCGAGTTCCGCGTGACAATTCCCCGTCGAGGCAAGCCAGCAGCGGCATCGTTCGACGGCTGGCGCGAGCGCAGCACCGTGAGCGGAGTGACGTTGTTCGACGAGGCGGGTGTCGCGGTGTTGACCGCGCAGTCGGTGGGCGAGCAGTTCGCCGACTCGTCGTTGGGCGAATCGATCGGTATCTCGCCCAGCGTGTACATCGTTTTTGACAGCCCCTCGGCGTGTCGAGTCGTCGGCGAGTACGTGTTCAAGTTCCCGGGTGGGTCGATCTTTGCCACGCACGCTCAGACTCTCTCCTCGGGCTGCGCCGACGCGCGCACACGCACCCTGGTGGTGACCGGTGGCACGGGTATCTATGCGTCAGCGCGAGGAACGGTCACTCTCGACGAGGCTGCCGTGGTCGAGGGTGCGGTGCGGTTCTCGCTACGCTTCTGATCGGCGCGCGCCGACTGCGCGCTCACTGTGCTTCCGGCGAACTCGCCGTCGAAGGTCGACATGCCGACTGTGTCAGGTCCCTCAGGTGCTTGCCGACAACGATCACCACGTACGAGAGCCAGAGGATCATGCCCACATGGAGCACGTCATTCTCCGAGAAGTAGATGCCCGTGCCGTCCTTCCACAGCAGGGCCGTGATGCCCGCCGCGTAGTAGGCGTAGTAGGCGACCTGCACCACGACAAGGAGTACCGCAGTTAGCAGAAGTGATCGGTCGAGGGGCTGGTGGTCGGCCCGGTAGCGTCGCGCGGCGAGCGCGATCACGATGATGATTCCAGGGAGCGCGAACAGCAGCAGCACCTCGAACGACAGCAGCATGCGGCTCGGCGCCATGACTCCGATGAGTGACACCACCAGGTAGACGACCACGTTGAAGGCTGCGTACCAGCACAGCACTCGGCGAAGTCGGCCCGCGCTGCAGGCGTAGGCGACGGCGACCAGCATCGCGCTGACGCTCACGGCCTGGGTGATGCTGTAGCCCACTTCCCATCCGCTCGTGAGCAGGCACACGTCGCGGCCCGCGCACTTGAGCGCGTAGCTGAAGGCCTGATAGGAGACTCCCGCCTGCGCAGCACCAATTCCGCCCAGCACGAGGGCGATGCCCAGCCAGCGACGCGAGGTCTGGGCCCGGGCTGTGACCAGGAAGTACACGCCCGAGGCAACCCACAGCGCGGCGAGCAGGAACACGAGTGCTGTGCTGGAGGGCTCGTTGAGCACGATGTCGCCGACGTCGACGCAGGGGCGCAGTGTGCACCACTGCTCGGGGGTCACCGGTGGCGAGGTGTTCAACTCGCCGAGGCGGCCGCAGCCGGCCAGCAGCACGGCGAGCGAGGGGAGCGCGAGCTGCAGCAGTGGATGTCTGGCCATCCCGACAGTGTGGTGCCTCGGGGCCGATGACCTCAGCACATCCTTGGTAAGTTCGTGGCATGCCCATTACCGGAGAGTACGAGCCGAGTACGTCGCAGTGGGTTGCCGACCAGGTGGCCGAGTACGAGGCTTCGAGAGGCGAGCGCGCCAATACCCTTCTCGACACCGGAATCCCGGTGGTCATCGTCACCATGCGCGGCGGCATGTCGGGCAAGGTGCGCAAGATCGCCCTCATGCGTGTTGAACACGAGGGCGAATACGCTCTGGTGGCCAGCAAGGGCGGCCATTCTGAGCATCCGCACTGGTACCACAACCTGATGGCCTACCCGCTCGTGATGCTGCAGGACGGCTCCGAGCCGACCGACTTCGTGGTGCGAGTGGTGCGTGGCGCCGAGCGGCAGCAGTGGTGGAACCGTGCTGCCGAAGTCTTCCCCCAGTACCTCGAGTACGAGCAGAAGGCCGACCGAGTCATCCCCGTGCTGGTGGCCAGCCCCCTGTCTTCTTCTGGGTCAGTGTGACCCACCCCACGTCTAAGAAAACTTTAACTCGGTGCATCCATGGGCGGGGCTTTCGACGACAGGTGTCGTGACGAGGTCACATGGCCTCGCCCCTGTGCCAAGGCTCAGGACCCCCGACACTTCTGGGAGCACGCATGAACAGAGCACGACGGACAACGATGGCAAGTCTGGTGGCCGCAGCGGTTGCCGGACCGGCGCTGATTCTCGCCGCGGTTCCCGCGTATGCGGCCTCCGACGCGATGGTTTCGGTGTTTCACGGCATCCCCGGTGCCACCGTAGACGTGTACGTCAATGACGAGCTGACCCTCGACGACTTCGAGCCCGGCGACCTCGCGGGACCACTGACACTGCCGGCTGGGACCTACTCGGTCAAGATCACTGACCCGACCGATGCCACGAAGATCGTGATCGGCCCTGCCGACATACCTGTCGAGGGTGGTATGAACTACACCATCGTCGCCTACCTCGATGTAGACGGAAAGCCCACGGCGAAGCCGTTCGTGAACGATGTCAGTGCCACCATGGCTGGTGAGGGTCGCGTGACCATCAGGCACGTTGCCGCGGCACCCGCAGTCAGCGTGTCAGCTGATGGCGCCACGCTAGTGCCGACACTGTCCAACGGTGAAGAGGCCGTCGCCGACGTGGCAGCCATGGAGTACGCGGTCAGCGTTGCGCCCGCCTCGGGAGGAGACTCGGTTTTCGACACCGACCTTGACGTTGCCGAGGGAGTCAACACCATTGTGTACGCGTACGGTGACCTTGCCGGTGGCACCTTCGCTGTCGGCACGCAGGCAATCGCCGACCTGGGCTCGATGCCCGATGGCGGTGTGCCCGGTGGAGAAGCCGGTCTGGCCAACGACGGCAGTGCTGTTCCCGTGTGGGTGCTGCTCGCTGCAGCCCTCGGCCTTGCCGGAGCCGGCATCGCCGGACGCCGCCTGGTGACGGCACGCGACTGATCGTGCGCCGACGCTCAACTGCCACCGCGGGGCTGATTCTCAGCCTCGCGGTGGCGCTTGGCGTTCCGGCGGCATGGTGGTGGTC
>CALQEM020000174.1:0-7277 GCA_943329595.2 Bifidobacterium breve
CTTCGACCCGCTGGGCACGCGCAACGAGGTGTTCACCGGTGGCTACCGCCCCGACGTCGACTTCCCGACCATCACCTGGACCGAGGAGAACCTCGGCCGCGCCGTCTTCTACTACGAGGGCGTCCCCAACGAGCGATTCCTGAGGGTGCACACCTGATGAGCATCATGCGACTGAGCCATGCCGAGATCCGCGTGCCCGACCTCGAGCTGGCCACGGCCTACTACACCGAGGTCCTCGGCCTCTACGAGACCGCTCGCGAGCCCGAGCGCGTGTTCCTCAAGTGCTGGGACGAGCACCAGCACCACAGCATCGTGCTGAGCTTCGCGCCCACGTACGGCCTCGAGCACTTCGGCTTCAAGGTCGACGAGCCCGGCGACCTCGACCTCTACCAGGCCAGGGTCGAGGCCGAGGGCATCGAGGTGCGCCGCTACTCCACGGGCGAGTGGGGGCCCGGGCACGGCGAGGCGATCCGCTTCCGCATCCCGGGCGGCCACGAGATGGAGCTCGTGTACGGCATGCAGCAGGTCGGCAACCTGCTGCCGCTGCTCAACCCGCCTCCCAAGCCGATGGGGCTCGTGGGCATCGCCCCGCCCCGCATCGACCACATCTTCCTCACGGTCGAGGACGTCGCGCTGAACACCAGGTTCCTGCAGGACGTGCTCGGCTTCCACCTCACCGAGCAGGTGGTGGGCGACGACGGCTACCAGATCGCGACCTGGCTCGAGGTGAGCCACTCGTCGCACGACATCGCGCTGATCACCGGGCCCGATGCAGGCTTCCACCACGTGGCCTTCTGGGTCGACGACTGGAACGACCTGCGCGACGCTGCCGACGTGTGCGCCTACCACGGCGTGACGATCGAGAAGAACCCCACTCGCCACGGCGCGACCCGCGGCTACTGCATGTACTTCTTCGACCCCGCGGGCAACCGCAACGAGGTGTTCACCGGCGGGTACTACACCGACCCCGACACCGAGCCCATCACCTGGACCGAGGCCGAGATGGGACGTGCCCTGTTCGCCTACGACGGCGTGGTCGACCAGCAGTTCCTCACGGTGCACACGTGACCCCGAGCGGAGAGTCCCCTGACATGACAGCCACCGAGGCCCCCGGAGGCTCGGGCGCGGCCAACGCGCCCGTGAGCCTCCCTCGCACCGAGCGCGTCGACGCGCCCGCCTACCTCCAGCGCTACCAGCAGCGCGAGGCCGCCGGGGGCAAGGCCAACAACATCGACGACCGCGAGGGCAGCGGGCCGCTGTACCTGCGAAGATTCCGCGACCGTCAGAGCGGCGCCAACGCGCTCGAGCAGCGGGTGCCCGAGTGGGAGGGCACCAACCTCGGCGTCACGCGCGCGGGGGCGGCCAGCGTGCGGTCGAGGGAGATCGTGCCCGAGTCGGCCGCGCAGGACCGCACGGTGGTCAACCAGATCCACATCATCCGCCACGGCGAGACGCAGGGGTACTCGACCGAGTCCGGGCTCACGCCGATGGGCTCGTGGCAGTCGCACCGGCGCGGCTTCGACATCTCCAAGGGCGTCAAGCCCGGCGAGCAGGTGCGCATCGTGTGCGCCGACACCAACCGCGCCAAGCAGACCGCCGAGCAGATCCGCAAGGGACTCGTCGACGGGCTCATCATGTGGGGCCGCGAGGCCGACATCTCCGAGGTCACGCCCATGGAGGAGTTCCGCAACTTCCAGGTGCAGACGCCCGAGGGCCTCTGCGACGTCACCGCGGCCTTCCGGCAATACCAGAAGGAGATGGAGAAGTACGAGCGCGTGGCGCTCGGCGAGCGCCCGCAGTGGCTGGTCGAGATCGACCGCTTCTGGCGCACCCAGCAGGGGGGCGGCGACCCCATCACCTTCTGGACCCAGATTCCCATGCTCAACTTCGAGCCCCCGTCGGCCACGGTGCGCCGTTTCTGGGCCGGTTTCCAGAACGTCGCCGAGTCGGCACCGGGCGCCCGCATCATCTGCGCCACACATTCTGGGCCGATTCGGGTGTTCGCCATGTGGTCGCACGGCTACGATCCGGGCGAGCCCTACAACACCGAGGAGGTGCTCGTGCGCCTGCTCGAGGGTGGCAACGCGGCCTTCGTCGCGTACCGCAACAGGGTGCAAGAGGTGCACGTGCCGGCACTGGGTGAGCTTCCGGACTGGTGGCAGGGACTCAGCGGCCGGGCACTCCCGACATCGCTGCGAGACGAGGAGGACGCATGAGCTCAGACGACAGCGTGGTGGTGTGGTTCGAGTCGTACTGGCCCGGGCTGAAGAACGAGGTCGGCGGCAAGGCCTCGAGCCTCGGCGAGATGACCAACGCCGGGCTGCCCGTGCCCCCGGGATTCGCGGTCACCACCCGGGCCTATCGGCTCGCGCACGACGCCGGCGACATCGACGCCGAGATCGCGCACCAGCTGCGCGACCTCGACATGGGCGACACCGCGATGGTGAGCGAGCGCTGCGGAGCCATCCGCGACGCCATCCGCGCGGTGGCCATCCCTGCCTCGGTCGAGGAGCAGATCCGTCACGGCTACGCCGAGCTGTGCAGGCGCAGCAGCGCCGACGACGTGCCCGTCGCGGTGCGGTCGTCGGCCACGAGCGAGGACTCTCCCGACGCCTCGTTCGCAGGCGAGCACGACACCTACCTGTGGGTGCGGGGCGGTGACGACGTCGTCGACGCGGTGCGCCGCTGCTGGGCGAGCCTGTTCACCGACCGGGCCACGTGCTACCGCGAGGAGATGGGCTACGAGCACCGCAGCGTCGAGATGTGCGTCGTGGTGCAGAAGATGGTGCACCCCAAGTCCGCCGGCGTCGCCTTCACCCTCGACCCGCGCAACGGCGACCGCTCACAGATCGCGATCGACTCGTCGTGGGGGTTCGGCGAGGCGGTGGTGGCCGGCGAGGTCACTCCCGACAACTTCCTGATCGACAAGGTGATGTTCGACATCACCAAGCGGATCGTGTCGGCCAAGACCCACGAGTACGTGCTCACTGCCGACGACCGGGTGAGCAAGGTCGAGACCGCTGCCGACCGGGTCTCCACCCCCAGCCTCACCGATGCCGAGATCAAGGGCATCGCGCGGCTGGCCAAGACGGCCGAGCAGCACTACGGCTGCCCTCAGGACATCGAGTGGGCCGTCGACGCAGACCTGCCGGACGGTGACAACGTCATCCTCCTGCAGTCCAGGCCGGAGACGGTCTGGAGCAAGAAGGGCCCGACCACGGTGACCGCACCGGGTCAGGCAAGTGGTGACTTCATGTCGAGCATCGTGTCGACGCTGATGTCACCGCTGTACACCAAGGGCGACTAGGAATCCCTGGTCACCGACTCGCTGAACCGGTCAGACGCCTCCGCGTCCGACTGCCACTGGGAGACCCGACAGGGTCTGAAGAAGGAGAGCACATGGCACAGGGATTCCCTCGCCCGTCGGAGCTTGAGACTCCGCCCGGCGCCGAAGGCTGGCAGGAGCTGTACTCGTACTCGGGCACGTTCAGCCCCGAGCGCAAGGACTACGAGGACTCGATGTTCTGGTTCCAGGACGGCGTGCACTGGCCCAAGGCCCTGCTGCCCTGGGATGCCGGCCTCATGGAGCTCGCGATCCTCGGGCTCTCGCAGTACAACACCCGGCACCTGCTGGTGCCGCCGGCAAACGGCATCGACTACCGCATCGTGAACGGGTACTGCTACCTGTCGCCGGTGCCCGCCCCCGAGGCCGACATCCCCATGCGCGCCGAGCACTTCATGCAGCGCGCGGGCCACTACTTCATGAACTGGAACGAGCTCTACGACAACTGGCTGGTCAAGATCCGCGACCTGGTCAAGGAGATGGAGTCCCTCGACTTCGACTCGCTGCCCGACATCGAGGACCTCGAGGTCGTCACCTCGGGCCGTGGCACCGGTTCGGGCGGCAAGATCCAGGCCAACTATCTCACCCTGCTCAACTGCGCGAGCACGCTGTGGCAGTACCACTTCGAGTTCCTCAACCTGGGCTACGCCGCCTACCTCGACTTCTTCGGGTTCTGCAAGCAGGCCTTCCCCGGCATCTCTGACCTCGCCATCGCCAAGATGGTCGCGGGCGTCGAGGTCGACCTGTTCCGTCCTGACGAGGAGCTCAAGCGGCTGGCGCGCATGGCCGTCGACACCGGCATCACCGACGCCTTCAAGGTCGGCGACGTCGAGGGCACCTGCGAGGCGCTCCGGGCCACCGGTGCCGCGGGCGAGGCCTGGATCTCGAGCTTCCAGCAGGCGGCAGAGCCGTGGTTCAACTTCTCCACCGGCTCGGGCTTCTCGAGCCAGGACAAGATCTGGATCGAGAACGTCGAGATTCCCTTCGACTTCATCGGCAGCTACATCAAGAACCTCCAGGGCGGCACCGACATCTCGCGCCCGACCGAGGCCATCACCGCCGAGCGCGACCGCATCGTGAACGAGTACACGGCGCTGCTCGGCAGCGACGAGGACCGTGAGGCGTTCGCCGGCAAGCTCGGCCTCGCCCGCGTGGTGTTCCCCTACGTCGAGAACCACAACTTCTACGTCGAGCACTGGAGCCACTCGGTGATCTGGCGCAAGATGAAGTCGCTGGGCGCGGTGCTCGCGAAGGAGGGCTTCCTCGCGGAGCCCGAGGACATCTTCATGCTCAAGCGCCACGAGGTCCCCGACGCGCTCTTCGACCTCTACCACTCGTGGGCGGCGCCGGCCCCGGCCCGCGGCCCCTCGTACTGGCCCCCGATCGTGGCCGAGCGCAAGCGAATCCTGGCCGCGCTCAACGCCTGGAAGCCGTCGCCGGCCCTGGGCACCCCGCCCGAGGTCGTCACCGAGCCCTTCACGATCATGCTGTGGGGCATCACGTCCGACTCGATCGCCAACTGGCTCGGCGGCGGCGAGTCCGAGGACGGCGTCCTCAAGGGCATGATGGCCTCGGGCGGCGTCGCCGAGGGTCCTGCGCGCGTGATCTTCGGCCCGGACCAGATCGGTGAGGTGCAGGAGGGCGAGATCCTCGTGGCCCCGCTGACCGCGCCGAGCTGGGCGCCGATCTTCGGCAAGATCCTGGCCACGGTCACCGACACCGGCGGCATGATGAGCCACGCCGCCATCGTGTGCCGCGAGTACGGACTGCCCGCGGTGACCGGAACCGGCTTCGCGACCTCGCTGATCACGACGGGGATGCGCATCCGGGTCGACGGCTCGGCCGGAACGGTCACGATCCTCGACTAGCAGCAGCGGTATGGGCGTCCCGGGTGGCGGGACAGGCTGTTGCGCCACCCGGGACAACGCTGGGGACATCCCCCGGCGATGCGTCAGAATGAATGTCGAGGAACGACTAACCACATCAGGACCATCAGCCCCACCGGACCGGCGGCTCACCCCTGGCACGACCCTCCTGGAGAAGGAAGAACGAGATGCTGACAGTCGAGCAGAACGAGGAACTGACCCAGATCGGCCCCGGCACCCCCATGGGCGAGCTGCTGCGCCGCTACTGGTACCCCATCGCCTTCGAGCAGGACTTCGACACACTGCCGTCGAAGACCGTGCGCCTGCTCAGCGAGAACTGGACGCTCTACAAGACCCCGAGCGGCAAGTACGGGATCATCTCTGAGAAGTGCGCGCACCGCAACGCGTCGCTCACGTACGGCGTGGTGCATGAAGACGGCATCCGCTGCGGCTATCACGGCTGGAAGTACGACTTCGACGGCCAGTGCGTCGAGCAGCCCGCCGAGGCCGACAACCAGAACTTCCGCGACCGCGTGAAGATGAAGTCCGGCAAGGCGCAGGTCATGGGCGGCATGGTGTGGGTGTACGTGGGCCCCGACCCCGCGCCCGAGCTGCCGCGCTTCGACGTGTTCGTCAAGGACGGCATCCGCGACGTCGGCTACACGACCATCCCGTGCAACTGGCTGCAGATCATGGAGAACTCGGTCGACCCGCACCACGTCGAGTGGCTGCACGGCTACTACTTCAACTTCCTGGGCGAGACCCACGGGTTCGAGGCCCCCAAGGCCTTCCAGAAGAAGCACATCAAGACCGGCTTCGACGAGATGGAGTGGGGAATCCTCAAGCGCCGGGTGCTGGAGGGCCACTCCGAGGCCAACGACGACTGGGCGATCGGCCACCCGCTGGTGTTCCCGTTCTACATGCGCGTGGGCGGCGCCTACATCGACCAGATGCAGATCCGCGTGCCCATCGACGAGACGCACACTTGGAAGCTCTTCTACTCCACCCACAACCCGGGCGAGCAGCTCACGGTCAACGAGCGTCCCGTGGTGTACGAGTACCTCTGGAAGGACGCCGACGGGCGCTTCATCACCGACTACATCGAGGGCCAGGACGTCATGGCCTGGGTGTCGCAGGGTCCCATCACCGACCGCACCCAGGAGCACCTCGGACGCAGCGACGCCGGCGTGGCGCTGCTGCGCAAGATGTTCAAGGAGAACATGCGCAAGGTGGCCGCGGGCGAGGATCCCCTCGGCACGGTGCGCGAGAAGCACGACATCATCAACCTGCCCTGCGAGAAGGACAAGTTCGGCGCTGAGCGCACGTTTGCGAAGGCGTGGATCGAGGGTGGCTCGATGCGCTACTCGCCCCAGGCCGACCAGCTCATCGCGCTTCACCTGGAGTACTGGGACTCGGTCGCGAAGGCCGAGGCGGGTGCCTGAGGGCAACGAGTCGCAGGAGGCCGCCCGGTCACGGGTGGCCTCTGCGGCTGACTCCGCGCTCGCCGAGGGCATGCTGCCCGCCGACCCGCACCGACTTCCGGCGCCCGGCGAGTGGTTCGTGGGCGATGCCGAGCGGCACCTTCTCGACAAGCCCAAGTTCTGCCCGATGTGCGCGGCGTCGATCGATGAGCACGGCGGCATCTCCACCGAGTACTGGTCCAGCGACGCGCGCAACTTCATGACCTGGTGCGGCGGGTGCGGATGGTTCGGCGAGGTGGTGCGGTTCACCCGCGTCACCATCACCGAGGAGGACCACTGAGCGCCCTGCTCTTCGACTTCGGCGGGCCCATCCTGCTTAGCCCCTTCGAGCTCTGGCGCATCGGCGAGCGCAGCCTCGGGCTTCCGGAGGGCACGTTCACCTGGACCGGCCCGTTCGACCCGGCGGCCGACCCCGGCTGGCAGGCGGTGCAGGACGGCACCCTCAAGGAGCGCGCCTACTGGGCCGCGCGTGTGCAGGAGTTCGCCGAGCTCACGGGCGAGCCTGCCGAGATGCCGCGGCTGATGATGCACCTCTACGACGGCAGCGTCGAGGAGGTCACGCGCGCTGAGGCACGCTCGCTGATGGCC
>CALQEM020000175.1:0-7213 GCA_943329595.2 Bifidobacterium breve
AGCAGTGCCCAGGTCACGACGCCCAGAGCCACCTGAGTTGCGACCGAAGCGGTGCGGTCGACCCACAGCACTGCGGGAATCCACACGCACACCACGGCCATCACTCGCACGTCGCCAGTCTGTCACCGCTTTACCCGCTCGTCGTAGCGAAGCCTTGCGCAATGGGCGAGGCCGGGGACATAGTGGAGATAGGCCATCTGAGGAGGCACCCGTGTCGCTCATCACCATCCTCGAGTCCAAGGGCAGCGCAGTGATCACTGCGCACCCAGACGAGCCCCTGCTGAGCGCCATTGAGACCCTCGCCCATCACGGTATCGGCGCCCTCGTGGTGACGATGGACGGCCGCGAGATCGTTGGGATTGTGTCTGAGCGCGACGTGGTACGCATGCTTCAGGCGCACGGTCCCGACGCGCTGCTGCTGCCGATCCGCGAGGTCATGACCACCAACGTGACGTGCACCACCGTCGATCGCGAGGTCGACGAACTGATGGCAATCATGAGTAATCAGCGCATACGACACATTCCGGTAGTCGACGACAACCACCACCTGATGGGAATGATCAGCATCGGCGACGTGGTGAAGCGCCGCCTCGAGGACCTCGAGAGCGAGCGAGCGGCGCTGATCAACTACATCACCATCGGAGGCTAATTCGCGCCATCGGTGCTGGCTCTGACAGGATCACAGGGGATTCCTGCGAGGAGTGACGCGATACCGATGACAAGCACCGCATCACCGCAGGCCACGGGCACCACGGCCAACCTTCGCGATCCCTACATCGACCTACTTCGCGCGCTCTCACTCTGCATCGTCGTGCTGTGGCACTGGGCCTTCACCATCATCGTGTGGACCCCGAAGGGCCCTGAACCCACCAGCCCGCTGCAGTTCGCCTACGGCCTCTCCCCCCTCACCTGGCTCTTCCAGGTGCTCCCGCTGTTCTTCTTCGTGGGCGGCTACGCCCACCTGCGGGTGTGGGACAAGGTGCGCGCCAATGGTGGCGGCTACGGAATCTTCGTGCTGGGCCGAGCGCGTCGCCTGGTGCTGCCCACCGCCTCCCTTATCACCGTGTGGCTCGCGATCTACGTGGTCGTGAACGCGACCTGGGGTACGCCGTGGATGTTCCGGGCCGTCATCTTGATCCTGTCGCCCCTGTGGTTCATCGGTGCCTACCTGCTGCTGGTGCTCATCGCACCCGTGATGATCTGGTTGCACCGCAGGTGGGGGGTTGCCGCCCTGGTGCTGGTGGGAGCGCTGGCCTGCGCAGTCGACATCGGACGCTTCCACTTTGGGGTCGAGTGGCTGGGCTACGCGCAACTACTGGTGGTGTTCGCCTTTTGCCACCAACTGGGATTCTTCTTCGACACCCTCGCCGTGATGCCTCGCCGGGTGAACTGGGCCATCATGCTCTCCGGCCTCTTCGGACTGCTGCTGCTGACCGTCGACGGCGGGTACCCCGCCTCGATGGTGGGTGTCGCGACCGACAAGTTCTCGAACATGGGACCCCCCACCTTTGCAATCATCATGCTCACCCTGTTTCAGGCGGGGGCGGCCATGCTGCTGCAGCCGAGGGCGCTTCGATGGCTGAAGCGGCCGAGGGCAGGAGTGTTTAACGCCATGCTCAACCGCGTGTCGCTGCCGCTGTTCCTCTTCCACACCACAGCGATGTCGCTGTTCATCCTCGTCGTGGTGTGGGGCTTGGGCTACGTACCGCCGTCGAGCCCCACCCTGTCGTGGTGGCTGCAGCGCCCGCTCTGGATCGCCGGGGCGCTGGTAATGATGGTGCCCGTGCTCTGGGTGTTCTCACGCAAAACGCTCTGGTACGCCTTCGACTCGATGAGGCTGCTGCGCAAGGATGCGCACCAGTACGAGTCGAGCTTCTAGTCGGGCTCCTGCGCGGGCCGCACCCGCATCGGGAGCCCGCGGGCGGGGCGCACTGTCACGAGCGGCTCGGCGCGCACGGAGGCCGCGTCGACCGGGTCGCATCGCCATCGGCGAGCGATGGTGGCCATGATCAGGGTCGCCTCGACCAGCGCGAAGTCGCGACCGATGCACAGCCGCGGTCCCGCACCGAAGGGCAGGTAGCCGAGCCGAGCCGGGTCGGAGGCTCCGGTCGCGAGAAAGCGGGAGGGGTCGAAGCGCTCAGGGTCGTGCCAGAGGTCTGGATGTCGGTGCACCAACCACGGACTCATCACCACGAGCGCCCCCGCCGGAACCTCGCGGCCGGCCAGCACGTCGGCCTCGCGCGAGGTGCGGGTGATGAGCCAGGCCGGCGGGTACAGGCGCAGCGCCTCGTCGACCACTGCTCGTGCGTAGGGCAATCGGGTGTAGTCGGCGAAGGTGGGCGCACGCTGGCCTAGCACCGCGAGCGCCTCATCGCGTAGCGCTGTCGCCGCGTGGGGAGCCGAACCAAGAAGGTGCCACGCCCAGGTGAGCGCGCTGGCCACGGTCTCGTGCCCCGCGACCAGAAAGGTGATGATCTGGTCACGTACCCGCGTGTCACCCGGTGCCGTGCCAAAGCCCTCGACCAGTAGGTCGAGCATGTCGGGCTCGCGCGCCACCCCTACTGGCCGAACCCGCCGCTCGTCGAGCATCCGGGCAACTGCGCTGTCGAGCACCGACAGGCTGCGGCGCAGGGTGAGGTTGCCGGGGGCGGGAACCCAGAGCGGCGGCGAGAGTGGGTTACGCGCCTTGCCGACCACCACCTCAAGTGCGTCCAGCGTCGCGTGAGCCAGCCGTGCGGCATCCCCGCTGAGATCGGTGCCGAACAGGGCCCGACCGACCACCTCGAGCGCGACGTGCATCATGGCCGCGTCAACGTCGACCACGGCGCCCGCCGGAAGCTCTGACCACTCGTGGTCGAGACGTTGGCAGGCGACGCCCACGTGATCGGCCACCCTCTCGACCTGCGAGTGATGGAACGACGGTTGCACCACGCGCCGCTGCTGTCGCCACGCCTCGGTGTCGGCAGTGAGCAGCCCCTCCCCCGTGACCAGTGACAGCGACGTGTACTGGATAGTGCGCTTGCCGTACGCGCGCTGGTTGACCCGAAGCACCCGGTCGACAGCCTCGGGATCGGTCACGAGGTACGACGGCGGCTTGGGAATGGGAAACTGCACGAGGTCTCCGTGCTGCTGCCACACCTGCTCGAGGAAGGCCAGCGGATTGCCCCGGATAAGCCCGAAGGCCCGCAGCATCTCGCCACCCTGCGGTCCGGGCGCGGTGACGGGAGTGCGGAAGTAGCGCTCCGGTGGACGGCGCGAGCGAGGGCTCATCGGGCCGGACCTACCTCGTCAGGCCGGGGTCACGGGTTGCGCCGCAGCCCGCTCGCGCGCCAGGTGCACGATCACCGCCACGACGCCGACCACCGCGATGGTGCCGCAGATGACGGTGGGCACCCCGAGCAATTTCAGAGCGGTGGAGGCAAGGATCACCATCAGCAGTGCCCGCAGCCCCATACCGTTGTAGCGCGACGACATGCGCGCCCCGAGCCACACGCCCGGAATCTCCCCCACGAGCAGGGCGGCGGTGACCCGCCAGTCGACCACCCCCAGGGTGGCGTGCGCGATGGCGCCGGCGAAGAGCATGGGCACCGCTTGGAGCAGGTCGGTGCCCACCAGGACCGAGGGAAGCAGGAGCGGGTAGAGCAGGAGCAGCGAGGTGACGATGAGCGATCCGGACCCCACCGACGTGGTGCCCACCAGCACACCCACCACAAAGCCGATGGCAATGGTGAGCGCTCGGTGCACGGGAGCCTTCGGCCCTCGCCTGGGATCATCGAGGGGCACAACCTCCGGTGGGCGACGGCGAAGCCGGGGAAGAAGCCGGGGTAACTGTGATCGCACCAGCATCGCGCCCAGAGCGACAAGAAGTACGATGCCGATCCACGTCTTGAGCAGGGCCCCTGTCTCGCTGCCCTCGAACAGACGCGCGAAGGCCAGAGTTCCGATGAGCACGCCCGGCACCGAACCCACCGACAGCCAGATGGCCAGCCCCCAGTGCGCGGTGCCCTGCCTCACGTGAACGAGCGATCCGACCGGCTTCACGATGGCGTTGGCCACGACGTCGCTAGAGACCGCAGCCGCAGGCGGGATACCGAACGCGAGAATGAGCAGCGGGGTAACCAGCACTGCACCGCCCATTCCGGTGAGCCCGACCATCAGACCTGCGACGAGACCCCCGAGAGCGAGCAGGACGTCGAAGGTCTCGATCACAGAGCGCCGTCTCCCAGTACGAGCGACACGACCGACGCCACCGACGCGTCGACGTCGGCCACCCCAGAGAGGTGCAGGTCGGGGGTCAGCGGAGGCTCGTAGTCTTGGCCGACCCCGGAGAGGTTGGGCAGGTCTCCGGCTGCAGCCTTGGCGTAGAGGCCCTTGGTGTCGCGGGCCACACACACGTCGAGGGAGGTATCGACATACACCTCGGCGAAGTCTCCGGGCTCGTAGAGGTCGCGGGCGCTGCGCCGATCGGCGCGGAAGGGCGACACCAGCGCAACGAACACCACCACGCCACTCTCCATCATCAGTTTCGCCACCTCGGCGACCCGCCGCACGTTCTCGGCCCGGTCTTCCGGGGTGAACCCGAGGTCCTTGTTGAGGCCCGACCTCAGGTTGTCGCCGTCAAGCACGAAGGTGCGCACGCCGAGGGCGTGCAGGGCGCGCTCGGCGGCATCGGCAATAGTCGACTTGCCCGAGCCCGACAGGCCGGTGAACCAGACCACCTTCGAGGGGTGGCCGTTGAGCAGGGCACGCGCCCCGCGGTCGACCTCATACTCGTGCTGCACGACGTTGGCCGAGCGGCGCAGGGCGAAGCGCACCATGCCGGCTGCCACGGTGTCGGCCGACTGTCGGTCGACCAGAACGAATCCTCCGGTGTGCCGGCTCCGCTCGTAGGAGTCGAGGGGAATCGGTCGGTCAGATGCGAACTCGACGCGCCCCACCTCGTTGAGCGAGAGCACGCGAGCGGCGTCTTCGTGGCCGGTCTCGACGTCGAGCCGGTGCCGCACCGACGTGATGGTGACGGGCACACGAAGTGGACCGCACACCAGCAGGTAGGAACGTCCGTGGGCCAGCGGCTCCTCGCCCATCCACACCAGGTCGGCGGAGTAGCGCTCGGCTGGCGGGCAGTTGTCATCAATGTCGACGATGAGGTCGCCGCGGGCAACGTCGAGGTCAGGCTCGAGTTCGATACTCACCGCATCGCCCGTGAACGCACGCTCACGGTCGCCGGCAAGCGTCGCGATGCGCACCACGCGACCTCGCTCGGTGCGGCCAGCCAGGGTGATCTCATCGCCCACCGCAAGGCTGCCCGTGGCGATCGTGCCGGCCAGTCCGCGGAAGTTGGTGGCACGCAGGATGGTCTGGATCGGCAGTCGCAGGGGCAGGTCGTCGCCGCGACGGTCGCCCTCGACTCCCTCGAGCGCCTCGAGCATGGTGGGCCCGCGGTACCAGGGGGTGTTGGCGCTGCGCTCGATGACGTTGTCGCCCGCGAGGGCGCTGACGGGCACGACCTCGACCCTCTCGATTTCGAGTCGCACGGCGGCCCCTGCAACATCGCCGGCGATCTGGTCGTAGACCTGCCGGTCGAATCCGATGGCGTCGAGCTTGTTGACCGCGATCACGACGTGGCGAACGCCCATGAGCGCACAGATGGTGAGGTGGCGGAACGTCTGGCGCCGAACGCCTCGCGCGGCGTCGACGACCAGCACGGCCACATCGGCGGTGGAGGCCGCCACGGCCATGTTGCGCGTGTACTGCTCGTGCCCCGGGGCGTCTGCGATGACCACGCGACGACCCGACGGCATCAGCAAGTGCCGGTAAGCGACGTCGATGGTGATGCCCTGCTCACGCTCAGCCTCGAGCCCGTCGGTCAGCAGTGAGAAGTCGATCTCGCCGAGCAGAATCGTCGATCCTGCACGACGGGTGGTGCGTGCCACCTCGAGCTGGTCGAGCGGCACCGAGTCGGTGTCGGCAAGCAGCCGACCGATGAGGGTGGACTTCCCGTCGTCGACGCTGCCACACGCGACCATGCGCACCAACGGTGCGAGCACAGGGCTCATCAGAAGTACCCCTCGATCTTCTTGGCCTCCATCGAGGCTCCGCCCTCGCCATCGATCAGGCGCCCCGCGCGCTCAGACTCGCGGCTTGCCTCCATCTCGGTGATCAGGTCGTCGAGGGTGGCCGCGGGACTATCGACCGCGGCGCTGAGCGGGTAGCACCCCAGCGAGCGGAACCGCACCATGCGCATCTGGGGCACCTCGCCGGCCTCGAGCGGCATGCGCTCGTCGTCGACCACGATGAGCGAGCCGCTACGGATCACCACGGGGCGCTCGGCGGCGAAGTACAGCGGCACCACCGGCAATCCCTCGCGCCTCACGTAGCGCCACACGTCGAGCTCGGTCCAGTTCGAGAGGGGGAAGGTGCGCATGGTCTGGCCCTCGGTGAGCTCGGCGTTGACCGTGCGCCACATCTCGGGACGCTGACGACGCGGCTCCCAGCGGTGTCCGGGCATGCGCAGGCTGAAGATGCGCTCCTTCGCGCGGCTGCGCTCCTCGTCGCGCCGAGACCCGCCGATCGCCGCGTCGAAGCCGTGGAGGTCGAGGCCAGCCCGAAGCGCGACGGTCTTCATCAACCGCGTGTACTCCTGGGCGCCGGCGCTGAACGGAGAGACTCCCTCGAGGATGGCCTCTTCATTGCGCGCCACGATGAGGTCGAGGCCGTACTCGTCGACCATCTGGTCGCGAAAGATAATCATCTCGCGGAACTTCCAGGTGGTGTCGATGTGCATCACCGGAAACGGGATGGGACCGGGGAAAAAGGCCTTGCGGGCAAGGTGAAGCATGACCCCGGAGTCCTTGCCGATGCTGTAGAGCATGACCGGGTTGCGGAATGCCGCAGCGGTCTCGCGGAGGGCCCAGATGGCCTCAGCCTCGAGAACGTCGAGAACGTCTGACATACCTACCTCGGGGCTAGTGTCGGGCTGGCGGATCGGGCCGCACCACCCGACTTCTCCTGATAAGACACTACCCGACGCGTCATGGGTTCCGACATCGGCGCGCCACCGCGCTGCTAGCGTGACGTCCTATGCACCTCGTCACGGGAACGCGCTGATGGCCGGTCGTCTGGTCCTGCATATCGGACCGCTCAAGACCGGCACCACCTACCTTCAGGAGGGGTTCCGCGCGCGACGAGAAGCTCTTGCCGACCTTGGCTGGCT
>CALQEM020000176.1:0-7184 GCA_943329595.2 Bifidobacterium breve
CTTCGACTTCAAGAACACCGGTACCACCATTGAGTGGAAGGGTGAGGAGTCGATCGAGATCACGTCATCGACCGAGGACCGCGCCAAGGCGGCCCTCGAGGTGCTACGCGACAAGTGGGTGAAGCGCCAGCTGTCACTCAAGACGATGAAGGCTGACGATCCCCGCGTCTCGGGCAAGGACTACAAGATCGCGATTGCGCTGCTGGCGGGCATTTCGCAGGAGCAGGCTAAGAAGATCGGCAAGCTCATTCGTGACGAGGGACCCAAGGGAGTCAAAACCCAGGTGATGGGCGACGAGCTTCGGGTCAGCAGCAAGAGTCGCGACGAGCTGCAGCAGGTGCAGGCACTGGTGCGCGATGCCGACCTCGACTTCGCGACCCAGTACGTCAACTACCGGTAGGCCCAAGCCAGCGTCACATCGCGTCGAGGATGCGCCCGACGGTGGTCCCGTTGCGCGCGGTCCATGGCGCGCCGAGCAGCACCACCACGCGCGCCGGCGCCACCACCATCAGGAAAGTCGCTCACGATCATGCACGGCCGCCTCACGCGAGGTCTCGACCAGGTTGTCGACAGCACTCCACTCCAGCGCGTCGAAGGGACACACGTCGATGCAGATGCCGCAGAACATGCACACGCCGTAGTCGATGGCGAAGTGGTCAAGAACGTTGATGGTGCGCTGGCGCCCCTCGGGCGGCGACGCCGGATCGGGCTCGGCATGAGCCGTGAGCGTGATGCACCACACGGGGCACTCGCGCACGCACAGCATGCACGAGGTGCACTTGTCATCGAGCAGCACGATACTTCCGTGCCGCGTGGTCACAGCTCGACCACCCAGTCGGTCGCGTCGGCAGCGACGGGCCTCACGGGCCGCCTTCGGGCCCGAGCCTCATCGCCTGGCTCGACTTCACCGGGCCACTCCGTGGAGGCGCGGCGGCCAAGACCGGCATCACGTCTCAGTGGCGGGGCGGCGATGCCCGCGGGTAGCAGCAGCGGGCGTAGGTCGATGTTGCCGAGGAATGACACCCCGAACATCTCGTGCACCTCACGCTCGGCGAAGGCAGCTCCGGGCCACAGGCCTGCGACCGAGTCGAGGCAGGGATTCGCGCGGTCGAGGGTGCAGCGCAGGCCACGATCGGCCACGCCCGCGTCACCTCCGACCACCAGAACGACGTCGAGTGTCGAGGCAGCCGGGTCGTCGACGGCGGTGAGCAGGCCGAACCACGCACCTCCACCGTCGCGCATGGCGGTCGCAGCGGCGTTCCAGCCACCCGCGTGGACCTCAGTGATCATTCGGCACCGGCCGAGGACAGCGTCGCTAGTTCGGCGAGGGCCGAGTCGAGCAGGTTCGGACGTGGCGGGCAGCCGGGTACATACACGTCAACCGGCAGATGTTCGCCGATTCCGGGCACCACGGAGTACGAGTCCCAATACGGGCCGCCGCTCGTGGCGCAGGCGCCGAAGGCGATGACGTGACGGGGTTCGGGCAGGGCCTGATAGCGGGCCAGCACCGTGGGCAGGGCCGCGAGAGTGACTGTTCCGGCCACCACCAGCACGTGCGCGTCGACCGGCGCCTCACCCCGCTCGGGCAGGGCGACCGCGAGTTCAACCGCGCAGCAGGCGAGCGCCATCTCGTCAACCGCGAAGCTGCGGCCGCCACCTGTCCAGACGCGTACGGTCATGTTGCCATCCTGCCCCCTGCCCGCGTGCAAGACTGTGCCGCCACCCGGCACGCCCAGCCATAGCGGTGAACCCATGGGCGTAGACTCGCACCACTTCCACGTCGGAGGAGGGACGTCAGAAATGTCCAAGGAGCTCATCGAGCTCGACCAGGTGATCATCCGCTTTGCTGGCGACTCCGGCGACGGCATGCAACTCACCGGCGACCGATTCACGTCGACCACAGCATCCTTCGGTAACGACCTGTCGACTCAGCCCGACTTCCCTGCCGAGATCCGCGCCCCAGCCGGCACCCTCGCGGGGGTCAGCGCCTTTCAACTGCACTTCGCCAACCACGACATCATGACGCCCGGCGACTCAGCCCACGTGCTAGTGGCGATGAACCCCGCGGCACTCAAGGCGAACATCAGCGAGTTGCGCCGCGGCGGCGACATCATTGCCAACACCGACGAGTTCACCAAGCGCAACCTCGATCGCGTCGGCTACGTGTCGAACCCCCTCGACGACGGCTCGCTCGACTCGTACAAGGTGCATCCCATCCCGCTTACGTCGCTGACCATCGAGGCCCTCAAGGAGTCCGGGCTTGGCAAGAAGGACGCAGAGCGCGCCAAGAACATGTTCGCCCTCGGAATGCTGACGTGGCTCTACAACCGTCCCTCCGGGGGCACGATCGCCTGGCTCGAGGGCAAGTTCGGCAAGAAGCCCGACATCCTGCGCGCCAACATCACCGCCTTCGAGGCTGGCTGGTCGTTCGGCGAAACCACCGAGGAGTTTTCGGTGCAGTACGAGGTTCGGCCCGCGGAGTTACCCCACGGCACCTACCGCAACATCAGCGGCAACATCGCCCTGTCGTACGGGCTCATCGCGGCAAGCCAGCAAACCGGACTGCCGCTCTACCTCGGCTCGTACCCCATCACACCAGCTTCTGACATTCTGCACGAACTGAGCAAGCACAAGCACTTCGGCGTGACCACCTTCCAGGCCGAGGACGAGATCGCGGGCGTAGGCGCGGCCATCGGAGCGGCGTATGGCGGCGCGCTGGCCATCACCACCACGTCAGGCCCGGGCGTCGCGCTGAAGTCCGAGGCCATCGGTCTGGCGGTGTCGCTCGAACTGCCCCTGATTGTGATCGACGTTCAGCGCGGTGGCCCCTCCACCGGGTTGCCCACCAAGACCGAGCAGAGCGACCTGCTGCAGGTGATGTTCGGGCGCAACGGCGAGGCGCCGGTGCCCATCGTCGCCCCCCGCTCACCCAGCGACTGCTTCGACGCCGCCCTCGAGGTGGCCCGAATCGCCACCACCTACCGCACCCCGGTGTTCCTGCTCAGCGACGGCTATATCGCCAACGGCTCCGAGCCCTGGCTGGTGCCCTCGGTTGAGGACCTGCCCGACCTCACGGTGACCTTCGCCACCGAGCCCAACCACACGACTGCCGACGGCACCGCCGAGTACTGGCCCTACCTGCGCGACCCGCACACCCTCGCCCGCCCCTGGGCAGTACCCGGCACTCCGGGCCTCGAGCACCGCATTGGCGGCCTCGAAAAGGCCGATGGCACCGGACACATCTCGTACGACCCCACCAACCACGACCTCATGGTGCGCGCCCGCGCGGCCAAGATCGCCGGAATTGACGTGCCCGACCTCGAGGTTGACGACCCCGATGCCGACGCGACCGTGCTGATGCTGGGCTGGGGCTCGACATACGGACCCATCGGTGTCGCGTGTAAGCACGCGCGTCGGGCCGGCATCAAGGTGGCCCAGGCGCACCTGCGGCACCTCAACCCCTTCCCTGCCAACACGGGCGCGATTCTCAAGCGCTACCAGCATGTAGTTGTGCCTGAGATGAACCTCGGCCAGCTCGCCATGCTGCTGCGAGCCCGCTACCTGGTCGACGTCATCAGCTACAACCAGGTGCGCGGTATGCCCTTCAAGTCAGATGAATTGCTCCAAGTCATCGAAGACGTCAATGCGAACGGAGCCATCCAGTGAGCACCGAGGCCATTCCCGCACTGTCGCTCGTGCCCAAGGACTCCGCGGGCCAGAGCGCCAAGGACTTTAAGACCGACCAGGAGGTGCGCTGGTGTCCGGGGTGTGGCGACTACGCCATTCTGGCGGCCGTGCAGAGCTTCCTGCCCGAACTCGGCCTCGCGCGCGAGAACATTG
This sequence comes from Bifidobacterium breve, assembly GCA_943329595.2. GTDB lineage: Bacteria > Actinomycetota > Actinomycetes > S36-B12 > CAIYMF01 > CAIYMF01. Next base: position 3,841 of record CALQEM020000176.1, read on the forward strand.
TGTTCGTCTCCGGCATCGGGTGCTCATCGCGCTTCCCCTACTACATGAACACCTACGGCATGCACTCGATTCATGGCCGTGCGCCAGCGATCGCGTCCGGACTCGCGATGTCGCGGCCCGACCTCTCGGTGTGGGTCATCACCGGCGACGGCGATGCCCTCTCCATCGGCGGCAACCATCTCATCCACGCGCTACGCCGCAATGTGAACCTCAAGATTCTGCTGTTCAATAACCGCATCTACGGACTCACCAAGGGGCAGTACTCCCCCACCTCCGAGATCGGCAAGATCACCAAGTCGACGCCCATGGGCTCGCTTGACTACCCCTTCAACCCCGTGTCGCTCGCCCTCGGCGCAGAGGCCACCTTCGTGGCCCGCACCCTCGACTCTGACCGCAAGCACCTCACCGAGGTGCTACGCGCCGCCGCGGCCCACGAGGGCACGGCCCTGGTCGAGATCTACCAGAACTGCAACATCTTCAACGACGGCGCGTTCGAGCCACTCAAGGACAGTGACGTGCGCGACGACGTCACCATTCGCCTGCAGCACGGTGAGCCGATCAGGTTCGGCGCCGACAATTCGCGCGCAGTAGCCCGTATGCCCGACGGCACTGTGCAGGTGGTGTCCGTCGACGAGGTAGGACTCGACAGCGTGCTGGTGCACGACGCTCACGCCACCGACCCCGGTGTCGCGTTCGCCCTATCGAGGCTGTCTGACCCGGTGACCCTGCAGGACACTCCCATCGGAATCTTCCGCGATGTGCACCGCCCCTCATACGACCGCCTGCTGCGCGAACAGTTGGCAACGGCGCGTGAGGCACGCGGCACCGGCGACCTCGGAGCCCTGCTGCTCGGCAACGACACGTGGACCGTGTGACCCCTCACCGCGCGACCTCCTAGCCGTGGCACGGCGCACCCGAAGCGACTACGCCACCGGTCTGCTGCTTGCCACCTTCGCCTACGCGACGTGGGGCCTGTTTCCACTGTTCTTCCCCCTCCTCAAGCCCGCCAGCGCGCTCGAGATCCTCGCGCACCGCATCTTCTGGACCCTGCTGTTCTTACTACTGCTACTCAGTGTCCGACACCTCTGGGGCTCGGTACGCCAGCAGCTCGCCCGACGTCAGGCCATGGGCCTTCTGGCCATCGCAGCGGTGGCGGTGAGCAGCAACTGGGCTCTCTACATCTGGGCGGTCAACAGCGGGCATGTGGTGGAAGGCTCATTCGGCTACTTCATCAACCCGCTGGTGGCCGTACTGTTCGGCGTGAGCCTCCTGGGCGAGCGGCTGCGCCGCCTGCAGTGGGCGTCGGTCGCCCTCGGCGCGCTGGCGGTGCTCGAACTCACCTACGCCTACGGCCGCCCACCGTGGATCGCGCTCGGACTCGCCCTCACGTTCGCCCTGTACGGGCTGGTGAAGAAGGTTGCGAAGGTTCCCGCCATCGAGGCGCTCGCCATCGAGACCACGTACCTCATCCCGTTCTCGCTGGCCTACCTGCTCTATCTGAGCGTGTCCGGACAGTCGACCTTCGGCCACTCCTCAGTGGGCAACACCGCGCTACTAGCCCTCACCGGAGTGGTCACCGCGCTTCCGCTGCTGGCCTTCGGAGGCTCGGTCAACCGCATTCCCCTCTCAACCGTGGGGCTGCTGCAATACATCACACCGGTGCTGCAGTTCCTGTGCGGCGTACTCATTTACCGCGAGGTGATGACAGGCGCCGGCTGGGTCGGGTTCGCCATCGTGTGGGTGGCCGTCATGGTGATGTCGTTCGACGCGATTCGCACGGCGCGCGACCCCGAGTGGGTGGGCGGGCTGCAGCGCGTACCGGCAGCGAGCAGCCACGGGTCGAACCTTCCCGACTGAGAGCACTCACCGACCCCTAGGCCGTACGGCTGACCACCGAGTCGCACAGCAGCTCGAGCGCGCTTCTTACTGACGACGCAGGCAGCGCCCCGAGAGCAGCCCGAGCCTCGTCGGCCCAGCGGCAGGCCTCAACCCGAGCCTGCTCCATCGCCGGGTGTGCGCGCAGCAGCGCGAGAGCCTCGGCATGCTCGGAGTCGTCGGGAATCGGCCGCGAGAGCAGTTCGTGCAGTCGAGCGTCTGCGGGGGCGCCACTAGCCAGAGCAAGGAGGGCCGGCAGTGTGCGCACCCCCTCGCGCAGGTCGGTGCCTACAGTTTTGCCGGACACCTGCGAGTCGGAGCCGATGTCGAGCAGATCGTCGGCGAGTTGAAAGGCGACTCCAATACGCTCGCCAAAGCGGGTCATGACATCGACGGCGAGATCGTCAGCGCCGGCTGTCATGGCCCCGAAGCGACCCGAGGTCGCAATAAGCGAGCCGGTCTTGTCGGCCAGCACGCGCAGGTGGTGCTCGACAGGGTCTTCACCCTCACTCGGGCCGACTGTCTCGCGGATCTGTCCGGTGCACAGCCGCTCGAAGGTCAGCGCCTGGATGCGCACGGCGTCGGGTCCGAGGTCGGCGAGTATTTGAGACGCCTTTGCGAACAGGAAGTCGCCGGTGAGAATTGCCACCGTATTGTCCCAGCGTGCGTTGGCAGACTCGGTGCCACGGCGCCGCGGGGCCTCGTCCATGACGTCGTCGTGATAGAGAGTGGCGAGGTGGGTGAGCTCCACCACCACCGCTGCGGCGATGACCTCCGGAGCGGTGGCATCTCCGAGGTGGGCCGCCAGCAGCACCAGCAGCGGCCGAAATCGCTTGCCGCCGGCATCGACCAAATGTCGCGATGCCTCAGTGACGAAGGGGTAGTCGCTCTTGACCGTCTCGCGCAGATGGGCCTCGACGGCGTCGAGTCCGAGCTCGAGCCCGGCCGCGAGGACTGGATCGAGGTCGGTGGCCCCGAAGGGCAGCGAGGATACCGTCACAGGGGTCACCACACCATTGTCCTACCTGAGGAAGATGCCGGCCTGCTGGGCGAGGTTGAGCACCGGCTGGGGAAGCACCCCCAGGACGACCGTCACCGCGACTCCGATGGCGAGCGCGAGTGAGGTAAAAGCACTCGGCAGCACCACCCGAGGGCCATCCTCGGCCGGCTCGGCGAAGAACATCAGCACGATGATGCGGGCGTAGAAGAACGCGGAGATCACGCTGGCGAAAACCGCGACGATGACCACCGGTGTAGCACCACCGGCGACGGCCGCCGTGAACACCGCGAACTTGCCCGCGAATCCGCTCGTGAGGGGGATGCCCGCGAAGGCCAGCAGGAACAGCGCGAAGATTCCCGCCACGACGGGAGACCTCTTACCGAGGCCGGCCCACTGCGATAGGTGGGTTGCCTCGCCCGACGAGTCGCGCACCAGCGACACGATCGCGAAGGCGCCCAAGGTGGCGAAC
>CALQEM020000177.1:0-7120 GCA_943329595.2 Bifidobacterium breve
CGACCCCACTGAGTTACTCGGTGGTTCGCTAATCCATGCGTTTGCGTCACATGGACTGACTCCGTGTGACGCAAACGCATGGACTAAGGCGATGGGCCACCGGGTAACTGCGCGCGATGTCCGCGACTCCCTAACACCCCGCGTTAGCCTTGTAATCCTGTGCCGACGAACTGGCGAAGAAAGCCGGAGGTTTCCTCAAGCTCCGCCCACGCCCCGGCAATCCCTCGCATCCGAGGGGGTCAGCAGTGCCCTGCCGGGTCAGCGCCAGTAGTTGTTTGCCGCGGCGATAGTCGAGAACTCGATGGCCACCGTTTGCGTCAGGGCGATAAGCATGGCGGGATCGTTGGCGTAGACGTCGCGCTGACGGGCGCGGGCGTCGGCGTCGGGCTGCGTTGACTTGACGATCAGCCGAGCCATCTTCAGCGCGAGAGCTCTGCCCTCTTCGGGCGTCGCGACCAGAAGAGTGTTGTTGGGAACTAGTTCGAAGTCAGCCATGAGCTGTTAACCCTCCCGAGTTGAATCTCAGAGTGTTCTGAGCGGTCATCAGTGGCTGACCGTGGACCTTAATCTAACTGTCCCGTTGGCTGGCTGTCACGGCACGGGTGCGACGACGAAGGTGGCCGAAGGGCTCGGCCGCACGACTGTGCATCACGCGTCGGGTCATCTTTGGTCAATCGAAGCCCCGCACGGGCACCTTCTGACCAAAGATGCTGTGCAGGGGCACCTGCTGACCATAGGAGCCTCGCGGACACAGCCCCGTTGGGTTTCCCGGCGAACGATGTGCCACCCGGTAACTGCGCGGCGGCCGCGAACCACTACGACCCCGCGTTGGCCTTGAATGCCTTGTCCATCGCAGCACTGAACGCCGCCGCATTGCCATTCGCCTCGAGCAGAGCCACGTTGTCGGCCAGAGCTTGGCTGTCGGCGGCAGGCACGGGTGCTTCGCCGTGGACGAGCGAGGCAACCTTGACTCCCTGAGCAAGGGTTGTGGCGGCGCCCTGTTGGTACACGCCCAGCCGTGAAAGTTCGACATCGGAACGCACGGGAGCCGATCCCTTGAGCTTGTTGAACGCGATCTGGCCCTCGGGTGTCATCAGTGCCTTCAGGAAGGCCACTGCGCCGGCTGGGTTCTTGCTGCCCACACCCTCAACGAAGGCATCGCTCACGGTGACGAAGGTGTTCGGGTCGCCGATGACGGTGTAGCCGAAGTCTGTGCCATCAACCTTGTTGAGATTGGTGGTGAGCTCGCCGTAGGCCCAATCGCCCATGAGGTTGAAGGCGCACTTACCGTCGGCGAGACTGGAGACAGCGCCGGTCCAGTCGAGCGACTTGTGGTCCTTGTTGGTCCAGGTGAGGGCCGTGCTGAAGTCGGTGACTGCCTGAACCACCTTGGAGTCGGTCCAACTCAGCGTTCCATCGGTCAGGCCAGTCCAGCCCTGTGCGCCGATTTCGCCGACGATGATCGCCTCAAGGAGTTGAGCCGCCGTCCACGTGTCTTTGTCGCCGAGGCACAGCGGGGTGATGCCCTTGCCCTGGAGTTGAGTGGCGATGGTTGCGAAGTCTGCGAATGTGAGGGTGGCCGGAACCGTGACTCCGGCGTCTTCCACAAGCGGCTTGTTGTACCAGAGAACGTTGGCGCGATGAACGCCCGTGAGGGCGGCGTACGTCTTTCCGTCGTAGGACATGTTGTCGATGAGTTCCTTCGGAACCACCTTGTCCCAGCCCTCCGACGCATACAGGTCGGTGAGGTCAGCGACAACGCCTTGCTTGACGTAATTGCTGAGCTCACTTCCTAGCGTGGTCTTCCACGTTTCGGGTACGTCGCCGGCGGCGAGACGGTCTGTAAGCACCTGCTTGGAGTTGACCCCCGCTCCACCGGCAACGGCGGCGTTCACCAGTTCAAGGCTCGGGTTCGCAGACTTCGTGGTGTCGAAAAGGGACTGAAGGGCGGCACTCTCCGAGCCCGAAGTCCACGACGAGAAGACCTCAGCGGAACCCGTGGCTCCTGATGCCGGGGAAGAAGCGACGCTCTCGGTGTTGGAGGCCGTCGACGAGGTGGTGCTAGGGGTGCTGCCACAGGCAGCGAGCATCAGGGTGCTGGTCACCGTGATGGCGACGGCGACAGCGCGCTTGGTTCCACTCATTGAGATCCTCCTCGGATCGAACATGTGCAGCCGGTTCGCGGATGAGTCGGATGCATGTGTGCGTCTGACGGCGACTCGCGAAGCAGATCAGAGGAAACATCTGCGTGCAAGGTGGACGTGGGGTTTTCCCTAGTAGCGCGGCCTGCGACAACCGAGGGCAGGTCACGGGTGCGCACCTGACACGGCCTTGGGGCCCTCAGCCCACGCGACAGCCCACGTTGCGGTCATCTTTGGTCAATCGAAGCCCCGCACGGGCACCTTCTGACCAAAGAAGCGGCGCAGGGGCGCGCGGCTTTAACGTGCTGGACCCGCGGGTGAGGAGTTCGGTGTGCCCTTTCAGGAGTACACCGTCGAGGTCTCACCGCTCACTCACGGGGTCACACATCGCCGCTGAATTCGGCTGAGGCGGGGGAGCGACCCAGTCGAGGTCACTCCCTCGCTCAACCCCTGGCTAGACCAAGTGGGTGGCCGATCGCGCCCCGCGTTCAGCCGTTCCCCGTCGGCGCCGACTCACGAGGTCTATGGCGAACGAGTTGCGGACCGGCGATGAGGAGACCCCTGTGGTCGATGACGTGGCGCAGCGCACCCTCGCACGACGATCGATCCTCAGCGGGGCGGCGATCGCGGCCGCCGCTGGCGTGACGATGCTGACTTCCGGAAGCGCCGAGGCAGCCACCACAGTCGTGAAGACCGTGCGGCAGGACGTCGTGCTCACCTATCGCTACAACGCCACCACGCGCGCGACCGTCGTCACGAAGTGCCGCACGCGCAGAGTCACCGTTCGATTGGTCGGGACCGCCGTTCAACTGAAAAACGCGAAGGGTGTCTGGACGCGCATTCCGTACGTCTGGTCCCGCGCGCGCCAGCGTCTGGTGTACGACCACTACCTCCACCTGCGACTCATGGCGGCTGCACGACCGCCAACGCCGAAACCACCGACGCCCCCACCCCCCGCGCCGACGCCTGCCCCCTCATCGACGAATCCCTACCTCAGCGACGATGCGGCCTGGCACCTGCTGCGCCGGGCGAGCTGGGGAGTCTCGGCCGCGTCTCTCGCCGATGTTTCTCGGCTCGGCATTGAAGGGTGGGTCGACTGGCAGCTCGCGCCCAGCGCGATCGACGATGCCGCCTGCGATGCGGTGCTGTCGCGACTTCCGGCGCAGTCAGATCCGATCTGGCAGGTGAACGGTGACATTCAGAGTGGCGCGCGCGAGGGGTGGCAGCAGATGCAGAGTGTGCTCACCGGGCACGCCATTCGAGCCATGTGGTCACGGAGGCAACTCCAGTCGGTGATGGACGACTTCTGGGGCAATCACTTCAACGTCACCTGCCCCCACGACAACGTCGAGGAGTCACGCGCCCACTACTCGGCAACCATTCGCGACGGAGCCTTCGGCAGCTTCGCCGACCTGCTCTGGAATGTGACCAAGCATCCCGCGATGCTCACCTACCTCAATAATCGCGACTCTGATCTTCTGCACCCGAACGAAAATCAGGGACGCGAACTACTCGAATTGCACACGGTGGGTATCGACGCCGGCTACGGAGAAGAGGGGGTGCTCAACTCGGCGCGACTGCTCACCGGGCTGTCGGTTTCTTACGATTCAGGGGAGTTCCTGTACAAGCCGTGGAAGCACTGGACCGGCGCGGTCACCGTGCTCGATTTCACCACCGCGAATGCGACCAAGTCTGCGGGTCTGGTCGTCGCGGAGTCGTACGTGCGCCATCTCGCACACCATCCGGCCACCGCGCATCGGCTCGCGCTCAAGTTGGTACGGCACTTCGTGTCCGACGATCCGCCCGAGCCGCTGGTGACAGCCTTGGCGGCCACGTATCTTGCGAACGACACCGCCATCGCACCGATGCTGCGACAACTGCTCCTGTCAGACGAGTTCCGCGCCAGCATTGGGCAGAAGTTCGCCCGTCCGTTCGAGCAGATCGCGGCAACCGTGCGTCTACTCGACATCGCACCCGATCGGGCGCCGAGCGTCGATGGCATTCAAGCCCTCGTATGGCAGGCCGGGGCGGCCGGACACTCACCGTTCGGTTGGGCGTTCCCCACTGGCTATGCCGACGTGGCCGCAGCCTGGTCATCCACCGGCGTCACGCTCACGAATTGGAACACCACGCGCGCACTTGTCGAGGGATGGTGGCCGAACTCGCTCGTGGCGCCTGAACTTGCCACCTGGCTTTTCGGAAGCACCCTGCCCGCCACGCACGGCGAGGCCGTCAACGTGGTGGCGCGTCGACTGTTCGGGCGCGCGCTCGCTCCCAAACACGTGGCCGCCGCGCTCGCCTTCTTGGGTGTGGGGGCAGGTGACCGCGTGACGGCTGACTCGGGAGTCGCATCGTGGGAAGCCGGCGGGCTCGTCTCGCTTCTGCTCGACTCCCCCTACTTCCAATGCCGGTGAGGACACGATGACAAGTACACGCGTGGGCGAGGGCTGCAGGGAGAGCGAGGTGGCGCAGGCGCGGGCGGTGGTGACGCGACGGAACCTACTCAAAGGAATGCTCGTCGGCGCCGGCACACTGGCCCTGCCACCGACGCTCATCACGTCGACGGTGTCAGTGGCGTACGCGGTCACGCCGGGCTACACGGGTGACACGCTGGTGGTGCTCTCGCTACGCGGTGGATTCGACGGGCTTAACGCCGTGGTGCCCAGTGGCGATCCCGACTACCTCACCCACCGACCGGGCATCGGAATTCCTGCGGCTGCGACGCTGAGGCTCGATAGTCGCTTCGGCCTACACCCGGCGCTGGCGCCGCTCAAGGCCCTGTACGACTCCGACAAATTAGCGGTGGTTCACGCCACGGGACTCGCTGAGCCCAACCGCAGTCACTTTGCGGCGATGGACGAGATCGAGCAGGCCACACCGGGCACGCCGTCGCGCTCGGGTTGGCTAGCCCGCGCCCTGGCGCTGCACGATTCCGACGGTCCGTTTAACGCGGTACAGATTGGATCCACCGATATGCCTTACGAACTCGTCGGTGACTTTCCCACGCTCGGCATGAACTCGCTGGACTCCTTCGACATCAATGGTGTCGACGACGAATCGCGGCCCCGGTGGGACACCGCACTGCGCGCCCTTCACAGCGGGGCCGATCCGATTCATCAGCGCTCGGCCTCGATGACACTCGACGCCCTCAGCACCGCTCAGGCACTGGCGGCAACCACATACGTGCCAGCCCATGGGGCGACCTACCCCAGCAGTGATCTGGGGCGCGCGCTGACCGACGTCGCGCGCATGATCAAGGCAAACACCGGCATTCGCGTAGCCACCATCGACTACGGCGACTGGGACATGCACTCCGGAATGGGAACTGTTGGCTCCGGTTGGATGCACGATCACCTCACCGATTTCGGTGCCGCGCTCGCCGCGTTTGTCGCCGACCTCGGCACCACGATGGATGACGTGACCCTAGTGACCATCAGCGAGTTCGGCCGCCGTGTGGGAGAGAACGATTCGATGGGCGTTGATCACGGCTGGGGCAACGCCATGTTCGTGCTCGGCGGGCATGTGAATGCGGCAGTGCATGGCACGTGGCCAACCCTGGCCGAGGCGGCACTCACCGATGGCGACCTCACGGTGACCACCGACTACCGAGCTGTGCTGGCCGACATCCTCGTCAACCGCTGTCAGGTCGACACCGCGGGTGCGACCACGGTGTTCCCCCACTTCACGGGTGCGAATCTCGGGGTCACGATCCCTCGCGGGTAAGCGGACACTGGTGACGTCTTGGGGCGCCGTAGCGCGATAGGTACGTGCTTGGGTGCCCCCGATGCATTCGGGGAGGGTGGGGGAGCCGCCGCTGGTGTCGTTTGTGCGGTGTGCCGCACCTAGACTCGGGGCATGTCAGCTGTTGCCGCCTATGCCCTGAATTCTCCCGACGGAACGTTCGAGCGCACCACGATTGAGCGTCGTGAGGTGGGTCCGCGCGACGTCACCATCGCTATTGCGTATGCAGGAATCTGTCACTCCGACATCCACACCGGCCGTGGCGAGTGGGGCACGGTCCCCTACCCGTTGGTGACCGGTCACGAGATCGCGGGCGTCGTCGAGTCTGTGGGTGACGACGTCACGAAGTACGCGGTTGGTGACCGAGTCGGCGTCGGCTGCCTGGTCGACTCGTGCCGCGAGTGCGCGCACTGCCTGGCCGGCAACGAGATGCTCTGCGCAACCTCGGTGGGCACGTACAACGACACCGATCGCTACGGCACTCAAACTCAGGGTGGCTACAGCACGCACATCGTTGTCGACGAGAGCTTCGTACTGCGCATCCCTGACGCCCTCGGCCTCGACGTCGCGGCCCCACTCCTGTGCGCCGGCATCACCCTCTACTCGCCCCTGGCCCGCTGGCAGGCGGGGCCGGGCACGCGCGTGGCGGTGGCGGGGCTCGGCGGCCTCGGGCACATGGGTGTCAAAATCGCCGTCGCCATGGGCGCCGAAGTTACTGTGCTCACGCGCTCCGAGGCCAAGGCGCAGGACGCCCTCCGGCTGGGTGCCCATCACGCCATCGCCACCGACGAGCCCGGCGCCTTCAAGAAGAACGCGGGTAGCTTCGACCTGATTGTCAACAGCATCAGTGCCGCGGTCAATCTCGGCGACTACCTTCGTTTGCTCGATGCGCGCGGCACGATGGTGTACGTCGGGGTGCCAGAGTTCCCTATGCCCCTCGACGTCGGCAGCCTGATCGTGGGCGGCAAGGGACTTGCCGGCTCAATGATCGGCGGCATCGCTCAAACTCAGGAGATGCTCGACTTCTGCGCCGCGCATGGGTTCGGCTCCGACATTGAGGTCATCGCTGCGCAGCAGATCGACGAAGCGTGGAACCGCGTCGTCGCGGGCGACGTTCGCTACCGCTTCGTCATCGACAACAGCACGATCTAGACCCCACCCGACTCGCCCAACCCCTCGGCTGCATTGAGTCTGCCGGCCAGTGACGGGCCCATCGTGCGGCGTCGGCCAAACACCGC